>NZ_VCKY01000510.1 GCF_005889735.1 Nonomuraea turkmeniaca
CCCATCGCCCTCGCCGAAGCGCAGGGGTACGTCTACGCCGCCTACCTCGCCCGCGCCCACTTCGCGCATGAGCAGGGCGACGACGCGACGGAGCGGCGCTGCGTGCGACGCGCCATGGAGGTCAGGCAGACCTTCAACGAGCGCTTCTGGCTGCCCGGCCCCGGCTATTACGCGATGGGCCTGGACGGCGGGGGCCGGCCCATCGACGGCCTCGGCTCCAACATGGGCCACTGCCTGTGGAGCGGCATCGTCGATGAGGACAAGGCGGCCTCCGTGGCGGCCCACCTGCTGTCGCCGGAGATGTTCACCGGCTACGGGGTACGCACCCTGGCCTCGTCCATGGGGGCCTACAACCCGATGAGCTACCACAACGGCTCGGTGTGGCCGCACGACAACGCCATCATCGCGGCCGGGCTGATGCGCTACGGCTTCGTCGAGGAGGCCCAGCGCATCGCGATCGGGCTGCTGGCCGCCGGGCAGGCGTTCGGCGGCCGGTTGCCGGAGCTGTTCTGCGGCTTCGACCAGGCGGAGTTCCGGGAGCCCATCCCGTACCCGACCTCCTGCTCGCCGCAGGCGTGGGCGGCGGCCGCCCCCATCCACCTGCTGCGCACGCTGCTGCGGCTCGACCCTTGGGTGCCGTACGGGAAGATCTGGCTCGTGCCGGCGCTGCCGGACGGGTTCGGCGCGCTGGAGATCACGGACCTGCCCGTGGCCGGCGCCCGGATCACCGTCGGCGTCCGTGACGACGGGCGGACGCCCGTGGTGTCGGGACTGCCGGAGGGCATCGAGCTGCTCACCGAGCCCCGACGGCCGGTCAGCGACGCCTACCGCTCCACCGTGGCCGACCGCACCTACGGGCTGGCCACACCATGACCGCCACCGACGGGAACCTGGAGACGGTCGAACCGGACGCGCGGCCGGGTGGCCGGCTGCACATCGCCATGATCGCCCCGCCCTGGGAGGAGGTGCCGCCCCGGGCGTACGGCGGCATCGAGGAGATGCTGGCCAGCCTGATCGGCGGGCTGGACCGGCGCGGCCATCGGGTGACCCTGATCGGTGCCGGCCGGACCTCGGTCCCGGCGCGGTTCCTGCCCACGTACTCCCGGCCCCCGTCCGAGCGGATCGGCGACCCGCTGCCCGAGCTGCTGCACGCCGCCCGCGCCCGGCGTCTGCTCACCGGGCTGGACGCCGACATCGTGCACGACCACTCGCTGGCCGGCCCGCTGACCGCGGCCGGCCGCGCCGTGCCGACGGTCGTCACCTGCCACGGCCCGGCGGACGGCGAACTGGGGGAGTGCTACCGGGAGCTGGGCGCCGACATCTCCCTGGTGGCCATCTCCGACGCGCAGCGGCGGCACGCGCCCGGCCTCGACTGGGTCGCCACCGTGCACAACGCCCTCGACGTCGACACCTACCCCTTCCAGCCCGAGAAGGAGGAGTGGGTGTTGTGGCTGGGCAGGTTCCACCCGTGCAAGGGCGCCCATCTCGCCATCGACGCCGCGCGAGCGGCCGGCCGCCGCATCATCCTCGCCGGCAAGCTCACCGAACCCACCGAACACGCCTGCTTCGACACCTACGTCCGGCCCCGGCTCGGCCCTGACGCCACCTACATCGGCGAGGCCGACGCCGGCCGCAAACGCGAGCTGCTCGCCGCCGCCCGCTGCCTGCTCTTTCCCATCCAATGGGAAGAGCCCTTCGGGATGGTGCTCATCGAGGCTATGGCCTGCGGCACCCCCGTCGTGGCGATCGGCAGGGGCGCGGTGCCGGAGGTCGTCGCCGACGGTCGCACGGGTTACGTCCTGCAGACCGCCGAGCAGTTGCCCGAGGCGATCCAGGGGATCGAGCGGATCGACCCGCACGCGTGCAGGAAGCACGTGGAGCAGTGCTTCAGCGCCGAGACCATGGCGGCGGCCTACGAGCAGGTCTACTGGCGGGTGCTGCGATCCGGCCCCGCCCGCCACC
>NZ_VCKY01000511.1 GCF_005889735.1 Nonomuraea turkmeniaca
GGTCTGGCAGGAGGTTCTCGGCCTCGAACGGGTCGGCAGGAACGACACCTTCTTCGCCATGGGCGGCGACTCGATCAGCAGCCTCAAGGTCGTGGCCCGCCTGCGCGCCATGGGCTACGACGTGGAACTGCAGCACCTGTTCACCCATCAGGCGGTCGCTGAACTGGCCACCGTCCTGCGGCCGCGGCAGGCCGTACCGGAGCCCACGGCGGGAGCTTTCGACCTGCTCAGCCCGGCGGACAGAGAGAGGCTCACGCGATGATCATCGACGCCTACCCGCTCAGCACCCTCCAGGCCGGGATGCTGTACCACAGCGAGCTGGACGGCGTGACCTTCCATGACCACACCACGTTCACGCTGCGCGGCACGTTCGATGAGGCGGCGCTGGTCAGGGCGCTGGAGGAGCTGTCGGCGCGGCACGAGGTCCTGCGGACCTCCTTCGACCTGACCGGGTTCAGCGAGCCCGTCCAGCTCGTGCACGACCGCGCGGAAATCCCGCTGACCGTTTCCGACGGCGAGCCGGAGTACGGGCCGTTCGACTGGACGCAGGCTCCCCTGCTCCGCGTCCACGTGCGGTCCGAAGCCGGCAGGTTCGCGCTGACCGTCTACTTCCACCACGCGATCCTCGACGGGTGGAGCGTCGCGAGGCTGGTCAGCGAGCTGTTGGCGCGCTATGCGACACCGGGGCTGCCGGTGGAACCGCCGGGGGCGCGCTTCCGCGACCTGGTGGCTGCCGAGAAGGCCGTGCTCGCCCGTCCGGAGGCGGCGGAGTTCTGGCGGGAGGCGATCGCCGGGGCACCGGAGGGCCGGCTGCCCCGGATGCCCGGCTACCCCACCGGCGGACCGCGCAAGGTGGAGGTCCTCGCCACGGCGCTCCCCGACGACCTGGCGGAAGCGCTGGCCGATGAGGCGGCCGCCGCCCGGGTGCCCCTGCGCTCGGTGCTGCTCGCGGCGCACGTGCGCGTCATGGCGCTGCTGACCGGTGACCCGGACGTCCTCACGGGGATGCTCACGCACAGCCGCCCGGAGAGCGAGGCGGGCGACGAGGTGCTCGGCCTGTTCCTCAACACCGTCCCGCTGCGCGTGCGCGCCGACGCTCCCGGACTGGTCCAGCGGGTTTTCCAGGCGGAGGTGGCGGCGCTGCCGTACCGGCACTTCCCGCTCTTCGAGATCCAGCGGGCCAGCGGTCGCGCGCGCCTGCTGGACACGCACGTGGACTTCCGCGACTTCCACGTGCACGGCGGCGCCACCACGCCCATCGAGGGCCAGGACTTCTTCGAGCAGACCGACTTCGCCTTCAGCGCGGCCTTCGTCCGGACGCCCGGCCAGGGACTGACGCTGACCATCTCCTACGACACCACGCAGTTCCCCACCGACCAGATCGCGGCGATCCGGGATCACTACCTCCGCGCATTGTCAGGAAATACTGGTATCTCGCCGCAGGACGCGGCTCTGCTCGCGCTCTGGAACTCCACCACGCGCGCCCACCCGGGCGGGATGCTGCACGAGCTGGTCTTCGAGCAGGCAGAGCGGACACCGGACGCGACGGCGCTGGTCTTCGAGGGCGAGCGGCTGACCTACCGGGAACTGGCCGAGCGGGCCCGCGCCGTGGCGGCCGGGCTGGACGTGCGGGTGGACCAAGCGGTCGGCGTCTGCATGGAACGGGGGCTGGACCTCCCGGTCGTGCTCCTCGGGGTGCTGGCGGCCGGTGGCGCCTACCTACCCCTCGATCCTGCCGATCCCGAGGAACGGCGCCGCGGCATGCTCGCCGACGCCGGGGCCGAGATCGTCCTGACCGCCGCGCATTCCGGGGGTTGCTTCACTCCGCCACCGGTGCGCGAGGACAACCTGGCCTACGTCATCTTCACCTCGGGATCCACCGGGCGGCCGAAGGGCGTGGGCGTCTCCCACCGGGCGATCGTCAACCGGCTGCGCTGGATGCAGGACACCTTCCGGCTC
>NZ_VCKY01000512.1 GCF_005889735.1 Nonomuraea turkmeniaca
GGGTGGTCGTGGTCGGCGGGGGCGCGTCCGCGATGCACGTGCTGTCGGAGATCGCCGGGATCGCCGCCGCGACGACATGGGTGACGCGGCGCCCGCCCGTCTTCCGCGACGACGACTTCGGCGAGGACGCCAGGCGCGCCGCCGTCGCGCTGGTCGAGGAGCGGGTACGCGCCGGCCTCCCACCGGGCAGCGTGGTCGGCATCACCGGCCTCGGCTACACGCCCGTCGTCAGCGAGGCGCTGGCGAAGGGCGCGCTGGACCGGCTCCCGATGTTCCAGCGCATCACCGCGGACGGCGTCGCCTGGGCCGACGGGCGGCGCCAGCGGGCGGACACGATCATCTGGGCCACCGGCTTCCGCTCCGCACTCGACCACCTCGCACCCCTGCGGCTCAGAGAGCCGGGCGGCGGCATCAAGGTGGACGGCACCCAGGTCGTCAGGGAGCCCGCGCTCCAGCTCGTCGGGTACGGGCCGTCAGCCAGCACCATCGGCGCCAACCGCGCGGGCCGCGAGGCCGCCCGCAATGTCCGCGCGTACCTGACCGCCCGGCCGGCCCGCCCCGCGGCCTGATCACTACTATGCGTAGTAGTAACGATACCGATTGCGGCAGAGCGGCAGTCACTCTGGTGAAAGGGCTCGACACGGCGTGTGACCTCAGGTTAGCTTCCTGACATAAGGATCTTTGTCCGGTCAGGAGGTCTTCCCCCATGGACGTTCCCGGCTACACCGAGATCCGGGAACTCGGCCACGGTGGGACGGGCCGGGTGATGCTGGCCGTACGCGAGACCGACGGCCTCCCGGTCGCGATCAAGCACTTATCGGAGCCACTGCTCCACGACGAGGAGTTCGTCGAGAGGTTCAGGGCCGAGGCCGACCTCATCCGGGAGATCGACAGCCCGCACACCGCCCGCGTGCTGGACTACGTCGAGTCCTCTGACGACGCCGTCATCGTGATGGAGCTCGTCGACGGCGTCACGCTGCGGCGGCTGCTGGAGCACGAGGGCAGGACGGGCGCCGAGGCCGCGCTGGTGGTGCTGAAGGGGGCGCTGCTCGGGCTGGCCGAGGCCCATCGGCGCGGCGTGGTGCACCGCGACTTCAAGCCCGAGAACGTGCTCATCACCCAGGAGGGCGACAGCAAGCTGGTCGACTTCGGCGTGGCGGCCCGCTTCGGTGAGCAGGCCGCGCTGGTCGGCACGCCGACGTACATGGCGCCGGAGCAGTGGGACGACGCCCCGGCCAGCCCCGCCACCGACGTGTACGCCGCGACGCTGGTGTTCTTCGAGTGCCTGACCGGGCACCGGGCCTTCCACGGCGAGAACGTCGCCGCGCTCGCCTACCAGCACCAGCACGCCCCGCCCCCGCTGGAGGACGTCGAGGAGCCGCTGCGCCCGCTGGTGGAGCACGGCCTGGCCAAGGACCCGGCCGCGCGGCCGGAGTCGGCTGACGCGTTCCTGACCGAGTTGGAGGGCGTCGCGCTGGCCGCGTACGGCGAGGAGTGGGAGTCGCGGGGGCGGACGGGGCTCGGGATCCTGGCCGTGCCGCTCGTCGCGCTGCTGCCCAAGGCGCAGCCGGCCGCGCCCGACGCCACCACGAGCATGTTCCACAGCGGACTCACGCCCGTGACCAAGTTCGCGGTGACCGGCGGGCTGGTGCTGGCGACCGCGGCGGCGGTGGTGTCGGCGTTCGTCATCCTGGGCGGCCCTCCCGAACTCGAGAGCGGCACCGCGCTCCCGCCGGCCACGTCGCCGCCGCCGGTGACCGCCGAGCCCGCCACGCCCACGGCCGAGCCGCCCACACCCATCAGCGGCCCAAGCTCGAACGCTACGACGACACCCTGTTCATGGTGCTCAAGCCGCTGATGTATGTGGAAGAGACCTCCGACATCGAGGTCGGCGAGATCAACCTGTTCC
>NZ_VCKY01000513.1 GCF_005889735.1 Nonomuraea turkmeniaca
CCGAGTGCGACTTACAACATTCCGACGACGGTGCGGTTGACCGGCGAGTTGGATGTGCCGGCGTTGGCTGCGGCGCTGCGGGATGTCATCGGGCGGCACGAGTCGCTGCGCACGATCTTCCCGGCTGTGGACGGTGAGCCTTACCAGCGGGTTCTCGATGCGGGAGAGCTGGAGTGGGGCTTGGAGGTGCGTCAGATCGAGCCCGAGGACGTGACCGAGGCCGTGGGCCGCGCGACGGCGTATGCGTTCGATCTGTCCAGTGAGATACCGATCCGGGCGTGGCTGTTCGAGCCGGCGGGTTCGGATGAGCGGGTGTTGGTGCTGGTGGTGCATCACATCGCGGGTGATGGCTGGTCGATGGCGGCGTTGGGCCGGGATGTGTCGACGGCGTATGCGGCTCGTGTGCGGGGTGTGGCGCCGGTGTGGGAGCCGTTGCGGGTGCAGTATGCGGATTACGCGTTGTGGCAGCGGGAGTTGCTGGGTGCGGAGTCCGATTCGGGGAGTCTGCTGTCGAGTCAGGTGGAGTACTGGCGGCAGGCTCTTGCGGGTGCGCCGGAGGAGTTGGTGTTGCCGGCGGATCGGTCGCGTCCGGTGGTGGCGGGTCATCGTGGGTATCGGGTGCCGGTGCGGGTGTCGGCTGAGGTGCATGAGCGGTTGGTGGAGCTGGCTCGGGCCGAGGGTGTGACGGCGTTCATGGTGGTGCAGGCCGCGTTCGCGGTGCTGCTGTCGCGGTTGGGTGCGGGTACGGATGTGCCGATCGGTGCGGCGGTGGCTGGGCGTACGGATGAGGCGCTGAATGATCTGGTCGGGTTCTTCGTCAACACGTTGGTGATTCGTACGGATTTGTCGGGGGATCCGGAGTTTCGGCAGGTGCTGGCCCGGGTGCGGGAGGCGAGTCTCGGGGCGTTGGCGCATCAGGATGTGCCGTTCGAGCGGTTGGTGGAGGAGTTGGCGCCGGTGCGGTCGCTGGCGCGGCATCCGTTGTTCCAGGTGATGGTGACGGTGCAGAACACCGAGCGTGCCGCGCTGGAGTTGCCGGGGGTTGAGGGTGGTGGCGTGTCGGCGGGTGAGGGGCCGGTGTTGGTGCCGGTGAAGTTCGATGTGGATTTGGTGGTCCGGGAGGTGTTCGACGAGCAGGGTCGTCCGGCGGGGTTGCGGGGGGCGTTGACCGGGTCGGCGGATTTGTTCGATGTCGGTTCGGTGGAGGCGATCGTTCAGCGGTGGGTGCGGGTGCTGGAGGGTGTCACCGCGGCGCCGGATGTGCGGCTGCATGAGGTGGAGGTGCTGGATCGGCGGGAGCGGGATCTGGTGCTGGAGGGGTGGAACGACACCGCGGCGGCGGTGGCCGGCTCGACAGTGGTCGAGCTGTTCCAGCGGCAGGTGGCCGCGACGCCGACTGCGGTCGCGGTGGTGTGTGAGGAGTCTCGGCTCACGTACGCGGAGTTGGATGCGCGGGCGAATCAGCTGGCGCATTGTCTGCGCGGCATCGGCGTGGGGCCGGAGTCGGTGGTGGGGTTGTGCCTGCCGCGCGGTGTGGAGATGGTCGCCGCGATCGTCGGTGTGTGGAAGGCCGGGGCCGCCTATCTGCCGATCGATCCGTCCAACCCGGCGGATCGGGTTGCGTTCATGCTGGCCGACGCCCGGGTGGCCGCGCTGGTCGGCCAGGAGGATCTGGTTGAGGGCCTGCCGGTGGGCGGGCGGCCGATGATCGCGGTCGATGATCTGGATCCGGTGGTGGGTGGTGAGGTGGCGCCGGTGCCATCTGTGCGGGTGGATCCGGCGGGGTTGGCGTATGTGATTTATACGTCGGGGTCGACGGGTGTGCCGAAGGGTGTGGGGGTCGGGCATGGGTCGTTGGTGAATTTGGTGTCGGTGT
>NZ_VCKY01000514.1 GCF_005889735.1 Nonomuraea turkmeniaca
GGGTTGGGCGGGTCATTGCAGGTTGGTGCCGGACCCTACGGAAAGTCGGCCTCCAGGTCGATGCCCTCCTCTTCCAGGGCTTCCCGGATGACGCGGTAGGCCAAGCCTGACGAGTAGCCCTTGCGAGCGAGCATCCCCGCGAGGCGGCGGGTGCGGGTTTGCGGGTCCAGGGAGCGGGTGGCGGCGAGCTTGCGGTCCACCAGCCGACGAGCCGTCTCCGCCTCCTGGTCAGGGTCCAGACGCTCCACGGCTTCCTTGACCGTGTCGTTGTCGACGCCCCGGTGGCGCAGCTCCGCGGCCAGGGCGCGGCGGGCCAGGCCGCGGCCGTGGTGCCGGGAATCGACCCAGGCCTCCGCGAACGCCTCATCGTTGATCAGACCCAGCTCGGAGAACCGGCCGAGCACCGCCTCGGCGACTTCTTCCGGTACGTCACGTTTGCGGAGGGCCTCGGCGAGCTGGGCTCGGGTCTTGGGCGCCATGGTGAGGAGACGGAGGCAGATGGCCCGGGCCACTGACTCCGGGTCGGCGTCGGGGCTGGTCCCGGCAGGGCTGTCGGCCTCGGGCCCATCGGGTAGCCAGCCACGACTCCGCCGGCCCTTCTCACCGGCCCGTCGCCCCTCCCGGCCGGCTCGACGGCCCTTCCGGCCGGAACGCCTGCCGTCCGGGTCGGATCGGTGGCCCTCCGGGTCAGCTCGGTGGCCCTCCGGGTCGGATCGGTGGCCGTCCGGGTCGGATCGGTGGCCGTCCGGGCCGGATGGGCGGCCTTCCCAGCCAGAACCTTCGACTTCCAGATCGGAACGGCCGCTCTCCCAGCCGGGTCCGCGGCCTTCCCATTCGGAACCTTCGACTCCCTGATCGGAGGGCCTGTCCTCCCAGCCGGTTCGTCGCGCCTTCCCAGCCGGGTCGCTGGGGCGATCTCCAGGGTCCTCACTGAAGTGGTCGGGGGGAGGGCCGGTGGATCGGCGTCTCCTGCCCGTTCGTTTGCTGCCGTCGGCCGCCTGGTCGTCCGCGAACCAGCTACTGCCGGCCAGCACCTCGGAGTGCCACCCCTCGCCTCCGTAGCCACTGCCATCAGGGGTCTCATCGCCGGCATCCCGTCCGGTCCCCGCCTGCCCGGCGGCCGGGATGCTCTCGCCGGAGCCCGATCCGGCCGAGCCCCGTTCGGCCGAGCCCGGTCCGGCCGAGCCCGGTCCGGCCGAGCCCCGTTCGGCCGAGCCCCGTTCGGCCGAGCCCCGTTCGGCCGAGCCCCGTTCGGCCGAGCCCCGTTCGGCCGAGCCCCGTTCGGCGGAGCGGCCGCCGGTGTCGGTGGCTTGTGGGGTCTCCGAACGTGCGCCGGTCGTGTCCTGCCATCCGGTGTCCGCCCGACCGGGCACGGCCTCGGCAGGTGGATCGTCGGTGATCGGTGTGGTCGCGTCCTCTGTGTCCGAGGTTTGTGGCTCCGAGGTGCTGAGGCGGTTATTGCGTTGGTCGCGCCACTCGTCGAGCGACGGCCAGCCGTCCGACGCCGAACGGGCCAGGTCCCGTCCGCCTGGCCATGTGCTGTCCCGTGAGCTAGCCAACGGCTTGCCCTTCGGACTGGGCGGCGGTGTGGAACGCGTGCCGTCGCCTAGGTGGACAGCCTGGCCAGCGGGATGCATGCCGTCGCCTGAGCGGACACGCTGGTCGGGCAACGGCACGCAGGTCGAGCCAGATGTCTCGATTGTGCTGGTGGTCGGGCCGGGGAGACTGGATGTGGAGTGGGGCGGGCCAGGCGCCCCGCGCAGGTTGGGGCACCGTTGGCGCGTCACTCATGGTGAACGATCAGACGTCACCCGGCTTGGGGGTGGACTTCGAGCCGCGGCCGGAGGGGGCGGCGGCCAGGGCC
>NZ_VCKY01000515.1 GCF_005889735.1 Nonomuraea turkmeniaca
TTCGTGGGTGAGGCGGGTGCCGAGCAGGAGGGGCTGGTTGAAGACGACGCTGTCGCGGTTGCTGATCGCGTCGATCCGGTACAGCTTGCCTTCGGGGCCGTCCTCGGTGACCAGGATGGTGTTGAAGTTCAGTGTGGCCATGGCCTTGGGGGTGAAGCCGAGGGTGGGGGTGGAGGTGACCGCGCCGTGGGTACGCCGGCCGGTGGCGGCGTCGATCGCGGTGTAGGTCAACCGCCCGTCGGGCAACACCCCGTACACCGAAGCCGTCCCCTGGACCTCGGTCGCCCCGACGGGAGCGCTGTAGCCGACGATGTCGGCGTTGGAGCGGGAGTAGGAGTTGGCCTTGATCCGGTCGCCGCTGTTGCCCTCGATGGTGTAGACCGTGCTGGAGTTCGCCGAGGTCACGATGCCGACGTGGTCGATGTCGCCGCTCTGGTCCCAGTCGAAGACGACGGCGTCGCCGGGCTGCGGCAGGTAGCCGCTGGCGCGGGTTCGCCACGTGCCGTGTTCGACACCGTAGTCCTGGAACGACGAGGCCCAGCCGGTGAGGATGCCGCCGCTGCCTTCGGGCACGTCGGCGTGCTCCACGCCGGCGTTCCGCCAGACGTATTTGGCGAAGTCGGCGCACCAGTCGCTGTTCCGCCACTGGACGCCGTCGCCGGACGGGCAGCCCGTGGCGGGCTTCCAGGTCCGGAAGTATCCGGTGTAGTAGTTACAGCCGCTGCCCGACGGGGACTCGCGGTTGCGCGCGGCGTTGCCGAGCTGGTCCTGCGCGACGGAGACGATGGCCGAACGGGAGACCGCCGACGCGGGTGCCGAGGAGAGCATGACCGCGCCCATGACAACGACGGTCACGGCAATAGCCGCGCGCAGTAGGCGGAATAAGCCGGCGGAGTCTTCCACGGAGAGTTTCATGGCCGGAAGTGTCCGCCGGTCTTCTCCAAAGCCGCTCCAAAGCCGCTGCAAGGCCGCTGCAAGGCCGCCCCAAACATGCTCTTCCGGCTGCCGATCGCACCGGCCCGGGCCCGCCGCTGCGGCTGCCGTACCCATTGACGGAAGTGCCGATTCCTTTCCCCCTGCCTTTCGTGCGGCGTGAACTTGGAGGCGGATTGCAGCGGAGCTACAGGGGCGGCTGGCACCTTTCTTGGCGGGAGGCAATAGCCGGGTCAATGAGAAAGGAAAGGGCTCATGACGAAATTCCGCGGGCTGCGCCGCCTCGCCTCCCGCCACTTCACCGCGGCTTTCACGGCCGGAGTGGCGGCGTTCGGTCTGACCGCGCTGGACGTCATGGGCCAGGCGACGAATGCGCACGCCGCGAGCGTGCCCAACGGCACGATCACCCGTGCCGAGGTGCTCGCCCGGGGGCAGAACTGGGTGGACCGCGATGTCAGGTACAACAAGACGCGGGGCCCAGGCACGTTGATCACGGACGTGGAGGGGGACAACCGGTACGGCCCAGACTGCCCGGGACTCGTCTCCATGGCGTTGCACGACCTCCGTCCCGGCGACATGATCCTCCGCGACGGGCACATGGAGCTCCTCGCGCGCTGGAAAGACGCGGGCGACCACACCGAGCGCGCGTGGACGTACTCGCTGAACGGCACCGGAGACCCTGACTCCAACGGCTGGGAGAACGACGACCCGCCGCCGGTCCAGGGGACGGCTTCGGTGTACGGGGTGTTGCCCGACGGCACCGGGTTCACCCACGAGCTGCTCGCCTACGACGGCAACTCCCACCTGTTCGGCATCGCCGGTGGGGTGCTGCGCCGCTACACCGTCAACGCCGCCAAGCCCGCCCGCGCCAACATCCTGGCCGGTGAACTCATCGGCAGCGGCT
>NZ_VCKY01000516.1 GCF_005889735.1 Nonomuraea turkmeniaca
GTATGGTCCGACGGAGACCACGGTGTGTGCGTCGATGTCGATGCCGCTGGCGGTTGGTGAGGAGCCCACGATCGGCACGCCCATCACGAACGCCAGGTCGTACGTCCTGGACGACATGCTGAACCCCGTGCCAGTCGACGTGACCGGAGAACTCTACGTCGCCGGCGTCGGGTTGGCGCGCGGTTATGTCGGCCGCGCGGCGTTGACGGGTGAGCGGTTCGTGGCCTGCCCCTTCGGTGGCTCGGGCGAGCGCATGTATCGGACCGGGGACCTGGTGAAGTGGACCGCTGATGGGCGGTTGGTCTTCGCCGGTCGGGCAGATGAGCAGGTGAAGATCCGCGGGTTCCGGATCGAGCCGGGCGAGGTCGAGGCCGTGCTGCGCACTCACCCGCAGGTGGCGCAGACGGCGGTCGTCGTCCGTGAAGACATCCCGGGAGATAGGCGGTTGGTGGCGTACGTGGTGCCCGCCGACACCGAGACGGATGTTGCTGGGCTGCGGGACTTCGTGGCTCGACAGCTGCCGGAGTACATGGTGCCTGCCGCGGTGGTGACGCTGTCTGCGTTGCCGTTGACGCCGAACGGGAAGCTGGACCGCAAGGCGCTGCCCGCTCCGGAGTATGCGAGCGGGTCGGGCCGGGCTCCGGCCACGGTGCAGGAGCAGATCCTGTGCGAGGTGTTCGCGGAGGTGTTGGGCCTGGAGTCGGCCGGTGTGGATGATGACTTCTTCCAGCTGGGCGGCCATTCGCTGCTGGCGGTGTCGCTGGTGGAGTTGCTGCGTGGCCGTGGGGTGTCGGTGTCGGTGCGGGCGTTGTTCGAGTCGCCGACCCCGGCGGGTCTGGCGCGGTCGGTGGGTGTCGATGCGGTGGAGGTGCCGGAGAACCGCATCCCTGTGGGTGCGACAGAGATCACGCCGGAGATGTTGCCGTTGGTGGATCTGTCCGCGGACGAGGTGGAGCGGGTGGTGGCCTCGGTGGCGGGTGGCGCGGCGAACGTGGCGGATGTGTATCCGCTGGCGCCGCTGCAGGAGGGCCTGCTCTTCCACCACTTGCTCGCCGGCGGCGGCGCTGACGCCTACGTGACTGTGCAGGTCTGGGAGTTCGACTCGCGGGCCAGGCTGGACGGATTCGCGCAGGCGCTGCAGCGGGTGATCGACCGGCACGACATCTACCGCACCGGCGTGGTCTGGGAAGGACTGCGGGAACCGGTCCAGGTGGTGTGGCGACAGGCCACGCTCCCGGTGGCGGAGCACCCGCTGGACGCCGGCCAGGACGACCCGGCGGGCGCCCTGGTGCGCCTCGTAGGATCGGCGATGGACCTGGGCCGGGCGCCGTTGATGGACCTGCACATCGCCGAGGTGGCCGAGGGCCGCTGGCTGGGGTTGGTGCGGATGCACCACATGGTGCAGGACCACCAGGGCATGGACATGCTCGTCCAGGAACTGCGGGCGGTGCTGTCAGGGCAGGACGGGCAACTGGCGCCGGCACTGCCGTTCCGGAACTTCGTCGCGCAGACCCGCGACGCCGTCTCCCGGGCGGAGCACGAGCGGTTCTTCACCGAGCTGCTGGCCGGCGTCACCGAGACAACCGCGCCCCTCGGCCTCACTGACGTGCGGATAGACGGCACCGATGTGGCCTCTGAGCTGGTGCCGATCCCCGACGATGTGGTGACGGCGCTCCGGCAGGCGGCGCAGCGGATGGGGGTCAGCGCGGCCACGGTGTTGCACGTGGCGTGGGCGCGGGTGCTGGCTGTGCTGGCGGGCCGCGACGACGTGGTCTTCGGCACGGTCCTGCTCGGGCGGATGAACGCCGGCGAGGGCGCCGACCGAGT
>NZ_VCKY01000517.1 GCF_005889735.1 Nonomuraea turkmeniaca
GAGCCGTCGGCCCCGCCCGCCCCCGTCTTCGGAGTGGCCGGCGCACCCGAACGGCCCTCCCCTTTCGACGCCGACCCGCCCAGGCGGCGCCGGCTCCTGCCCGGCCTGGCGTTGTTCGTCGTGGTGCTGGCGGCGCTGGCGTACGTGGTGCCCGCCGTGCTCATGTCAGGATCCGTGTTGCGGGGCACCAGCGTGGCCGGGGTCGACATCGGCGGGCTGACCGTGACCCAGGCGGCCGACAAGTTGCGTAACGAGCTGGGCCCCAAGCTCAGCAAGCCCGTCGTGGTCGAGATCTCCGGCAAGAAGGACACCGTACAAGCCGACGAGGCCGGGCTCGAGCTGGACGTGGTCGGCACGATCGGGCAGGCGCCGAGCGGGTTCCCCAGCCCGCAGGAAGTGTGGCAGGGCCTGACCGGCACCACCGAGCTCCAGCCGAAGGTCACCATCGACTCCTCCCAGCTCGCCAGGACCGTCGAGGGGCTGGCGCAGGGCGTGGACAAACCCGCGGTCGAAGGCCGCGTGGTCTTCACCGGCCTCCAGCCCAAGGGCCGCGCGCCCGCCGACGGGGTCCTGATCGACCGGGACGACGCGGTACGCCAGATCGGCGACGCCTTCCTGCGTGGCGGCGGCACGGTGGTGTTGTCGCTGCGGCCCGCCAAACCGGACACGACCGACGCAGCCGTTAAGACCGCCCTGGCCAAGGCGCGCAAGGCCGTCGCCGCTCCCATCACGCTGACCCTCGGCGACAAGCAGGCGCAGATCCCTCCGGCGGTGATCGCGGCGAACCTCACCTTCAACCCGGACGGCGACGGTGCGCTGGCGCCGGAGTTCGACGCCAAGGCCGTGCTGGCGGACGTCGAGAGCGAGCTGGTCGACGCCGCCCAGCAGCCGCGCGACGCCACGTACCAGATCGTGGACGAAAAGCCGGTCCTGGTGCCCGCCCGCACCGGGCGGGGCGTGAACGACAAGCTGCTGGCCAGGGACGCCGAGAAGGTGTTCGACACCGGTGGTGAGCGGACGATTCCGGTGCGGCTGGGGGTGGTCGAGCCGACGGTCAGCACGCAGCAGGTCCGCGGGCTCGGCATCAAGGAGATCGTGGGCTCGTTCAGCACGACGTTCGACTGCTGCCAGCCGCGGGCGAAGAACATTCAGCGTATGGCGCAGCAACTCGACGGTCACCTGGTGCGGCCGGGGCAGACGTTCTCGATCAACGAGGTCGTGGGGGAGCGGACCGTCGAGGATGGGTACGTCGAAGCCGGGCAGATCGTCGGCGGGCGGATGGTCAGCATCGTCGGCGGTGGTGTCTCGCAGTTCGCCACGACCATGTACAACGCGAGCTTCCTCGGCGGGTTCGACGACGTGGAGCACCAGCCGATGGACTACTACGCGCAGCGTTATCCGGCTGGGCGTGATGTCGCGCTGCTGTATCCGGAGACCGATCTGAAGTGGCGTAACGACTCCGAGTTCGGGGTGCTGATCAAGACCGCCTTCACCGACACGTCGGTCACGGTCACGTTGTGGAGCACCAAACGGTACGACAAGGTCGAGGCGGTCACGTCGGAGCGGCGGGACTTCAAGCCGTTCCGGCGCGAGGTCAGCTCCGAGCCCGGGTGCCTGCCCACGGTGGGGGAGCAGGGGTTCACCATCGACGTCACCCGTGTGTTCTACAAGGGCGACAAGGTGGTCAAGAAGGACAAGAAGCTGACCACGGAATACCGGCCTCAGGCCCAGATCACCTGCGCCGGCACGAGCCAGTGACGGGCTGAGGCCGGTATTCCGTGGTCAGCTTCTTGTCCTTCTTGACC
>NZ_VCKY01000051.1 GCF_005889735.1 Nonomuraea turkmeniaca
TGGCTGGTCAGTGCCCGCTTCGCCAAGGATCCGATCCTGCCGCTGCGGCTCTTCCGCGATCGCGCCTTCGCCGTGCCGGTGGCGATCAGCCTGCTCATCGGGTTCGCGTTGTTCGGGACGATCACGTACATGCCGGCGTACCTGCAGATCGCGTTGGGGACCAGCGCGACGCAGGCAGGGCTGCTGGTGACGGCGCTCATGGGCGGCGTGCTCGTCACCACGGTCGTGTCCGGGCGGCTGATCACGCGGACCGGGGTGTACAAGCCGTACCCCGTCGCCGGCACGGCCGCGGCCGGGATCGGGCTGGCGCTCGTCGGCCTCGCGGGGCACTCGCCACTCGGGCTGGCCGGCGCGATGTTGCTGACCGGGTTCGGGGTGGGGCTGGTCATGCAGGTCATGGTGCTGGCCGCGCAGAACGCCGTCGAGCACGCCGACCTGGGCACCGCCACCTCGGCGGTGACGTTCCTGCGTCAGATCGGGGCGTCGGCCGGGGTCGCGCTGGTCGGCGCGTTGATCACATTGAGGTCCGGGATCTCGGCCGCGGCCACGCCGTCGGACCTGCCGGCCGGTGTCCGTGAGGCGTTCGCCGCGGCGGTGCCGCCGGTGTTCGCGGCCATGGCGCCGCTGCTCGCCGTGGCGTTCTTCCTCGCGCTGGCCCTGCCGGCGCGTCCCCTTCGTACCAGAGCCTACGTCGAGGAGTCATCGTGAAACTCGTCGCACCCCTGAGCACGTTCGGCCGGGGCGACCTGGCCATGGCCGGCGGCAAGGGCGCCAACCTGGGAGAGCTCGTCAGGAACGGCCTCCCCGTCCCCCGCGGCTTCGTCGTCACCACGCACGCCTACGACCAGGTCGCCCAGGGCCACACCGGGCGGGCGTACTTCGAGCAGGTCGAGCTGCCCGACGACCTGCGCCAGGCGGTTCTCGACGCCTACGCCGAGCTCGGTGCCGGGCCGGTGGCCGTGCGGTCCAGCGCCACCGCCGAGGATCTGCCGGGGGCCGCGTTCGCCGGCCAGCAGGACACCTACCTGAACGTCGTCGGCGCCGAAGCCCTGCTCGACGCGGTACGCCGCTGCTGGGGCTCGCTCTGGACCGACCGCGCCGTCGCCTACCGCGCCAGGCTGGGCATCGACGACGTGAGCATCGCGGTGGTCGTGCAGAGCATGGTCGAGGCCGACACGGCAGGCGTGATGTTCACCGCGAACCCGGTCAGCGGCGACCGCACCCAGCTCGTCATCGACGCCAGCAGCGGGCTCGGCGAGGCCGTCGTGTCCGGCCTGGTCACCCCCGACCACTACGTCGTCGATGCCGAGGGCGGGGTGGAGTTCACGGCCGGTCGCCGCGAGGTCGTCATCCGCGGCAAGGCGGGCGGCGGGGTCACCCGCGAGGCCGGCGTGACAGGGGAGCGGCTGCCCGACGCGGTGGTCGAGGAGCTGGCGGAGCTCGGCCGGCGGGTCGCCGGGCACTTCGGGCGGCCACAGGACATCGAGTGGGCCTGGGCAGGCGGCCGGGTGTACCTGCTGCAGGCCAGGCCCATGACCGCGCTGCCGCCGCCCCCGGTCGGCAGGCTCAACCCGATCCGGCGCCGCCTGGCCACCGTGCTGGTCGAATACGTGCCCGTGCGGCCGTACCCGATCGACATGTCCACCTGGCTCCCGTACGGCCCGGCCGGGCTGATGGGCAAGGTGACCGGTGCCTTCGGGCTGCACAGCGCGTTCGAGGGGTTCCTGCGCGAAGAGGACGGCGTGGTCTACGCGTTGGTGCCGCCGGAGCCGCGCCCCACGATCAGGGTGCTCGCCGCACCTTTCCGCGTCGCGGCCAAGGCCCGGCGGTACGACCCGGCGCGGTGGACCGAGGACCCGCGTTTCCTGGACTACCTCGCGGCGGTACGGCGACTGGCCGCACGCGACCTGGCCGCGATGCCGTGGGAGGAGCTCGTCCGTGTGCCCAGGCAGACGTTCGCGCTGGTGGCACCGGTGGCCGACCTGCGCGTCGACTACCTGCCGCGCACCGGGCTGGCCCTGCTGCGGCTGCTGGTGACGGTCAAGCTGTTGCGTCGCGGCGCGTTGTTCGGCGGGCTGCTGTTCGGCGCGGTCACGCGTACCAGCGAGGCCAACGAGGCGCTCGTGCGCCTGGCCGAGCTGGCCAGGCGCACCGGCGCGCTCGACGCGGACCCGCCGTCCGCCGAGTTCCAGGCCGCGTTCCAGGAGTTCATGACCGAGTACGGCCACCGCGAGACGGCCAGCCCGATCCTCGTCACCCCGCCCACCTGGGCCGACGACCCAGAGACCGTCCGCGGCCTGATCAGGATGCTGGCCGCCGAGCCGCATCAGCGGAAGGAGACCGACGACGCACTGGAACGCCTCCTCGACCATCCGCTCCTGCGTCACCCGCGCCGCCGCGCCAGGATGCGTCGCTGGGTGGCGGCCACGCGCGCCGGGATCGCCTTCCGCGAGGACAGCCACTTCTACTTCACGATGCCGCAGCCCATCCTGCGCAGATCACTGGTGGAGCTGGGGCGCCGGCTGTGCGACAAGGGTGTGCTCGACCAGCCCGAGGACGTCTTCCACCTGCGGCTGGAGGAGCTCGAGTCGTTCCAGGACACCGCGGCGGACCGGGCGCGGCTGCGGGAGGTCGCGCGGGCGCGCGCGGTCAAGCGCGAGGAACTGGCCGGCACGCGGCTCATCGACCCCGCCGCCGTCTTCCCTGCCGTACAGGGCGGTGACGCGCTGATCACCGGGTCGCCCGCCAGCGGCGGCATCACGACCGGACCGGTGAAGGTGATCAGGGAGCCGGCCGAGTTCGGCAAGCTGGAGTCGGGTGACGTGCTCGTCTGCCCGTACACCAACCCCTCGTGGACGCCGCTGTTCCAGCGGGCCGCGGCCGTGGTCGTGGACAGCGGCGGCGCCGCGTCGCATGCCGCGATCGTGGCCAGGGAGTACGGCATCCCGGCCGTCATGGGCACGGGCACGGGAACGTCCGTGCTGGAAGACGGCCGGCTCGTCACCGTCAACGGCGACGCCGGCACGGTCACCGAGGCTGCCTAGGATCGCCCTATGGTGACCGACCACCGCAAGCTGCCGCGCCGCCGGGGAGAGGCGCTCAACGCCGCCATCTACCAGGCGACGCTCGACGAGCTGGCCGAGAGCGGCTACGCCGGGCTGACCATGGAGCGGGTGGCCGAGCGGGCCAGGGCCAGCAAGGCCTCGCTCTACCGGCGCTGGCCGACCCGCATCGAGCTGGTGATGGAGGCCGTCCGCAACACCCTGCCCACCCCCGAGAGCACGCCCGACACCGGCACCCTGCGCGGCGACCTCGTGGCCATGCTGGGCAATGCCGCCCAGGCCCTGTCGGGACCCGCGGGAGAGGCGATGCGCGGGCTGCTGGGGGAGGCGCTGAGCAGCGGATCGCCGCTGAGGTCCATGCGCAAGACGTCTCAGGGCATGGGCAGGAGGACGATGGAGGAGGTCGTGCGCCGTGCCGTGGAGCGCGGCGAGGTCGACCCGGACGCGGTCACCCCGCGCCGCCTGGACGCGGGGTACGCGCTCCTCCGTCACCATTTCCTCTTCAACGGCACACCCATCCCCGGCGAGCTCGTCGTCCAGATCGTCGACGAGGTCCTCGTCCCATTGCTCACGCGGCGCTGAGCAGCCCATGGCGCCGCGGCTGCGCCGGAGCGCCCGGCGCGCGACCAGCGTCGACATTCCGATGCTGAGCAGCGCGCTGACCGCCACCGCCGCCACGAACATCCCCGACGCCTGCGGCAGGCCGACCACGACCAGGGCTGCGACGAAGACCCAGCCCAGCCCGTTGCAGATGGCCGCGACCGTGAGGGTGCCCGCGCTGGCGCGCACCCGGCCCGCCATCGTGCATCATGCCGGCCCCCAAACCACGCGGCTGGTCCCCGCCTGCTCGATCCGCCGGAGCGTCGCCAGCTGCTCGTGCAGCGCGGCACGGCCGCTCTCGGTGATCTGGTACGGCTTACGCCGCTCGGACGACTCCACCGCCTCGATCCAGCCGCGCTTCTCCAGCCGCATCAGCGCGCCGTAGAGCGTGCCCGGCTCCAGCGCCGTGCCAGAGAACTCCTCGATGTCATTGATCATCCGATAGCCGTGCTTCTGCCCCTCGGCCAGGCTGATGAGGACGAGGAGTGCCACGTCCGTGAAGCGGCCGAGCTCTTGTGTTCTCCGTCCCATATATTCAGTAAAACTTAATAAGTCTCACTGAGTAAGGCCCAAGGTGGCGGCCGCCAGCCGCATCGCGTGCTCGAACGCCGTGCGCCTGTCTTCAATGGTGTTGTTGAACTGGCCGAACACCTCGAAGTTGACCCATCCGTACAGCGCCGTCCATGCCGCGATGGACAACCAGATCACGGAGTCCGGCGCTCCGGGGATGAGCTCGCGGATGCCGGACGCGTCGGCTGCGAGCTCGGACGGTGGCGCGGGCGCGACCCCGGGCGGGCGGACGGCCTCGGCCTCCCAGGCGTCGGCGACGACGCGTCCCAGGACGGCCACGTCCCGCACCCGGGCGACGATCGTGTCCTGCGGCGCCTGGTAGCCGGGCACGGGGGAGCCGTAGATCAGCGCGTACTCGTGGGGATGCTCGATCGCCCACTCGCGTACCGCGTGGCACGCCGCCAGCCACCGGCCCAGGAAATCCTCCCGAGGATGCCCGGCCTCGGCCTGCTCCACGGCCTCCCCCAAGGAGTTGTAGCTGTCGATGATCAACGTGGTGAGCAGGTCATCCCTGCTCGGGAAGTAGCGGTAGATGGCCGAGGAGACCATGCCCATCTCCCGCGCCACGGCCCGCAGCGACAGGCCGCCCGCGCCTTCGGTGGCGAGGTGGCGGCGTGCGATGTCGGTGATCTCCCTGGTGAGCTCCGCTCTGACCCGTTCTCTGGCGGTACGGCTTGCTGTCATGTCCAGGAGGTTATCAGAGCGGTGAGAAAAAACGAGAGCACTGCTCTTGACGAACGCTGCTCTATTGAGAGAGCATTGCTCTCATAAGCGAAGGGCACCACCCCGACGGAGGTCGCAGATGCTCCAGCTCGCCAAGCACGCCAACGCGGCGCTCATGTTCTTCCTGGAGCTCGGTGTGCTGGCCTCCGTGGGCTACTGGGGGTTCACGCTCAGCCCCAACTGGGGGATCAAGCTCCTGGCCGGGCTCGGCGGGCCCGCGCTGTTCATCGCCGCGTGGGCGTTGTTCGGTGCGGGCGGCGGCGCGAACGCCACCTTCCCGCTCACCGGCCTGGCCCGCGCCGTTCTGGAGATCCTCTGGTTCGGCGGCGGCGCCCTGGCGCTCTACGCCTCCGGTCTGGCCGCCTCCTCTGCCGTCTTCTTCGCGCTCTTCGTCATCAACGCGGTACTCCGCATCATCTGGAAGCAGGTCTGATCATGGGTAAGCACGTCGTCGTGGGCTCCGGCCAGGTAGGCACGCATGTGGCCGCCAAGCTCCTCGCCCAGGGACACGAGGTCACCGTCGTGACCCGCTCGGGCGGCGGGCCCGAAGGCGCGGTCAGGGTGGCCGCGGACGTGGCCGACAAGGACAAGATGATCGAGGTCACCCGCGGGGCCGCCGTCCTCTACAACTGCGTCAACCCGAAGTACCACCGCTGGCTCACCGACTGGCCGCCGATGGCCGAGTCCTTCCTGGCCGCCGCAGAGGCCACCGGCGCCGTGTACGTGATGCTCGGCAACCTCTACCCCTACGGCCCTGTCTCGGTCCCGATGACCGAGGACCTGCCGCTCGCCTCGACCAGCCCCAAATCCCGGGTGCGGGCGAAGATGTGGGCCGACGCGCTGGCCGCCCACCAGGCCGGCCGGATCAGGGTGACCGAGGTGCGCGGCTCGGACTACTTCGGCCCCGGTGCCACCGACCAGTCCTACCTGGGCGACCGGTTCCTCGTCCCGCTCAAGGCGGGCAAGACCGTCCAGCTCGTCTGGCCTGCCGACGTGCCGCACAGCTTCACGTACCTGCCCGACGTGGCCGACGCCCTCATCGTGGCCGGCCGGGACGAGCGGGCCTGGGGCCGCCCCTGGCACGTGCCGACCGCCGAGCCGGTCACCTTCCGCCAGCTGGGGGAGCGGGCGGCGGCGCTGCTCGGCCGCCCCGCGCCCCGGATGGCCCAGCTGCCCTGGCCCGTGGTGCGGGCGGCCGGCCTGTTCTCGCCGATGCTCGGCGAGCTCAGGCACATCCGGTACCAGTTCACCGCGCCCTTCGTGCTCGACTCGTCGGCCTTCCAGCGCACGTTCGGTGTGGCGCCTACCCCCATTGACCAGGCGCTCAAGGCTAGTCTCGACGGGTGAAGATAGCCATGATCGGCCTGGGTGACATCGCGGAGAAGGCGTACCTGCCCGTGCTGGCCGCCCAGCCCGCACTCGACCTCCACCTCTGCACCCGCAACAGCGCCCGGCTCGACCGGCTCGGCGACGCCTACCGCGTCGCCCGCCGGTCGACGAGCGTGGACGAGGTGATCAAGGCGGGGGTCGACGCGGCGTTCGTGCACGCCGCCACCGGCGCGCACCCGGAGATCGTCGAGTCGCTGCTCAACGCCGGGATCCACGTCTACGTCGACAAGCCGATCGCGTACGCGCTGGGGGAGTGCGAGCATCTCGTACGGCTGGCGAAGGCCGAGGGCAGGTCGCTGATGACCGGCTTCAACCGCCGCTACGCGCCCGGATATGTCGGACTCGCCGCCCACCCCCGACACCTCATCCTTATGGAGAAGAACCGCGACAATCATCCCGACGAGCCCCGCCGGGTGATATTTGATGACTTCATCCATGTGGTGGACACCCTTCGCTTTCTCGCCCCCGGCGCGATCACCGGCACCACGATCCGCACCCGCGTCGTGAACGGCCTGATCGAGCACATGGTCCTGGAGCTGTCGGGCGACGGCTTCACCGCCATCGGCGTCATGAACCGGATGAGCGGCGCCGCCGAGGAGACCTGCGAGGCCATGGGCGACGGCGCCAAACGCCGGGTGGTCAACCTCGGCGACGTCATCGACTACCGCGACGGCGAGCGGCTCGCCCGGCGGCCCGACTGGGTGCCCGTGGCCAGGCAGCGCGGCATCGAGCAGATCTGCCTGGAGTTCCTCGCCGCCGTCCGCGAGGGCCGCAGGATCGACGCCGACGACGCCCTGCGCACGCACGCGCTCTGCGAGGAGATCGTCAGCCAGGCGGCTTGACCCGCATCGCCCGGTCGGCCCTGGCGAGCATGCGCTCGAAGGGCCGGCCGCCCAGCCTGGCCAGCACGGTGTAACCCTTCTCGTCACTCAACGGGCTGGACGACGACACGACGCCCGCGATCGAGCCGCCGTACAACGCGGGGCCGCCGCTGCCGCCGGCGGCGGCGTGGCAGTTGCGCGTGACCAGCAGCCCCGGGCCCTCGGAGACGCCCTCGACCGCGTCGCCCAGGCACCGGTGCAGCCGCAACGCCGGATACCCCTTGCCCGCCGGGTAGCCGAGCAATTCGAGCCCGCGCAGCTCGGTGCCCCTGGCGGTCGGCAGCGGCCGCAGCCCGCGCCCGGTCACGTCCTCCAGCGGGCGTCGTTGCCGCAGCACCCCGACCAGGCCGACGTCGTACGGCAACAGGTCGGCCGAGTACGGCCGGTTCCGCCACCTGGACGGCACCCACGTGCGCGCGACCGGCCACACCCCCAGCGGCGGCCGCCCCCGGTCGTACCCCGGCAGGAAGGCGAGGTGCTCCAGCACCCGCCCCTGGTTGTAGAGGCAGTGCGCCGCCGTCAGCACCAGGCTGCGGCTACGCGAGCCGATCACCGTGCCCCCGCACATGACGTCCCGCCGGGTGACGGGATCTCGGCCGACCAGCACCCCGGTGAGCCGCCGCGCCCCCGTGAAGGGGCGCGGGACGGGGGCGTAACCCAGGCGGTCCCCGTTCGGGGTCAGCACTCGGGGAACGGGGATGTTACGTTGCGACACCTCGGCGACGACGGCGGTTGGATCGAGCAGGACCAGGGACAGCACCAACCTGAGCACCCTCCACAGTTAGCAGAAGATGATCAGCCGCCTGACCTGCGACATCCATGTTTACCTAACTTGTGTATTGGGAACCGAGGGTCCGTAGCCGGGCATGCGCGCCCTCGTAGACGTCCGCCGCGCCGAGGTAGGCCTTGGGCATCTTGGCGACCATCGTGTAGTTGGTGTCGCACACGTTGCCCACCGGCGCCTGCCCGGCCTGGCTGACCAGCTGGTACGCGTCGAGCGTGTCCAGCCCGGTCAACTCCGACGCCCAGGTGACCAGGTCGTGCTGGCTGATCCGGTACGCGTCTTCCAGCGGCCGGGCCGACCCCGTCGACATCAGGTGCAGGTCGTCCTCCAACCGTGGCCACGTGCGGGCACTCCATGGGCGAGCTGGCCGAGGCCGTGCTGATGCCGCACCCGACGCTGACCAAGGCCGTCGACCGGCTCATCGATCGGGCGCTGGTCTATCGCGGGCCGTCGCAGGGTGATCGGCGGCGGGTGGCGGTGTTCGTGTCCGACCGCGGGGCCGAGTTGCTCGCGCGGGTGGACGGCGCGGTGGCCGAACACCACCGGCTCATCGCGGTGGCGTTCGGCCAGGAGCGCACCGAGCGGCTCATGCGTGATCTCGAGAGCCTGATGGCGGCGCTCGACCACGCCGAGCTCAGGACATGATCATCACGGGTAGAGGCCGCGCATCTGGTGGGCCTCGGCGACGCGGCCCACGCCGATGACGTGCGCCGCCTGCCTCAGCGTCAGCCCGCGTGCCGCGGCCATGGACTTGACCTCGGAGAACGCGCTCTCCACGAGATCGCGCAGCTTGAGCTCGACCTCCCCGGAGCTCCAGGAGTAGGCCTGCATGTTCTGCACACACTCCAGGTACGACACGATCACCCCGCCGGCGTTGGCGAGGATGTCGGGCACGACCGTGGCGCCGTTCGCGGTCAGGATCTCGTCGGCCTCCGGCGTGGTGGGGCCGTTGGCGCCCTCCACGATCAGGCGGGCGCGGACGCGCGGCGCGTTCGCCCCGGTGATCGCGCCTTCGAGCGCCGCCGGGATCAGGACGTCCACGTCCAGCTCCAGCAGGTCGTCGAGGGGCAGCGCGTCGGCATGGCGGTAGCCGGACACGCCGCCGGTCTCGGACACCCACGTACGCAGGGCGGCGATGTCGAGGCCGCCGGAGCTCGCACTGGCGTACACGGCACCCGTGATGTCGGAGACCGCGACCACCTTGCAGCCGGCGTCGGCGAGGTACTGCGCGGTCAGCGCGCCCACCTTGCCGAAGCCCTGCACGGCCACGGTCATGCCCTCGGGCGAGCGGCCGAGTGCGGCGAGCGTGGCGATCTGCACGCCGCGTGAGGTCGCCCCGGAGCGCCCGAGCGAGCCGCCCAGCGTCATCGGCTTGCCGGTGACCACACCGGGCACCGAGTAGCCCGCGCTGACGCTGTAGGTGTCCATGATCCACGCCATGGTCTGCTCGTCGGTGCCGACGTCCGGCGCGGGGATGTCCTTCTCCGGGCCGATCAGCGGCAGGATCTCGTTGACGTAGCGGCGGGTCAGGCGTTCGAGCTCGCGGGTGGTGAGTACGGTCGGGTCCACGGACACGCCGCCTTTGGCGCCGCCGTACGGGATGCCGACCAGTGCGCACTTCCACGTCATCCACATCGCGAGCGCGGTGATCTCGTGGATGTCCGTGCCGGGATGAAACCGGATGCCGCCCTTGGCGGGGCCGCGTGAGACGTTGTGCTGGACGCGGAAGCCCTGGACGACGTCGAGGCGTCCGTCCTCACGCCGCACCGGGACCGAGACGGTCAGCGAGCGGCGGGGCGTGGCCAGCACCGTCCGGAGCCCGTTGTCGAGCCCGAGGTGCTCGGCCGCCTGGTCGAGCTGGTGGAGTGCGGAGTCGAGGGCCTGTCGGCCCGGGCTGATCAGGGCCGGCGTCTTTGACGGCACCATGATGCTCATGGAAGAGATTCCTCCTGGTATATACGCCCTATTTGCGGGGAAAGCGCCATTGCCTTCCACTTGTGGGCGATGTTGTCGCGATCATCCTAGAGCGGGGCGTTTGACCTTGCCTAGCTGTCGGTAAAATCCAAGCCGCTGATCGGGATGTTGCGGACCGTGCCACTCTGGCAGGCTAGGCCGCGAGAGTGTGCCGGATTCATCGAAGGCTGCGAAATCGGAGGTGGGATGCCCGCACTCGTGGTGGGGCCGATGCTGCGACACGTCGATGACAACAGCGCCTCGATCTGGGTGGAGTCCGCCGAGCCCTGCACGGTCACCATCGAGGCGGGAGGCAGGGCTTACCGGTCGCCTACCTTCACCGTGCACGGACACCACTACGCGATCGTGGATCTCGTCGAGCTCACCCAGGATATCGCCTCGTATTCGGTACGGCTCGGCGGGGAGCACGTATGGCCTCTGGCGGGTCGCCCGCCCAGCAGGATCCGGCTCCTGCCGCCGGAGGGAGCGCGCCGGCTGGCGTTCGGATCGTGCCGGACCAGCGTGCCGCACGACGCCTCGCACGTACGCACCCACGGCGAGGACGTCCTGCGTTCCTACGGCCGCCACCTCGCGGAGTCCGGCGACGAGGAGTGGCCCGACCTGCTGCTGCTCCTCGGCGATCAGGTCTACGCCGACAGCCCTTCGCCCGAGATGCGCGCCTACATCCGCGCGCGCCGGACCGGCGAGCCGCAGGACGAGATCGCCGACTTCGAGGAGTACGCCGAGCTCTACCGCCAGGCGTGGACCGACCCCGAGATCCGCTGGGTGCTGTCCACCGTCCCGACCGCGATGATCTTCGACGACCACGACCTGCGTGACGACTGGAACACCTCGCATACCTGGCGCGAGGAGATGGCCGGGACGAGCTGGTGGCGCCACCGGGTGGTCGCCGGGCTCGGCGCGTACTGGGTCTACCAGCATCTCGGGAACCTCTCGCCGGCCGAGCGCGCGGCCGACCCGCTCCTGCGCACGCTGCTGGACCTGGGGGAGCGCGACGGCGCGGACGCGCTCGACGCCTTCGCCGAGAAGGCCGACGCCGAGCCGTCGAGCAGCCGCTGGAGCTATGCCCGCGACCTCGGGCCCGCCCGCCTCATCATGGTCGACACCCGCTGCGCCAGGCAGCTCACGCCCGGCGCGCGCCGCATGCTCGATCCGGCGGAGTGGGCCTGGCTCGAGGAGCAGGTCGCCCGCCCGGCCGAGCGCCTGATCATCGGCTCGTCGATCCCGTTCCTGCTGCCCGAGGGGGTGCACGGCGTGCAGAACTGGAACGAGGCCCTGTGCGACGGCAAATGGGGCCCGGTGGTGGGGCGCTGGTCGGAGAAGCTCAGGCAGGCCATCGACCTGGAGCATTGGGCGGCGTTCCAGCGCTCGTTCCACGACCTGGCGCGGTTGTTCGTCGGGCTCGGCAAGCCGGTGGTGATCCTCTCCGGCGACGTGCACTTCTCCTACCTCGCCAAGGCCCGCCTCGGCCCGGTCTACCAGGTGGTCTGCTCGCCGATCCGCAACCCGCTCAGCCCTCTGCTGCGCTGGGCCAACGTGGTCGCCCAGTTCTCCGTCGCCACCCTGGTGGGCGGCCTGCTGGCGCGCCTGGCGCGCGTCCCGCGGTCACCGTTCCGGTGGCGGATCACCAAGGGGCCGTGGTTCCAGAACGCCGTCGCCACCCTCACCCTCCCCGACCAGGTGACCTGGTACGACTCCAAAGGTGAGACCTTAAGGCGGATCGATTCTGTACGACTTGACTGAAAATGGTTATCGTCACACCTCATGGATGACGACCACTACTCCCTTGCCGTGCCGTTCTACGACCTGTGGCACGAGGACGGGCACGTCCCGCTGATCCGCGAGCTGCTGCCGCCGCTGCTGAAGGGCGTACGGCGGAGCGTCATGGAGATCGGCGCGGGCACCGGCCTGATCACCCGGGTGATCCTCCAGGAGACGCCCGCGGAGGTCTACGCCGTCGAGCCGTCGTCCGGCATGCGCTCCGTCCTGGTCAACCGGCTGGCCGAGGACCGCGAGGCGCTGAGCCGGGTGACCGTGCTGCCGTGCGGGGGGCTGGAGGCGGAGGCCGACGAGCCTGTCGAGGCCGTCGTGATGATCTCGGTGCTGCAGAGTTTCGACGCCGCGCAGCGGGCCGACCTATGGCGGGTGCTGCGCAGGCAGCTCGAACCGGGCGGCTTGTTGTTGTTCAACTGGCGCGAGCGCGCCACACCTGAGCCGGGCGAGCCGGAGATCGTGGGCTCCTACCGGGTCGGCCGGCACACCTACGAGATCGCGGGTCAGGTGCTCGCGGTCGCCGGCGAGAGCGTCAAGGCCCGCTACGTCTACCGCGTCAAGCAGCGCGGCGTGGTGATCAGCGAGGACGAGGTGCTGTCCGAGAGCCACTGGCCGGCGCGGGAGCGCCTGGTGGCCGAGCTGGAGGGGGCCGGATTCGCCCGGGACGGGGCTCCCGACGGCATGGAAGCCTGGCGGCTCCCGAAATAGTAGCTACGGAGCGGGTGCCCGGGCGCCGTAACGGCGCCCGGCCCCGTGAACCGCAGGACCGTCTCCCTGGACCGGGCCCAGCCACGTACGGTGGTCGGGCCCGCCCGGCGCAGCCGTAAAAGAGCTTAAGGGTGTTGATTCTTGAGGTCGTAGAGGGCGTCGGCGAGTTGATCGATCGCCCAGAGAAGATCCTCTTCGGAGATGACGATCGGCGGGGCGAGACGGATCGTGGACCCATGGGTGTCCTTGGCGAGCACGCCTCGCTTCATCAGCGCCTTGGAAACCTCACGACCGGTGGCGAGATCAGGACAAATATCCACTCCGGCCCAAAGCCCCCGTCCACGAACCTCGACGACACCCTTGCCGATCAGCTCGCGCAGACGGGCGTGCATCACCTCGCCGAGCTTGGCGGCCCTGGCCTGGAACTCGCCGGTGTTGAGGATCTCGATGACCGCGTTGCCGACCGCGCACGCCAGCGGGTTGCCGCCGAACGTGGACCCGTGCTGCCCAGGGTGGATGACGCCGAGCACGTCCCGGTTGGCCGCGATGGCCGACACCGGGACGACGCCGCCGCCGAGCGCCTTACCGAGGACGTAAATGTCGGGCACGACCCCTTCGTGGTCGCACGCGAACGTCTGCCCGGTCCGCCCCAGCCCCGACTGGATCTCGTCGGCGATCATCAGGATGCCCGCGGCCGTGCACAACTCACGGATGTCGGTCAGGTACCCGTCCGGCGGCACCAGCACCCCGGCCTCACCCTGGATCGGCTCGACCAGCACGCCGACGGTGTTGGCGTCGACGGCGTCCCTGATCGCGTCGATGGACCCGTACCGCACGATCCGGAACCCCGGCGTGTACGGCCCGAAGTCGTCGTGCGCGTCAGGGTCGGTCGAGAAGCTGATGATCGTGGTGGTGCGGCCGTGGAAGTTGTTCTCCATCACGATGATGTTGGCGAGGTCCGGCTCGACGCCCTTGACCTCGTACCCCCACTTGCGCGCCACCTTGATGGCGGTCTCGACGGCCTCGGCGCCGGTGTTCATGGGCAGGATCATGTCCTTGCCGGTGAGGTCGCCGAGCCCGGCGGAGAACCGGGCGAACTGGTCGTGATAGAAGGCGCGGCTGGTCAGCGTCAGCCGCTGCAGCTGCTCCTGGGCGGCCTCAAGGATCTTCGGGTTGCCGTGGCCGAAGTTGAGCGACGAGTAGCCGGACAGGCAGTCCAGGTACCGCTTGCCGTCCACGTCGCTCACCCACGCCCCGTCGGCCTCGTGGATCACGACGGGCAGCGGATGGTAGTTGTGCGCGCTGCGGCGCTCGCTGAGCTCGATCAGCTCTGCGCTGCTGGTCATGTCAGTTCTCCCCCCTGATCTCCAGTGTGCAGCACTTCGGGCCCCCGCCCGCTTTGCGCAGCTCCGAGAGATCGACCGGAATGACCTCGTACCCACGGCGCTTGAGCTCCAACTGCAGGCCGGAGGCCTCGGCGTTGATGACCACGTTCGTGCCGTCGCTGACCGCGTTCAGTCCGAGCACCTCGGCGTCGTCGGCGGTGGCGAGCACCGCGTCGGGGAACATCCGGCGCAGCACCTCCCGGCTGCCCGCGGAGAAGGCCTCCGGGTAGTAGGCCACGTTGTGCCCGTCGAGCGGGAACAGCGCCGTGTCGAGGTGGTAGAAGCGGGGGTCGACCAGGGTCAGCGAGACGACCGGACGGCCCAGGTACTCCTGCGCCTCCTGGTGGGCGATCACCTCGGTGCGGAAGCCGGTGCCGGCCAGGATGACGTCGTCGAGCGTGAGGAAGTCACCCTCACCTTCGTTGACGTGCTGCGGCGCCTGCACCGGGTAGCCGCGCTCGGCGAACCACCGCAGGTAGGCCGGCCCCTCGGGGCCGCGCTGCGGGTAGGCGAACCGGGCGCCGTAGACGCGTCCGCCCACGACCAGCGCGCCGTTGGCGGCGAACACCATGTCCGGCAGCCCGTCGATCGGGTCGATCAGGCTGACCTGGTGGCCGAGCTCCTCGTAGGCGGCCTTCAGCCCCTCCCACTGCCGGACCGCGATGTCGCGGTCAGCGCCGGTCTCGGGATGCATCCACGGGTTGATCGCGTACTCGACCGTGAAGTAGTCCGGACGGCACATGAGGAAGTGTCTGGGCATGCAGGTCTCCGTCGAGGTTATGGCGGGATGTCCCTGATCGGGGGGACGGAGACAGCCTAAGAATGTCTGTTTACGCAGGCCAAGTCGTTGCATTGCGAGTTGGCGCGGGTCTGTTGCGTCTCTCAGCCGCTGGTGTGCGATCCGTTGCGTACGACCCCAGGAGGGGCTTCCACGAGCCGCGACAGCACGATGGAGCTCTTGGTCCTGACCACGAACGACTGCGCCGCGATGCGCTCGATCACCCGCTCCACGTGCCGCACGTCCGTCGCCCTGATGTGCAGTAATGCGTCCGCCTCGCCGGTGATCGTGGCCGCCCCCACCACCTCGGGGAACCTGGCCACGGCCAGCGCGATGTCCGACGGCTTGGTCTTGCCTTGGCAGAACAGCTCCACGTACGCCTCGGTCGTCCAGCCGAGCGCCTGCGGCGACACGACGGCGCTGAACCCGGTGATCGCCCCGCTGTCGAGCAGCCGGTCCACCCGCCGCTTGACCGCCGACGCGCTCAGCCCCACCTGGTGGCCGATCTCCGCGTAAGTCGCGCGGGCGTCGTCGACGAGCGCCGCGATGATGTCACGATCGAGCCGGTCCAGTTCCACGCGCTCTGTATACAGCCTGGCCAGGCTGGCGCGCGACGAGCGGCGCGCGGGAGACTGGACGCTCTGCCGTTTCACCGGAGGTTTCCGCCAGAATGAGCCCAGAGATGAACATTGCCAGCTTCCCCGAGGGATTCATCTGGGGCGTGTCGACATCGGCCTTTCAGATCGAGGGCGCCACCTCCGCCGACGGCCGCGGCCCGTCCATTTGGGACACGTTCTCCGCCGACCGCGCCGATGCCTGCGACCATTACCACCGCCATCGCGAAGACGTGCGGTTGATGAAAGACCTCGGAATGGCCGCCTATCGGTTCTCCGTGAGCTGGCCCCGGGTGTTTCCCGACGCTTCTGGGAAACTGAACGCGGCTGGGCTCGACTTTTACGACAGGCTGCTCGACGAGCTGCTGGGCGCGGGTATCACGCCGTACGCGACGCTTTACCATTGGGATCTGCCGCAGGCATTGGAGGACGCCGGCGGCTGGCCGGTCCGGGACACCGCCCGCCATTTCGCCGATTACGCGGCCGCCGTCTTCGACCGGCTGGGGGATCGGGTCGACACGTGGTTCACGTTCAACGAGCCGTGGGTCTCGGCCTTTCTCGGCTACGGTTCCGGCATTCACGCGCCGGGCCGGAAATCGGCCGCCGACGCCTTTCGCGCCGCCCATCATCTCCTGCTCGCGCACGGGCTCGGCGCCCAGGCGTTGCGGGCGGCCGGGGCGGCGAAGGTGGGCACCGTGCTCAACATCTCGCCCGTCCTGACGCCCGGCCAGGTGAGCGACGCCGCGCGGCCGCTGTCGGCCGAGGACGCCGAGGCCGTGGCCAGGATCGACGCGCTGGGCAACCGGCAGTTCCTGGAGCCGATGTTGCGTGGCGCGTACCCCGCCGAGGTGCTGCCGATCATCGAGCGCACCGCCGGGCTCGGCCACGTGCGCGACGGCGACCTGGAGCTCATCGCCCAGCCGATCGACCTGCTCGGCGTCAACTACTACACCCCGCTCGTCGTGCAGGCCCAGCCCAGCGAGCCCGCCGACCCCGCCTACCCGGGGAGCGAGGGCGTGCTGTTCTGCACGGTCCCCACCGCGGTCACGGCCATGGGCTGGCCCATCGTGCCCGGCTGCCTGTCCCAGGTGCTGCGCCGCCTGGCCGCGGAGTTCCCCGAGACCGAGCTGATGATCACTGAGAACGGCGCCGACTTCGTCGACGTGGTCACCGGCGACGGCATCCATGACGTGGAGCGCATCAGCTTCATCGAGGAGCATCTGCGTGCCGTGCGCGTGGCGGTCCAGGAGGGTGCGAAGGTCCGCGGATTTCTCGTCTGGACGCTGGTCGACAACCTCGAATGGTCCGACGGCTACCAACGCAAGTTCGGGCTCGTCCACGTCGACTTCGCCACCCAGCGGCGGCGGCTCAAGGACAGCGCGCTGTGGTACCGCGACGTCATCAAGCGGAACGGCCTGGTCGAGACCCGCCCCAAGCGGCCCACTCTCGAGACCGTGGCCGCCCGCTCCGGCGTCTCCCGCGCCACGGTCTCGCGGGTGGTCAACGGCGAGGCGTCGGTCAGCGCTGAGGTCCGCGAGGCGGTGCTGCGGGCGGTCAGGGAGCTCGGGTACGTGCCGAACGCGGCCGCCCGCAGCCTCGTCACCCGCAGGACCAACTCGATCGCACTCGTCCTGTCCGTCCCCCGGCAGAGCGGCGACCCGCTGACGTCCGCCGTCGTCCAGTATGTGACCAGCCTGCTCGAGGGCGCCGGCAAGCAGATCACGCTCATGCTCGCGGACACGGCCGAGAGCCACCGGCGCATCGTCCAGCACGTGGAGGCGGGCCTGGTGGACGGGGTGGTCCTGCTGCCACCGGACCGGGGCGACACACTGGCCGAGCGGCTCTCGCGTACCGGCGTGCCGATCGTGTTGCTCGGCAAGCCGGTGATCGCGTCGATGATGCCGTACGTGGACGTGGACAACGCCGGCGGCGCGAAGGCCGCGACCGAGCACCTGCTGGCCGCCGGCCGCCGGCGCATCGGCATGGTCTGCGGCCCGATGGACCTGGTCGCCGTCCAGGACCGGCTGGACGGCCACCGGATCGCGATGCGGCAGGCCGGCCGGCAACCGCTGCTGGCGCCCGCCGACCTCACCCGCTCGTCCGGCGCGGCGGCGACCCGGCAGCTCCTGACCGACCAGCCCGCCCTGGACGCCGTCTTCGCCGCCAGTGACCAGCTGGCCATCGGGGCGTTGCAGGCGGCCCGGGAGGCCGGGCGGCGGGTGCCGGAGGACCTGGCGATCGTGGGCTTCGACGACATCGACGCCGCCTCGGCCACCACGCCCGGGCTCACGACCGTCCGCGTCCCGGTCGCCGAGCAGGCGCTGGCGCTCGCCCGGCTGATGTTGTCCCGGCTGGACGGCCGGCACACCGAGTCCGTCGTCCTGCCCACCCGCCTCGTCGTCCGCGACTCCACCTGATGACACCTTGCCGCGGTCGTCGCTGAAACATCAGGCGAGCCGTGGTGAAACATCGGCTTAGCGCCACGTCGATACCGTCGGTTCCCATGGAGCCTGATGCGTTGAGCCTCGCCATGGGAGCGCTCCCGCCCTCGCCGGAGGCGGAAGCCCTCTACCGGGAGTTGCTGAAGGCGGCGCCGGTGCCGGAGCACGAGTTCCTGGCCGGCGCCGCCGCCCCCGCCGCCGCCCGCCGCCGGCTGGCTGGGTTCCTCGCCGCCGGCCTGATCCGCCGCGACGCGGACGGCCTGCTGCAGGTGTGCCCGCCGCGGACCGCGCTGGAGGCGTGGGCGGCGCAACGTGAGCTGGAAGCCGCACGGGCCCGGGCGAGCGCACATGCGCTGTCCGAGCTGTACAGCGCCGCGCACGGCACGGGCGGGGCGTTCGTCGAAGTGGCCCAGGGCAAGTTCGCGGCCCGGGAGTTGTTCCGTGTGCTGCAGGCGGCCGCCAGGACCGAGGTGCGCGGGCTCGAACGCGGGCCGTACCTGCCCGACGCCCCGCCGGCGCCGGAGGAGGTGCAGCTCGACGGCATGCGCCGCGGTCTGCGCTACCGCGCCGTGTACGACGGCAGCGTGCTGCACGACGAAGCCCTGCTCGCCGCCGTGCGTGAGGCCGTGGCCGGCGGTGAGCAGGCTCGTGTCTTCGCCGACGTGCCGATGAAGCTGCTGCTGTCCGATGCGGACCGGGCATTGATCATGCTGCCCCACCCGGGCGGCGGAGACGCCGACGCGCTGCTGGTCTACCCGTCGAAGCTGCTGGAGGTGCTGTCGGAGCTGTTCGAAGTGTTCTGGCGGCTGGGGGCGCCGATCCAGGCGGCGGCCGGCGGCCCCGCCGCGGTGTCCCCGGACGCCGACCGGCTCGACCCCGGACCCGACCCGGACACCCAGCGGCTCTTGGTGCTCCTCACCGCCGGGCTGACCGACGAGGCCATCGCCCGTGACCTCGGCGTCAGCGAGCGTACGGTGCACCGCCGGGTCAGCAGGCTGCAGGAGTTGCTCGGCGCCCGGACCAGGTTCCAGCTGGGCGTGCAGGCCAGCCGCCGGGGCTGGTTGTGAGCGGATTGACAGAAACCGGTCATGTCTGGTCTTCGCCGCCGACAACCGATGTGCGCGGCGGGCCGGCCCGGTCATGGTGGTGGCGACCCCGTTCCACCCGAGAGGACAACACATGCCTCGCTTAGCGTCCGTACCGCGCCACGTACCTCGTCGGCGCCGGCTGGCTGTCATCGGGATGTCGCTGATCGCGGCAGTCCTCATGGCGATGCTCCCCACCCCACCCGCCTTCGCCGGCGAGGCCGCCGAGCCGGACACCACCGCGCTCGCCGGCCCGCTCGCGCGGCAGCAGATCACCTGGGAGCCGTGCGGGCTCGGCAGCGTGACCGCCGAGCAGGAGGCGGCGCTGCGGCTCGCCTGCGCGACCGTGACCGTGCCGCGGGACTGGCACGACCCGAAGGACGGCCACACGCTCCAGGTCCGGATCTCCCGTACGGTGGCCACCGGCGCCGACCGCAAGGGCATCCTCCTGGTCAACCCCGGCGGGCCCGGCGGCAGCGGGCTGTCCCTCGCGCCCTACGTGGCACTGGCCGGCCCGGCCGTGGGCGAGCACTATGACGTCATCGGCTTCGATCCACGCGGCGTCGGCCAGAGCACCCCGCTGTGGTGCTCGGTCACCTTCGACAGCGAGATCCACAACACCAACGACAAGATCACGCAGGCGAAGGTCGCCGGCTGCCGGTCCACCGAGCTGACTAAGTACATCACCACCGAGCAGACCACGTACGACATGGACTTCATCCGCGGCCTGCTCGGCGAGCCGACCATGAACTACCTCGGCTACTCGTACGGCACCTGGCTCGGCACGTGGTACGCCGCCACCTTCCCCGGCAAGGTCAACCGGATGGTGCTCGACTCGGTCGCCGCGGTCGACTCGCCCACCCTGCAGCAGACCTGGGACCTGCAGCCGCTCACCCGCGACCGGGCGTTCCAGGAGCAGCTCATGCCGTACGTCGCCCGTCACGACGACGTGTACGGCCGCGGCACCGACCCGATGGCGATCCGGCAGCTGTGGGAGCGGGCCGGCGGCACCCGGCTCGGCATGGGGCCGTTCATGTTCGGCTGGTACATCCTGGGCGCGCTCTACGACACCGAGAACTACGGAGTCGCCGCCGCGGCCGTGGACTACGTCATCGACTACTACGAGCAGTGGAACGGCTGGACGCCCGAGCAGCTCCTGGCAGACGCCACCGCCAAACTGCTGGCCAGGCCTGAACTGACCGCCGGCCAGCGGGCGTACGTGGAGGAGGCGGCCGCCAAGGCCCGAGCCGCGCTCAAGGCCGGTGCGAAGCCTGCCGAGTCCGCCTCCGAATACACCTACGACGTCGACTACGTCTTCGAGGCGATCCGCTGCCAGGACGGCCAGTGGAACCAGAACGTCGGCTACTGGCGTGCCTTCAGCGACCGGCTCACCCGTGACGCGCCGCTGGTGGCGCCGTACATGCAGGACCCGCCGGCGTGCGCTTACTGGCCGACGACCAACGCCATGCCCGCCGTCGACCAGAAGACGTTCCCCAAGGTACTGATGCTGCAGAGCGAGCTCGACGTGGCCACCGCGTACGAAGGTGCCCTCTCCGCCGCCCGGCACCTGCCCGGGGCGCGTATGATCAGCGTCGACAACGAGGGCAGCCACGGCGTCTTCCCCTACTACACCACCTGCGTCGACGACCGCGTCCACGCGTACCTGCTGGACGGCGTGCTGCCCGGCGACAAGTTCACCGCCTGCCAGGCGGTGCCGCTGCCCGGCGAGACGACCGTCCACGAGGTGGGCGGCAGTCTGCAGCCGAAGGGCGCCGTGCGGACCCAGCTGATCAGCGACGACATGCGGGCGGCCAACAAGATGCTCAAGCGCATGCTGCGTACCGAGCCAGGCCCGTCGTACCCCGAGTAGCCATCGCCCAGGGCCTGGCACCCGGTGGTGCCAGGCCCTGCCCGAGGGCCTGACCGGTCACCGGCCGTCCTGGACGACGTCACGGTGGCGTACCCCGACTTCGCGGGCGGTAACGCCGAGACCATCGCGCGCCTGCGGAAGAACGGCCGGATCAGCCTGATGCGGCGCGCCTCTCTCCGGGTGTGTCGGGCAAATTGGTGTGCCTTTCAAACCCGAGGTCGGCTCCCGATTACGGGGTTCCTGTCAGGAGCGGGTGCGGCGGCGGAGCACGATGCGTTCGGCCCAGCTGGCCGCCTCCGGGTCCTTGAGCCCCTCCACCACCCCGCCCAGGTAGGCGGTGGCCAGGCTGTCGAAGCCGCTGTCCAGCTGACGCAGCCGGCTGGCCTTGCGGCGGTCCGCCGCCTGCAGATATTGGGCGATGCTCTCCGCGTACCCGGCGTCGTGCTGGTAGGCGCGCTGGGCGGTGGCGCTGGCGGCGGACTCGGCGTCGCGTTTGGCCCGCAGCTCCCGCAGCCGCCGGTCGTTCGGGTTGTGCATCCGACGCCCCAGGTCGGCGGCGATGAGCGCGGTGGCGATCAGCAGAGCCAGCAGCAGGATCATCGTCGGCAGCTGGCCGACGCCCTCCGACGTGGGGCCGATCTCCTGCCCGTCCACGATCAGCGGCTTGACCAGGGCGTCCCGGCGCAGCACGGCCACGGCGACGATGAGGCCGAGCCAGACGAGCGCCACGCCGATCAGCAGCCAGCGGCCCTTGGCCGAGCTGCCGTGCTCCTGCCAGGACCGGAATGTCCTGCCGTACATATGAGGTGCGACCAGCATGATGAGCGCCGCGCCCGCAGCCAGCAGCGCGGTCATCGCGATGCTGTCGCCCCAGCTCAGGATGACCTGGTAGAGGATCGGGACCTCGACGATCAGCAGGAGCAGCAGCAGGAGCGCGGCGGGCAGCCAGCGGCGGATCAGCGGCCAGTGGCTGCCGGAGATCGCGATCGAGCTGGGCCGGCCGTCGCCGGGCCGCCTGCTCGGCTGCTCCAGCTCCGTGACCCGGTGCTGGCTGTCCTCCAGGGCCTTGCGCGCCTCCCCGAAGGTGCGCTGCGACTCCGCCAGCCTGATCTTCTGGGACTCGAACTCGGCCCGCGCCCGCTGGATCTCCTGCTCGGTACGCTCATCGAGCTCGGCCAGCTCCGCCAGCCGCTCGTCCTCCAACTCGTGGAAGCGCGGCACGCTGCCGGTCTGCAGCGTGAGCGTGTCGATCTGGCCCTCGGCGGCATGCGTACGGCCCAGCTCGCGCTCCTCGCGGCGGCGCTGCGGCCAGTCGGGCAGGCGGTAGAGGTCGCCGTCGTACGCCACGGCAGGCGTGATGCGGGTGACCTGGCCAGACTCGAACGACTCGTCCTGCTTGCGGCGTAAGAAGCGCATCGGGCCTCCAAGAGGGTCCTGCCTTCGATGCTAAGCGCCCGCTTTGTAGAACAATGGCGTGGTGAGCGAATTGCCGGTCATCGATGTCGCGCCCCTCCTCACCGACGCCCCGGACCCCGGCAAGCGTGCCGTCGCGGACGCCATCGGCGCCGCCTGCCGGGACGGCGGCTTCTTCTACGTCACCGGCCACGGCGTGCCGCCGGAGCTCCTCGCCCGGCTCGACGCGGCGAGCAGGCGGTTCTTCGCCCTGCCCGACGAGGTGAAGGCCGAGATCTCCATGGACAGGGGCGGCAAGGCCTGGCGCGGGTTCTTCCCGGTCGGCGGGGAGCTCACCTCGGGGCGGCCCGACCTCAAGGAGGGCATCTACTTCGGCGCTGAGGACCCGCCGGGCCCGCTCCCGCTGCACGGCCCCAACCTGTTCCCCGCCCAGGTCCCCGAGCTGCGCGAGACCGTGCTCGAATACCTGGAACGGCTGACCGCGCTCGCCCAGTCGGTCATGTCGGGCATCGCCCTGAGCCTCGGCCTGGACGAGGACTACTTCCGGACCGGCTACACCGCCGACCCGACCATCCTCTTCCGGATCTTCCACTACCCGCCCGCCCCGCCGGACGACCCCGACACCTGGGGAGTGGGCGAGCACACCGACTACGGCCTGCTCACCCTCCTCCTCCAGGACGCGAACGGCGGCCTGCAGGTCCGCACCCCGGGCGGCTGGATCGAGGCGCCGCCGCTGGCGGAGACGTTCGTCTGCAACATCGGCGACATGCTCGACAAGCTCACCGGCGGCCAGTACCGCTCGACCCCGCACCGGGTACGCAACCGCAGCGGCAACGAGCGCCTCAGCTTCCCGTTCTTCTTCGACCCCGGCTGGGACAGCGAGGTGCCGCCCCTGCCGTACGCGCCCGGCCACCGCTGGGACGGCCAGCTGGACTTCACGGGCACGTACGGCGAATACCTGCTGTCGAAGGTCTCCAAGGTGTTCCCGAGCCTCTTCGAGAACGTCAAGAGGTCGAGAACGTGAACCAGTTGACGTTCACGAAGTCGGCCGGCTGACCGCTGCTGAACGTCAAGTAGACGGTGTGCGTTCCCGTGACGCCCGAGATGTTGGCGGGCACCGTGCGCCAGCTCTGCCACCCGCCCGTGTTGGCGAGGGCGAAGTCCCCGATGGGCGCGGCCGTGGGGCTGTCCAGCCGCACCTGCACCAGCCCGCTCACGCCGGCCGCCGCCCCTGAGGCGACCCTGGCCCTGAACTGCCTGGCCGCCTCCGTGCCGAAGTTCACCCCGTCGAAGCGCAGCCAGTCGCCGTTGGAGATGGCGCCGACGTTCTGCCCGCCGCCCGTGTCGGTGGTCGTCTCGACGATGGTGCCCGACTGGGCCTGGTAGCGCTCGGCCTGGATGGTGGAGCGGGCGTCCACGCCGCCCGGCGGGTTGGTGGGCGTGGTGGTGGTGCCGCTCTGCCACACCGCCACGTAGTCCACCACCATGGGGCGTCCGGGCACGGTGTCCGGCGTCGGCGTCTGACCGCCGAGCGCGTTCGGGAACGCCCCGCCCATCGCCACGTTCAGCAGCAGGAAGTAGCCGGCGTGGCCGGTCATGTTGCTCCACGTCGTGCTGTCGAACTGGGACTGGCTGACGCTGTGGAACTGCTGGCCGTCCACGTACCATCGCAGCTGGTTCGGGCTCACGCTGCGGTCCCACTCGAAGCGGTAGGTGTGGAAGGCCGACTGGCAGGTGGAGCCGGGGCAGGCGCGGCTGGCGCCGAGCCCGGTCGTCTCGTTGCACGGCCCGCCCGGGTTGACGCCGCAGTGGAGCACACCCCAGACGGAGTTGATGCCGTTGACGTTCTCCATGATGTCGTACTCGCCGATGCCCGGCCAGTTCCAGTAGTTCCCCCGGTACGGCGACCCGAGCGCCCAGAACGCCGGCCAGTAGCCGAGTGCGGCGTTGCCGGTCACGTTCGGCATCTGGATCCGGCCCTCGATACGCAGGATGCGCCCGTCGGCGGGTTTGAAGTCGGCGCGCCTGGTCTCGATGCGGGCCGATGTCCACTCGCCCGAGCCGCTGCGCAGGGGTGTGATGCGCAGGTTGCCCGCGCCGTCGAGGCTGAGGTTGGAGGTGCTGGAGGTGTAGTTCTGGATCTCGCCGGTGCCCCAGTTGGCCGGGCCGCCGGGGTACGAGTGCCCCGTGTCGATGATCCAGTTGGTGGACGAGGGGAGAGTGCCGGCGTTGCCGTTGAAGTCGTCGGACCAGACCAGCGACCAGCCTGACGGGGTGGGCGGGACGGCGGCCGAGGCGCTGACGGCCACCTGGACGAGCAGTCCGGTGAGCGCCGCCAACGCCACGGCCACGGCCGCCAGGCGCCGCCGCCTGCTTGTTGTTGTCATCGTTTCGCTCCTGGGGGGTGCGGGAGACGCATGTGAGAGCGCTCTCTCAAGGATGTGAACACAGGGTTTACTCCCTGTCAACATTCCGAACCATGCACGGGGCGGGCCGGTGAGGCGGCCTGCCGAATGCTTAGAGAGCGCTCTCCATGCTCTAGAGCAGATCGACCGTCGTCGCGCCCGCGGACTCGAAGGCCTCCCGCCAGAAGCCCTCGAGCAGCGGGAACCTGTCGGGGCTCGACGTCTTCTTCCGCAGGAAGCCGTGGACGGCCACCGAATACCCGGTCAGGTCGGGGAGCAGCCGTGTGTCCCGCAACTCCTTGATCTTCTGCTGGCGCGCGCCTTCGCTCAGGTCCAGCTTGTTGATGTCCAGGTCCCCCCGGTTGTTGATCAGGTCGCTGAACACGATGATCTGGTGCGTCTTCTCCGGCTGCCGCTGCGCACTGAGCTGCTTGACCACGTACCGCAGCGCGCCCAGCACGTCCGACCCCTCGCCCTCCGTCGGGCAGTCGAACAGCTGGACCGCCCGGGGCAGGACCTCCTTGATGCGGTGCGCCCTGACGCGCTCCTCGACGACCGGGTTCTCGTTGGGGTTCTCCGCCCGGGTGGCGGCGATGGCCACCGGGTCCTGGCGGCACGTGCTGCTCTCCGAGCTGCCCGTGACGGCCGCGAACGCGATCCAGTCGCAGTTCTGGGCGAACGGGGGCAGTTTGGATGTGACGTCGCTCCTGGAGGTGGCGGGCTCGGCGTAGCTGGTCGAATCGACGATCACACCGCAGACGCCACGCGCCTCGGTGCCGCATCCCGCCACCCCGGTGACGGCCAGCAGCATCCCGCTCAAGCCCGCGACCATCCGGCGCACGGTCCCGCGCCGCGTCCGCGCGCGTAAGAGCGCGCCCCGCCGCCCATGAACGTTCCCCTCGCCACCGCCGTCCTTCGCCATCATGCGCCCTTCGCCATCATGCGCCCTTCGCCATCACGTGCCTTCGTCATGCCGCGGTCCGCGCCATGACGCACCTTCTTGCCCGAGGCCAGAAGCGGGACGTTTGGCCGAGGCGTCCGACACGTTCCGGCTGTCTTGCCCCGGATGGCCGTTCCGCCCGGTGGCATTGTCCACAGGGGCCTGGCCGTTTCGAGCGTCCTGGCCGGGCTGGATCTCCGAAGCGTCCGGGGTGGGGCGGTCGCGTCGGACGTCCTGGGCCGGATGGTCGTCTCCGAGGTCGTGGGCTGACTGGTCGTGTCCGGGGTCGTGGGCTGGATGGTCGTGAGCTGGATGGTCGTGTCCGGAGTCCTGGACGGGGTGGTCGTGCCCGGCGTCCTGGGCCGACGGGTCGTGTGCGGCGTCTTCGGCCGTCGAGTGGTCGTTCGACGAGGACACCGCTGAGGACACCGCTGAGGTCGCCGCAGAGGTCGCCGCTGAGGTCGCCGGGCCGAGTTGGCGGCGGGACTCGGTCGTCAGCTCGCGCGGCATGACCTCGGCCCGCCATCCCTCGATCCGGTCCTCCACCTCCCGCAGGATCCGCCCGATCTCCTCCCGTCCCGAGATCGCCGCGGGCGTGTCACCGGGTGCCTCCATCGCGATGACCTCGCCCTTCCACAGGGACGGGATCTCCTCCCGGCGCGGATGGGCCTCGAGAACACCGCCCTTGTACGCGGCGATGAGCTGCTCAGCCCTGGCATGCACGGCCTCCACCTCGTGGTCACGCTCGATCAGCGCACTCTCCCACTCCTGGCTGAGTTGCTCGAGCCGGGCTCTGGCCCGCTGCACGTTGGCGTTCGTCTCCTCGACCACGACCCGCCGCCGAGCCTCGGCCCGCCGCGCCCTGGCCTCCGCGATCGAGATGAACGCGTCCACCGGCCGCTCGTCCTGACCGGCCGCGCGATCGTGCCCGTTCACGTGGGTGGCCGGCTCCGGCAGAGTGTCGCTCCTGCCCAGCTCCTGCAGGATCACCTCCCGCGCCCCCGCAGCCCGCTCCAGCAACGCCGTACGGGCGGCCGCCAGCCGCCTGTCCACCTCGGTGATCTGCTCACGGGCCCGGGCCCGGATCTCGGTCACGTACGCAGGCTGGTAGTCCGGATCCGTGAACTCACCCAAGGGGTGCCGGCGGGCGTCCCGCCTCCCCTGCCGGCGGGCCTCCTCCCGCTCGGCCAGCGGGTCGCCCCGCTTGAACAGCCGCGACAAGAACGCCATCCGCGTCTCCTGGCTCCGGCCGGACCGGAACCCGGCCCGGGTCTGCCTGAACCCCAGACTATGCGCTCACTTTGCGATATGCCGCCGGGCCGCTCTTCGACCACGTCATCGGCCCACCTTGCGCCGTTGCGGCGGCCCGCCGGTAAAGGGCTCAGTGGGCGTTTAGTCCTGTCTGGTCCCGGGTTCAGGTGCCACGCCAGGTGGGGGTGTTCTCGCCGGTGAGGCGGCGGCTCATGAGGTCGATCATGGCGATGTGGATCATGGCTTCGGAGCGGCTGGGCAGGGCTTCATAGTCGCGGGCCAGGCGGCGGCGCAGCATGAGCCAGCCGAGGGTGCGCTCGGCCACCCAGCGGCGGGGCAGCGGGGTGAATCCCCTGGTGGCGGGGTTGCGGGTGACGACTTCGACGTCGATGCCCGCCTTGGCGGCGCCGTCGATGGCGGTGGTGCGGTAGGCGCTGTCGGCCCAGGCCTTGGTGAAGGTGGGCTGAGCTGCGGCGACTGTGGTCAGGAGGGGCAATCCGGCGGCGCTGTCGGACACGCTGGCAGCGGTGATGAGTACCGCCGCCAGCAGGCCGAGGGTGTCGGTGACGATGCTGCGCTTGCGGCCGGCGATCTTCTTGCCGTTATGCCTGGACCGGCATAAGGCCAATTATCAGGGGTTGGATGTTATGCCGGGCCGGGTGGATCAGTGCTGGCTGATAGTGGCGCGGCCGGTGAATTGACCTCATAACGCCGACGCTTCACCGTCTCCTTCATCGAGGGGTTGTTGATGGAAGTGAGGACATGGTCAAGGCTGCGACGGACGGCCGCTACCCGGTCAGGGTGTCGGCGCCGTTGGCTGGGCTGGTGCACGAGTTTCGGCTGGAGCTGATCCGTCAGGGGTTCACGGAGCGGACCGCTCAGGGGCACGCGTATGTGCTGGCGCATCTGAGCCGCTGGCTGGAGCAGGAGGGGATGGCCCCCACTGAGCTGGGTACCGAGCGGATCGCCGCGTTTGTCGCGGCGCGGCGAGTTGGCGGCTGTCGACGGTGGCGGACGGCTGGCTCGCCGCGGCCGATGCTGGGCTATCTGCGCGGGCTTGGGCTGGTCCCGGACGAGGAGCCGCGCGCCCTGAGTCCGGTCGATGCGCTGCTGGAGAGGTATCGCCGCTGGCTGGAGCACCGCCCGGGAAAGATCGCCGCAAACGCAGCATCGTCACCGACACCCTCGGCCTGCTGCTCGCCGTGCTGGTCACCGCCGCCGGCGTCTCCGACAGCGCCGCCGGTCTCCCCCTGCTCACCCAGGTCGCCGCAGACAACCCGGCCATCACCAAAGCCTGGGCCGACAGCGCCTACCGCAACACCGTCATCGAGGGCGGCGCCGCCCTTGGCATCGACGTCGAAGTCGTCCGCCGCGATCCTGCCACCAGGGGATTCGCCGCACTCGATCGCGGTGGTCGTCGACGAGATGCTCCCCCGGGAGGGACGAGACGACCTGCTGGACATTTATGCCCACATGTTCGTCGAGCGCCCCTCGCAGAAGGCGATCGTGATCGGCCACAAGGGGGAACGGCTGCGCGACGTGGGCTCGCGGGCCCGCAAGCAGATCGAGGCGCTGCTGGGGACACGGGTATACCTGGACCTGCGCATCAGCGTGGCCAAGGAGGCGACGCGACCCGAAGCAACTGCGGCGGCTGGGCTTCTACGACTGAGTCAGCCGCCACCACCTCCGCGGTCGTGGAGACGGTGGCGATGCGCGGGAGGATGTAGTCGAAGGCGAACTCGTGGGCCCGCGCGTCCAGCGCGGTCACCGCGTCTTCAGGGACGATGACCTGGAAGCCGAACTCGTCGGCGAATCGCGCCGTCTGCTCGACGCCGAAGTTCGTGGCGATCCCGGTGATGATCAGAGTGTCGATGCCGCGCGAGCGCAACGCCTCCTCCAGCCCGGTGTCGTGGAAGGCGCACCGCCTCGGCCAGGTCGAGGGAGCGGGCCACCACGGCGGGACCGGCATGCGGCGCCGTGGGCTGCTCGACGATGCGCGTCATCAGGTCGATGAGGATGAGCGCGGTACGCCGGGGGTCCAGCTTGTCCATGATCGACATCGTGGTGGTCACTCGACGCGCGTCAGGACGGTGTCCTCGGCCAGGAAGATCCGCCCGTCGGGGTGGACCGCCAGGTTCTGCGCCGGCCGGTCGAGCAGCAGCTTGCCGGTACGGCCGGCCAGGTCGATCTCGAACAGCAGGTGCCGCTGGACCAGGGCGTAGATCCGGCCGTCCGCGGCCGGACGGGCGAGCTCGCCCGCGGTCGAACCCGTGTCCGGGGCCAGCTGCAGGCGGTGCACCACCTGCCGGGAGGCCACGTCGAAGGCGAAGAGCTGCCCGTCGGCGAGTCCCCACAACAGGCCGGTGGAGTCCTGGAGGAGCGCCGGGATGGCCGGGGCTCCGGGGACCGGCGTCATCTCGAAGGTCTTGCCGGCCGAGACGGTCCAGCCGAACAGGCGGGCCTCGGGCTGGGTCGGCGTGGGCGTCGAGTAGCCGCCGTGAATCGACGTCCCGCCGACGATCGTGCCGTCCTGGTAGGCCAGGCTGACGATGGACTGGTCGGTGACTACCGGCAGGTGGACGGCTGCCGCCAGGGTGGTCTTGTCGACGATGACGAGGGCGCCGTTCAGCGTGGTCCCGTCCGGCATGGTGCCGTAGGCCAGGTCGGTGCCCGCGTCGGTCATCGCGCGGATGCGTACCTGGTGCTGCGCCTTCAGATCGGTGATCTTCACCGGGTTGTCGGCCGTCCCCGGCGGGCCGGGCGCGTACTCGGGGCTCGACCAGGGCAGGGACGGGTCGTAGCGGTACAGCCGGGAGTCCGGGTACCCGCCGATCCAGACGGCGCCGCCGATCTCGCGGATGCTCTCGATCTGCCCGAAGCTGTGGTAGTCCGCCTGTCCGGTGCCGGGATCGATCTCGGCGAAGCCGCTGAGGAACCCGCCGGCGTACACGGTCCCGCTCTGACCGGCGTGCAGCGTGAGGATGAGGACCGGGTCGCCGGGCACGTCGGTCTGGACGAGCTCGCCGCGGCCGGTGATCGGGTTGTGCCGGAAGAGCGCGCCGCGCCACAGGAGCCCGGTGACCGTCTCGCCGGGCCAGTCGCGCGTGCCGAGGTCGGCCCATCCGATGCCGCGGTTGTTGGCGACCCGGCCCATGATGTCGGGGCCGACCGCGGTGAGTTTCCCGGTACGCGGCTGGTAGCGGGTGAGGCGGTTGTTCCGGGTGAAGTAGACCTCGCCGCGCCGGCCGGGCGAGGAGACGTCGAGGCCGGCGACGCCGTCGATGAGGTCGACCCACTTGCCGGCCGAGATGTCGTAGACGCCGAGCTTGCCGTTGATCGCGGTGCCGAAGCGGGCGTAGAGCTTTCCGGCGTAGGCGTTGAGGTCGTTGACGAGTTGCCCGGTCCCGTCGCCGAGCCCCTCGGGGAGGGGGAGCTCGCGCTTGGCGCCGGTGTCCTTGTGGATGGCGATGACGTGGGCGTCCGGCAGGGTCCCGGCGTAGATGTAGGACCCCCAGACGGCGATGCTGCGGACGTACTGGAGGCCGGGCAGGAGCTGGCCGTAGTCACGGACCCGGCCGGTGCGGTGGTCGTAGCGGAAGACGCGGCCGCCGGGATAGGTGCCGCCGTAGAGGCGGTCCTCATCGTCGATGGCCAGGCGCCAGATGTAGTGCTCGGAGGGGAGCGGGCGGCCGAGGTTCTCCGGCGTGCTGTCCGGGCCCGGCTTGCGGCGGTAGAGGGAGCCGGTGTCGTAGGTGCCGACGTAGAGGGTGCCGTCGCGGGTGGCGACGACCGCGTACGCGCCCGGCGACCCGGTCAGCGGCTGGGTGAGCACCGTCTTGGCGGTGGCGGGGTCCACGGCGTTGAGCTTGGCCGGTTCGCCGGTGGCGACCGACCACAGGACCTTTTTGCCGTGCGGGCCGGGCGCCATGGCGCCGCCGACCAGCGTGACGTCCTGGAGCGGGGAGCCGAGCGGCGTGACGGACACGGCGCGTGCCGGGGTCGGGATGAGGGCGGCGCCCGGCGCCAGGATCGCGGCGGCTAACAGGCTGCGGCGGGTGAGCATAGCGGGGTCCTCCATCTTCGGCCGGGACCGAAAGGCCCGTCGGCAGGAGATCTGTGGCACTCATGAGAATATCGGTATAGACCGAAAGTACGTCAATGCCTCTAAGGGGTCCTAACAGAAAGATCAGCGGACGAGGCGTCGCCAGCAGATGATCGCTGCGGCGAGAGTCATGAAGGCTTCGTGACGTCGTGGCCTTCTACGTCAACACCCAGAAGTTCGCCGGGTTCGAGGTGCGCGGGCCGCAGGTGCCGGGCGGGCTGGCGGGGTTCGGCGTCCAGCAGGGCGTGAGCATCCCCGACGGCGGCCGCTTCGCGCTGTCGCTGGTGGGCAACCGGGCCGCGATGTACGCCGACACCGGCTCGGGGTGGCGGCTCGTCACCGCCGCCACGCTGCAGCACCTGCCCGACCTCACCGACCCAGACGTGCGCGCCGGTTACCGGTACGGCTTCGGCGTACGCGGCGACGCCGGGCCCGCGCCGCTGCTGCTGGACGCGGTGGAGGGGAGGAGCATTTCGTAGAACGGCGGGCCGGACCGTTGACAATTACGGTCCCGCCCGTTATTCCCTTGCTATGCGCATCCTCTCTGTCGTGCTGTCCACCTTCTTAGCCGCCTCGCCGGTCCAGGGGACCGTCACCGACTTCGGCGTCCAGTCCGCCGCGCTCACCGTCCACGAGGGCCACTTCGGCACCGGCCAGGACGGCCGGCCCGCGGTCTTCGCCATCCAGATGGGCACCCCCGGCGTCGTGGCCGAGGTGGACCCGGTGACCCGCGAGCTGCGTGACACCGTGCCCCTGCCCGGCTCGTCGGGCGGCTGGGGCATCACCCAGACCGCCGACGGCACCGTCTACGCTGGCACCTATCCCAACGGCCACCTCTACTCCTTCAAGCCCGGCGCCGACGTCGCGACCGACCTCGGCCAGGTGGTGCCCGGCGAGACGTACGCCTACGGCCTGCAGGCCGGGGCGGACGGCACCGTCTACGGCGGCACCTACCCCGGGGCGCACGCCTTCTCCTACTCGCCGTCGGCCGGCTTCCGCGACCTGGGCGCGATGTTCCCCGGCCAGCAGTACACCGTGGACGTCGCCGTCGACACCGACCGGCAGCTGCTGTGGGCGGCCATCGGCTCGGCTGGCCACCTGATCAGGCTGGACCTGGCCACCGGCGAGAAGCGCGACATCTGGCCCGAGGCCCTGCGCGGCGACGCCAGCTACCCCTACGACATCAACCTCGTGGCCGGCAAGCTCTTCGTCAAACGCAGCAAGAACCAGGCGCTCGTGCTCGACCCGGACACCGGGGCCGTGCTGGCCGACGGGTTCACCATGAACTCGCGCGGCACCACCAAGACCGCCGCCGGCGGCTACGTCTACTTCACCTCCAGCGGCGCGTTGTGGCGTTACGACCTGGCCGCCGACCGGCCCGAGCCGGTGCCCGGCCCGGTGAACGCGGGCGGCCCCGCGGTCGGCTGGGGCTTCGTCGACGGCAAGCTCTACGCCGCGATCGGCAACTATGGCGGCGACGCCTTCTCCTACGACCCGGCCACCGGCGCCGCCGAGCGCTTCAAGCTGCCCTTCCCGCACCAGCCCATCGACATCGCCAACATCACGGCGGGGCCGGACGGCAGGATCTACACCAACCTGTTCATCAACGGCAACCTCGCCGTCCTGGACCCGGCCACCGGCACGGTCACCCAGCTCGGCCGGACCGGGCAGACCGACGGGTGGTTCTGGAAGGACGGCAAGCTCTACCTCGGCGTCTACCCCAACGGCTCGATCATGCACTACGACCCGGCGCAGCCCTTCGTGTCGGGCACGAACCCGCGCGAGCTGTTCCGCCTGATCGGCGACGGCCAGAACCGCCCCGTGGCGTTCGCCTCCTCCGGCAGCAAGGTCTACATCGGCAGCACCCCCGACTACGGCCTGTGGGGCGGCGCGCTCACCGTCTACGACGAGACCACCCGCACCCACACCGTCCTGCGCGCGCCCGTCACCGACCAGGGCGTCACGTCCCTGGTCGTCCTGGGCGGCACGCTGTGGGGCGGCACGTCGATCAACGGCGGCGGCGGCACCACACCGAGGGCGACCGAGGCTAAGCTGTTCACCTACGACCTGGCCACCGGCGCCAAGCGCTCTGAGTACACCCCCGTCCCGGGCGCGCGGACGATCACCTCGCTGATCGAGGGGCCGGACGGCCTGCTGTGGGGCCTGGCCGACGGCACGCTCTTCCTCGCCGACCCGGCCACCGGTGAGGTGGTACGACGGGTGAAGCTGAGCACCGGCTCGGGCAGCGTGTCCGACGAGCTGCACCTCAACGCGGACGAGCACGTCTACGCCGCGCTGGACGGGAAGCTGCTGCGGATCGACCCGCTGTCGAAGGAGGTCACGGTGGCGGTGGAGTCGGGCGTTCACCGGAGTGCGCAGGACGGGGCCGGTAACGTCTGGTTCCGCAGTGGCACGAAGGACGCCGACGGCGCCATCCAGGGTGGTGCTCGGCTGCTGCGTTACACGCCGCCTGTCGATGCCTGTCCGCGTTCGGACTTGTCGCCGACGGTCACGATCAAGGATCGGGACAGCGGGGTCGCCAACCGGTACCGGGCCGATGGGTGCACGGTCGAGGATCTCATCGAGGACGAGAAGTATTCCGGTGGGCAGCTGGTTACCCATGTGGCCAGGAAGAGTGCGGAGCTGGCGGCTTCTGGGCTGATCACGGCTCGAGAGGCGGGGCGGATCATCGCAGCAGTCCGCTAGCCGCCACCTCGACACCAGCCACCTCGACACCAGCCACCCGCTGACCGTCACCCGCTGGCCGCCGCCCCGCTGGCCGTCATCGGGTGGCGGTCGGGATTGAAGGTGAGGGATGTAGAGCCGGGGATGGCCGTGTCAGAGGGGAGGAGGGCTGCCGAGAGCGAGGATGAAGAGATCGCACGAGAGCGCGAAGCGCGAGCAACGCAAGAGTGACAACGAGTGCAGGAAGCGTCACAGATAAGAGGATATGGGACGGCTGGGTGACATGAGGGGGCGGCGGAGAGATCCGGAGGGATCGAATACGACGAATGGCGACAAGCCGTGACGAGAAGGGTGTTCAGGTGAGGCAAAGGGCAGAGGAAAAGGTCGCTAAGGGTCCACGTTGGTGGTTACATTGATCGGAGGTGCACGGGCCGGGAACCTGACATGTGCTTAGGAGCTACGACCGTGGGTGACGGAGCGGCGGGAACGGGTAGCGCGGACTCGGAGACGAGCAAGGGACGTTACGGACAGGACCTTAAAGCGGGTTCTGAGCGAAAGCCGGAAGTCAGAGAGAGTCGGCATTCTCGTAGGGCACATTCGCTGGCTGGTGGGCGAAGAGGGCTTCCCTTGGATAAATGAGTTAGCCCGCGTGGGCAAGAGCGAGCAACTGACGGTAGCTGAAATCAGGGATGTTACGTCAGAAATCGCATGGATAAGCCGAGAAGCCGGGGAACGTACACCAGAAAAAGACATGCGGCCTGACGACGACATAGACAAAGAGCTTTTCGGGCTGGTGCCGGCGTACAGTCGGGCAGCGAATGCGAAGATCGAAGCGGCTCTATCAGGGCAAACGCTTCTATCCAAGCCCATGACCAGCGAAAATGCCAGTCACGGGCCAACTGCCCGAAGATGACGTGATCGCAGCGTAAATCCCCAGGTAAACCCCCTGATCGGCTAGAGACTGTTGTTCTCCCTGGAGGGTCATCAGCCGGAGTGCGGCGTTTGGCGTGCCGTCGGCTCCGCAGTACCACATGAAAACGTGCGGCGCCGCAGGAGAGCTACGGCGCCGCACACAACCCAGAAGTCAGAGAATCATCCCTTCTCCGCCTCCCCTGTGGCCTGCTCCATGGCGTCCTCGGGGGAAGCCTCAAGATCTTGTTCGGCATCGGCGCCGGCCTGGGCGGATGCCTTGTCGAGGCGGACCCAGCTCGTCACGCTCTCCACAGCGAACAGCACGAACAGGTACGCCGTCAGCACCGCCAGCACGGGCGTCACGATGCCGACTGCCGCGCCCACACCGATGATCAGAAGCCGTAGCTCCCAGCCGAGCCCGGCGTGGAACACCCAGGCGGGCGGCCAGATGCTCTGCCTCGTCCGGTAAACGGTGTCGTAGGTGTGGTAGCCCACCACGTACACCAGCACGAACAACAACCACTTGGGAGCACCGGCGGCCAGGCCGACCGCGATCACGGCGAGGAACTCGGTGCCGCGCAGCAGCGGCGGTGTCAGCCAGTCGAAGCGGCCCAGGTGGTCGCGCGGCGCCGTGGGCAGGATGAGCACCAGGGCGATCGCCACGGGCAGCAGCAGAATCGGGCCAGAGGAGAGCAGCCCGGTGGCCGCGATGACGGCCACGGCGAGCAGGGCGGCGAGCGCGGCCGGCACGGGCGGCAGACCCTTGCCCAGCCGGGGGGCGAGCGCGTGGACAAGGGGGCCGTCGTCGCGGTAGGCGAGCAGGCGGGCGGTCTGGATGCGGCGGCGTTCCTCGTCGGGGTCCGGCGTGGGGGTGGCCATGGCCTGCGGTTGGGTGATCATACGAGCGACCTCATGAGGCGTCCGGTGAGGGTGTAGGCGGCGGCGACGGAGCCCCAGATCACCAGCGTGAGGAAGGTGATCCGGGCGTCGAAGAGGGCGGCGGTGATCGCGATGGCCGCGAACCGCTCGCCGATGGGGAACACGATCATCTTGCGCGCCCAGTGAACGGCGCGGAACTTGCCCGCCTTGGTCCACATCTTGAGCAGGCCACGCAGGCCCTGGCTGCGCTCCTCCTTGCGGCGTACGAGGGCCTTGCGCAGCGCGCGGTCGTCGGGGGCGTCCAGCGGCAGCGTGGGCAGCTGCGCCGGCGGTTTGCGGCGGTTGGAGATGCCGAAGGAGAAGTCGAGCAGATGGCGCACCGACTGCAGGCCGAGCGCGGCCAGCGCCAGGATCCAGATGTCGTCGCTTTGACCGGCGACCACGTAGCCGACGGCCAGGCCGGCGAAGACCACGTATTCCTTGAACCGGTCGAACGTGGCGTCCAGCCAGGCGCCGAGCACGCCGAACTTCCGAGCGTACCGGGCGACCTGCCCGTCGACGCAGTCGAAGACGAACGCGAAGTAGATCAGCACGCCGCCCAGCACCATCCACGGGCGGTCGCCGGTGGCGAAGCACGCGGCCGCGGCCACGCCCAGCGCGATCGAGATCATCGTCACCTGGTTGGGCGTCAGCCCGCGGCGGGCCGCCCAGCGGGCGATGAAGCGGGAGTAGGTCGAGACGAAGTACGTGGTGAAGAAGCCGTCGGCGCCCTTGACCGCGTTGTTGAGCCTGGCGCGGTCCTCGTCCATGCCGGCCATCTCGGCGCCGGCCTCGTTGGCCTCCTCCTGGGTGGTGACCCGGCGGTAGAACAGGTCGCGGCGGCCGCGGATGCCGACGGACACGCCATTGCGCACCAGGCCGAACACGACGAGCTGCACCAGGTCGTCGTCCGGGCCGAACGTGTGCGCCATGGCGGCCAGCTCCCGGCAGGTCTGGGCCAGGACGGGGGCGTTGCGCGCGCTGAGGTGCACAGGGCCGAGCATCACGGCGTTGGGCCTGGTCACGGCATGGCTAGCGGTGCCGACGGAGACCACGCGCGACTTGCCGACGCGGGAGCGCACCGGCAGTCCCTCGACCCGGCTGAGGCCGATCTCCGGTTCGGCCTCGTCGATCGGGACGCTGTCCTCCTGAGCCTCCTCGTCCGCCGTGTCCGGTCGTGGCTCTTTCGCGACGAGCGCCAGCGCACCGCGTTTGGTCTTGGTGATCTGGTAGATCAGCTCGTCGTGGACGACCGAGTTCTCCGGGATGATGAGCAGGCTCTCCGTTGCGGTCTCTGCGACGTCAGCCAGGTTTCGCAGGGCTGCGGCCACGTCGTCCGAGGGAATGGTGGCGGGCCGCGGATCTAGGGAGGTGAGCTGGCTGCGCAGCCGCTCGGCCACGGTGGGATCGCCGGGCAGCGCGGCCAGCCTCAGGCCGGTCGGAGAGGTGTCGGGGCCGGGCGAGGCGCCCAGCAGGACCACGCGGGTCATGACTCCCTTTCGAGACGGTAGCGGGGGGTTGAACAACGGGTGATGCGGGGACAGACGTCAAAGTCTAGTGAGGGTCACGTAAAGTCGCGTCATCAGAGCATGCCCGTAACTCGGCGCCGGTCCAGCCGTAAGATGTCCGAGTGAGTCTTTACCGTGACGAAGGCGTAGTTCTGCGTACGCAGAAGCTCGGCGAGGCCGACCGCATCGTCACGGTCCTGGCCAAACGCACCGGCAAGATCCGGGCAGTGGCGAAGGGTGTGCGCAGGACCACATCGCGCTTCGGGGCGAGGCTGGAGCCGTTCACCCACGTCGACCTGCAGCTCCACACCGGCCGCACGCTCGACGTCGTCACGCAGGCGGAGACGATCAGGCCGTACGGCGAGGTGCTGGCCGCCGACTACCCCCGTTACACCGCCGGCACCGCGATGCTGGAGACGGCCGACCGGCTGACGCACGGCGAGAAGGAGCCGGCGCTGCGGCAGTTCCTGCTGCTGGTGGGCGGGCTGCGCACGCTCGCCGACCGGGAGCACGAGCCCAGGCTGGTGCTGGACGCCTATTTCCTGCGTTCGCTGGCCGTGGCCGGTTACGCGCCCGCGCTGGAGGCGTGCGCCAGGTGCCGGGCGCCGGCGATCAGGGCGTTCGCCATCGTCGCGGGCGGCGTGGTGTGCGGAGCGTGCAAGCCGGCCGGGTCGGCGGTGCCCGCGGGGGAGACGATCGGGCTCATGACGGCGCTGCTGCGCGGCGACTGGGCCGCCGCCGACGCCTCGGACCAGCGCCATCGCAACGAATGCAGCGGGCTGGTGGCCGCTTATCTGCAGTGGCACCTCGAACACGGAATACGCTCTCTGCGACACGTCGAAAGGGAGCCCGTGTGAACGTACGACCTCCGTCCCCGCATCCGTCCGGCGCGACGCCGCCGCCGATCCCGCGTGAGCTGGTGCCCCGGCACGTGGCGATCGTCATGGACGGCAACGGCCGCTGGGCCAAGGCACGCGGGCTGCCGCGCACCGAGGGGCACAAGGCGGGCGAGTCCTCGTTGTTCGACGTCATCGAGGGGGCGCTGGAGCTGGGCGTGCCCTATTTGAGCGCGTACGCGTTCTCGACGGAGAACTGGAAGCGCTCGCCCGACGAGGTGCGCTTCCTCATGGGCTTCAACCGGGACGTGATCAGGCGGCGGCGTGACGAGCTCAACGCCATGGGCGTGCGGGTGCGCTGGGCGGGCCGCCCGGGGCGGTTGTGGAAGAGCGTGATCTCCGAGCTGCAGACCGCCGAGGAGATGACCGTCTCCAACCGGAAGCTCACGTTGCAGTTCTGCGTCAACTACGGAGGGCAGGCCGAGATCGTCGAGGCGGCGGTCAAGCTGGCCCAGGACATCGCGGCCGGGCGGGTCAAGCCGGGCAAGGTCAACGAGAAGGTGTTCGCGCGTTACCTGGACGAGCCGGAGATCCCCGAGGTGGATCTGTTCGTGCGCTCGTCGGGCGAGCAGCGGTTCTCCAACTTCCTGTTGTGGCAGTCGGCCTACGCCGAGATGGTCTTCCTGGACCGGCTGTGGCCGGACTTCGACCGCAGGGACCTGTGGGAGGCGTGCGAGATCTACGCCAAGCGTGACCGGCGCTACGGCGGCGCGCTCCCCAATAAGGTCTAACTCGTTCACCAATAAGATCCAACTCGCTCCTCAATAAGGTCTAGCTCAGGAACTCCGCCACGTCCGCGGCGAAGCGCGGGTGACCGAACGTCCCGATGTGGCTCGTCCCCGGGTAGATGATCAACTGCGACTCCGGCAGCAGCTCGGCCGTCTCTCTGAAGAGCCCCGCCGGGTAGGCCAGGTCACGCTCGCCGCCGACGATCAGTGTGGGCGCCCTGATGCCGGCGAGCCGGTCCCGTACGTCGAAGGAGTCCTCCGCCTGGGCGAAGCGCAGCATGTCGAGAGGGTTCGAGGGACGCATCACGGGGTCGGCGAGCCACAGCAGAGGCCGGAACAGCGCCCTGGTGAGCGCGGTCCTGCCGACGAGGGGCGCCTGGTGGTGGGCGCCGCGTCGCCCGGCCGCCACAGCCTCGGTGTAGCTGCGCTGGACCTCGCGGGTGAGCGGGGTCAGCGTGTACGCCGCCCCGGCCACCACCAGCCGCCTGACGACCTCGGGGTGATCGGCGGCCAGTTGCAGCGCCAGCGACCCGCCGGACGACATGCCCAGCACGTCCACGGGCTCCCCGAACCGCTCGGCCAGGGCGTCGGCGTGCCGGCCGGCGATGTCCGCCATGGTCGTGCCCTCGGCCATCCCCGGCGCCCGGTTGACCGCATAAACGTGGAAATGTCGCCCGAGCGGGTCCATCGTCCTGCGCTCCATCCTGAGCGCCCATCCCGTGGGGTTGGCGTGGTCCGGCGTGAACCACCGCAGCACCACCAGCGGCCTGCCCGACCCCACCGTGTAGTACGGCAATCCGTGCGCCAGCGTGCCCGTGTCCATCGTCACCCCGCGTCCCTCATGCCACGGCATCGACCCGGAGCCGTGCCGAACTCCCGCTTGAACGCCTTGGCGAACGCGAACTCCGTCCACGGCAACCCTGCCAGCGCCGCGAGCGACTGCACCGTCCACGGATGCGCCGGCCGGTGAACGGCCCGCAGCGTCTCCATGACCTGGGAGTCACGCAGGGCGGGCAGCGGCAGGCACCCGCCGCGCAGGATCATGGGGAAGCCGGCGCCCTGCTGCGGGCGGAAGCGTCCGCCCCACGGGGCCCGCAGGTGGGTGCGCGAGGCGTGCGGCCGTCCCGTTCGCATGGCGGCGACGGCGTCGCTGAGCACGTCCATGCTTTCCACGGTATCCCGGGGGCCCCTCGTTCCCCGGTGGCTCCCGGGAGCACGCGGGCTCGCCGGGGATGGCCTTTCGGGCCCTGGGGCTCCGGGCAGAGCGCTTCTTCACCCGCCCATGACCGCCGGGAGCCGATTCTGGAAGTCGAGGACGCCTACCCATGTGGGACGCAGTGCGATGCGGGCCATCTTGGTGTCCGGATGGTCGGCCTGGGCGACGTAGCCGGCGCCGCCCTCCTCACCGAGGAATCGGCGTGCCGCCTGGGCCTGTTCCGGCACCATGCCGCTGACCTCGGTGATCGAGACTCGGCCGCGGAGCAGGAGCACCTGGGGCGGCTGGGGCTCGGTGTCGATGGTGACGGCGACGTCCGCGTTGGCGCGCAGCGCGCGCAAGCGATGCGCCGGCCGCAGGATCCCCATCGGAGGGCAGTGCACGAAGGTGGCCATCACCAGTTCCTCGCCTGTCCAGACGAACCATGTCGACATCACGCGAGGCGTCCCATCGGTGGATGTATAGGCCAGGCGGGCCGGAATGGTCGAGTTGAGTAGATGTTGCGCGATGTCGGTCTTGAGCAGCCGTACATCACCTTGCGGAAAGTCCATGATCATCTCCTTGCGGGTGGTCCAGAGAAGATGACCGGTATGCCGCCGAAAAATCGTCGCGTCGTTGCCCCCGGCCCGTAGCACGATCAGTATCCGCGCGCGCCGGCGGGGTTCACCATGACCGCAGCGGGTCCGTTGCCGGAGCGCTCGAAGGCGATCTCGGTTCCGTCGGCGGAGCGAATGGTTCCGAGTGGCGTCTGCATGATCTTTCCGCCTCCTGAGCATGGCCCGGGGGTCGGCAAGGGCCTTGTCCGTGGATGGAGACACGGGCGCGGCGGGAAACTCATCGGTCGCCGCCGTATCCTGGCGATCATGGCTGAAGCCGTGGTGCGCCGGTCCGCTCGGGTCCTGCTCGTGGATGAGGTCAACCGGATCCTGCTGTATCGGGCCCTGATGTCGACGGTGACCGGCGAGTACGCCTGGTTCACCCCGGGTGGCGGCGTCCGGGCCGACGAGACGCCGGCCATGGCCGCCGCCCGTGAGCTGCGTGAAGAGATCGGTCACCACGTCGGTCCCGGCGAGGTGGGACCGGTGGTGGCCACCTGCTCGGGCATCTGGAGTCCGGACGACCGGACCCGCTGGCGCTCCGTGGACTCCTACTTCTTGCTACGGGTGGCCGGGGTCGAGGTGGACGTCTCCGGGATGGAGGAGCTGGAGCGGTCCCTGCTCGACGGCTTCCGCTGGTGGACCCTGCCGGAGCTGCGGGTCACCGGGGAACGGGTCTTCCCGGTCGGGCTGGCGGGCTTGTTACGCCGTCTCCTCGACGGCGACGTCCCGGACGAGCCGGTGATCTTGCCGTGGGAGTAGACGGCGCGAGTGCTCTCGTCGCGCCGTCGGCGGTACCTCGTCCGCCACGCTCGGCCAGGGCTCGAGGTCCTGGTGCTCGTCGCAGTGGAGGGCGAGGCGGCCGGCTCACGCGCGCGCTGTGAGCTTGGGCGTGTAGGTGAGGCCGAGGACGCCGTTCTCCAGCCTCACGACGTCGACGAGCGTCAGGTACGTCGTGTCGATGCCGTCGTACAGACGCGCCCCGCTCCCGGCGATCACCGGGACCAGCCAGAACAGGTACTCGTCCACCAGCCGGTGCCGAAGCAGGGTGCGGCTGAGCGAGCCGCCCGTGCCGACCTTCAGGATGTCGCCGCCAGGCCCGCTCTTCAGCTTGGCGACCTCATCCACCACGTCCCCTTCGATGAGAGTGGCGTTCCAGGTGGTCTCCTTCAGCGTGGTGGAGGCGACGTGCTTGGGGATGGTGTTCATCCTGACGGCGTAGTCGCCGAACTGCTCCTCCATCTGCGGCCACACCTCCGCGTGTGCCTCATAGCTGAGTCGCCCGTACAACAGGGCGTCGACCGAGAACAGCAGGTCCCGCGAACGCTGCTGGAACTCTCCGGCCCACAGCTCGCCCAGCCAGTTCTGCGGGGTGCTGATCTGACCGTCCAACGTCACCACGCCCTGCTCAATGATCTTCCTCATGGCCTGCTTCCTTCCTGCCACGTTGTTGGTGACTCTGCTGACGCGTCGACGGGGCGGGCTCGGATTCGACAGGAGGACGCAGGATTTTTCACGGCGATTCCGCCACCACGGCTCCGACGAGCTCACGGAGAGAACGGAGGCGCTGGTCGAGGCCCTCCGCTCTTGTACGGTGACCACAAACGTTCACCGGTTCGGGTGCGGAGCATGTCCCAGCAATCCTGAGGACAGGCCAAGACCTCGCCGCGGTCGCTCTTGATCGGCGTGCATCAGCACCATTCACTTCATGTCACGACCCTGACGTCGAACCCGTTGAAGTGCGCGGCTGGATGGGAGAGTAGCGGCGTGCCAGGGAGGGCCCCGATGATCGAGTCCCCAGGGTGCTAGCGGAGCTGTCCATCCGATTCGGTGAACAGGTCTTGGATCGTCTGGGCGGTGGCTGCGCGGGTGGCCCAGATTTCGAGTTGGAAAAGGTCGGTGCAGGCGGTGATGCGGGCCCGGGTGTCGTCCGGGACGTCGAGGCCGCGGGCGGTCAGGACGAGGAGCACCATCCTGGCTGCCTCTTCCGCTTTGCCCTCCGCCTTGCCTTCCGCTAGGCCACGGCCGAAGTGTTCACGGGCGAAGGGGCTGTAGACGGGCCAGTCGGTGGACGTCATGATCTCCTCCATGAGGCGCCGGATGTCGGGCCCGGCCATGCTGTAAGCGTATTCATAGTACTTCGGAGCGTGGTCGTCGCGTGTGTCGTTCAGTGCTGCGGCGAACGCCTCGACGACTTTGCGGTTGTGGCCGTGGACCATGACCGACATGGCCGACAGCGCCAGGTGGTCAGCGGCCTGCTGGGGGTCGGTGATGGCCGGGATGCCGTCCGGTCCCAGCACCCGGGCCTGCAGCTGATAGCCGGTCAGCCCGGACTCGATCGGCCGCGCGTAGTAGCCGGCGACCCCACGGTCGGGGCAGACGACCAGGACGGTGACGTCGCAGCCCAGCATCAACCACAGCGCGGCGGCGTAGCGGGCGAGTTGCCGGGGGTCTTTGGACTTGTCCTGTTGGATCTCGACGATGATGGCATGTGCGGGAGTTTGCGGTGATCCCAGGACGAGGAGCAGGTCGGCTTCGATGTCGTCGGAACGCCGGGTGTTGAAGGTGCTGTCCTCCACTCGGACCAGCGGCGTAGCGGGCAGTTCCACTCCCATGAGGTCACGCAGGATCTCCACCGCCAGTTGGGGACGGCCGGTGAACAGCTTGATGAGGGCGTCATGTCGGGGGGACGGCATGTCGCTCATTGTGACATCTCGGGGACGCAAGGTGATGATGAGTCTTGGGCTTCTCCCCGGTGTTTCAACGGCTTTTTGGCGCCGCCGAACACGGTCCGAATCTGGCTGGTGGTAACCGGGATCGCGTCCGGGGCTGGGGGCGAGTCCCATCGCGCGAAGCGCCCCTTGCGGCGGACTATGCGGTTCCCGGGGCGCCTCGCGCGCCGGGTCAGGCGCGGCGGCGGGCGCGATACGCCGCCACGTGCATGCGGTTTCCGCACGTCCGGCTGTCGCAGTACACCCGCGACCGGTTCCGCGACTCGTCCACGAAGACCCGGTCGCAATCGGGCGCCGAGCACGTACGGAGGCGTTCGGACTCGCCCTCCACCAGCAAATGAGCCAGCGCCACGCCGCAGTCCGCCGCCAGGTGCTCCGCGAGGGTCGCGTCCGCCGCGAAGTAGTGCATGTGCAGCGGGTGGCCGTCGTGTTCGGTCAGGCGCGGGGTGATGCGGGTCTCGGACAACAGAGCGTTCAGGGTGCGTACGGCGGTCGGCTGGTCGGGGGACGTGAAGACGCGGTGGAAGGCCTCGCGGACCATCCGCACCTGGCCCAGGTCGCGGGGCGTGAGCCTGCCCACGCCGCTGACCTGGCGGGAGTCCACGAACGCCTGCAATTCGGACAGGCCGGACAGGCCCTCGTCGCCGCCTGTGGAGGGCGAGGTGTTGACCAGTTCGACGACGGTGGCCAAAGAATGCACCATGTCATGGCCAAACGGCATGTTGACTCCTGTCCGGGCCGAGTTCTAGCGTGGTCGAACTGTATCTCTTGCGTGGGCATCGGGGGGTTTCTGTGAGTGCACATCGCCGTATCGTGCTGATCGCGATCGTGGGTGCGCTCGTCATCTCCACCTCCGCGCCCTTGGTCCGGCTCGCCGGTGTATCGCCGGCGACGTCCGCGTTGTTCCGCTGCGCGTACGCCATCCCGCCCATGCTCATCCTGGCCTGGCTGGAGCGGCGCAGGCTCGGCCCGTTGCCGTTCAAAGCATTGATACCCGCCTGGCTCGCCGGCGTGGTGTTCGCGCTCGACCTGCTGTTCTGGCATCACGCCATCGACTACGTGGGCGCCGGGCTGGCGACCGTGCTGGGGAATCTCCAGGTGTTCATCGTGGCGTTCGCGGCGTGGGCGCTGTTCAGGGAGCGGCCGTCGGGGCGGTTGATGGTGGCGACGCCGGTGGTGTTCGGCGGCGTGGTGCTGATCTCCGGGGTGTTCGACAGCGCCGCGTACGGCAGCGATCCGATCATGGGGGTGCTCGCCGGATTCGCCACGTCCGTCTCGTACGCGGCGTTCCTGCTGTTGATGAAGGGCGGCTCCGACCGGGCGGCGGGGCCGCTGGCGCACGCCACCGTGGTCGCCACCGTGGTGATCGCGGTGCTCAGCCCGTTCTTCGGAGGCGCCGACTTCGTGCCGAGCTGGCCGGCGCACGGGTGGCTGCTCGTGCTCGCGCTGGGGCCGCAGGTGCTGGGATGGTCGCTGATCGCGTTCTCGCTCCCGCGGCAGCCGGCCGCTCTCACCGCCTTGTTGCTGCTCGTCCAGCCGATGACGACGGTGGCGCTGTCCGCGGTGGCGCTCGGCGAGCGGCCGTCGGCGCTGCAACTGGCCGGGTGCGCGGTGATCGTGCTCGGCGTCCTGTACGGCTCCCGCCGGGATCAGCCGACCTTGGCCGGCGCCGAGGAGCATGAGGAGCAGGTCCCGAAGACCTCCACCGTGTGAGTGATCTCGGTGAACCCGTGCTCGCTGCCGACCGCCTCGGCCCAGCGCTCGACGGCGGGACCGGCCACCTCGACGGTGCGCCCGCAGCGGCGGCACACCAGGTGGTGGTGGTGCGCCTCGCTGGCGCACGCACGGTAGACGGACTCGCCCTCGTCGGTGCGGAGCACGTCCACCTCGCCCTTGTCGGCCAGTGCCTGCAGGGCCCGGTAGACGGTGGTCAGGCCGATCTTGGCGCCGTGCAGGCGCATCTCCGCGTAGACGTCCTGCGCGCTGCGGAAACCCTCACTCTTGCGCAGGGTGTCGTGCACGGCATTGCGTCTCGTCGTCATGCGACCTCCTCCACGCGCATTCTTGAGCTCACTCTCGACTCCTCGCTACGGCCTCGCCGTAGCAATTTACCGACACCGAGGGCCAGGACGAAGCCGGCCAGAGCAAGAAGCACGATGGCGGCGCCGGGCGGCACCTTGGTCGACACGGTGGAGGCCAGCAGCCCGCCGACCGAGGCGAGCACGCCGAACACCATGGCCAGCACCATCGTCGTACGGAATCCCCGGGTCAGCTGCTGACTGGTGGCCACCGGGATCACCATCAGCGCGCTGACCAGCAGCAGGCCGACGACGCGCATGGCGATGACGACGGTGAGCGCGGCCGTGACGGCGATGAGCAGGCTGAGGAACCGCACCGGCAGGCCGCTGGCCCTGGCCATCTCCTCGTCCTGGCAGAGCACGAACAACTCCCTGCCGAAGATCACGACCACCCCGATCACGGCGACGGCCAGCGCGGCGATGACCCAGATGTCCTGGGGTGTGACGCTGGCGATGGCGCCGAACAGGTAGGAGTTCAGCTTGGCGTTGCTGCCGCCCGGCGCGATGGCCATGAGCATGACGCCGCCCGCGATCCCCCCGTAGAACAGCAGCGCCAGCGCAACGTCACCGCTCGTCCGCCCGCGCGCCCTGACCAGCTCGATGGCCACGGCCCCGGCGACGGACACCAGCACGGCGGTGAGCACCGGCGCCGAGCCGGTCAGGAAGCCGAGCGCCACGCCGGTCAGCGCCACGTGGCCGATGCCGTCGCCGAGCAGCGCCAGCCGGCGCTGCACGATGAACGTTCCCACAGCAGGCGCGCAGAGCCCCACCAGTAGCGCCGCGATGAGCGCCAGCTGGAAGAGTTGCTCCTGCAGAAGTTCGAAGATCACCTTGGTTCCCCCTGCCACCCGGTGAGTTCCGCCTGCCACCCGGGGAGCGGCCCCGCGACGGTCTCGGCGGCGTGCGGGTGCTGGTGCTCGTGCCCGGGCCGCGCGCACTCGCCCTCCGGGCGCGGCGGCCGGCCGTCGTGCGAGATGATGCCGTCGCGGATCACGACGCCACGGGTGACGATCGGCTCCAGCGGGCCGAGCTCGTGCGCGACCAGCACCACGGTCTTGCCGTCGACCACCAGCCGGGACAACGTGTCGGCCAGCAGTTGCTGGGTCGCGGCGTCCACGCCGGCGGTCGGCTCGTCCATCACGTACGTGTCCGGCTCCCCGGCCAGGGCGCGGGCGATGAGCACTCGCTGCTGCTGACCGCCCGACAGCGACTGGACGGGGTCGTGCGCGCGGTCGGCCAGACTGACGGCCTCCAGCGCCGTGGCCACGGCCGCCTTGTCGGCCGCGTTGGTCCAGCGGAGCCGGCGCTGCCGGGCGATGCGGCCCGAGGCCACGACCTCCTGCACGGTGGCGGGCACGCCGCCGCCGACCTGGAGCCGCTGCGGCACGTAGCCGATGCGCCACCAGTCGCGGAACCTGCCGGGCGGCGAGCCGTAGATCAACGTCGTGCCACCGCTCAGCGGTGTGAGGCCGAGCAACGCGCGGACCAGCGTCGACTTGCCCGAGCCGTTGGAGCCCAGAAGGGCCACGACCTCCCCGGGACAGACGTTCAGGTCGATCCCCCGGAGAACGGGCGTGCCGTCATAGGAGACCTGGCCGTCTGTCATCGAGAAGGCCGTTTCGCTCATGCCGTACACCCCAGTGCTGTTTGTAGGGTTTTGAGGTTATCGCGCATGGCGGACAGGTAGTCGCCCGAGGGCTTGCTCTCCAGCGGGTCCAGCACGGCTGTCTTGGCGCCTACCTGGCTCGCGAGAACCTCGGCCACCTTCGGGCTCACCAGGGACTCGGTGAAGATCGTGCTGACGCCCTCGGCCTTGGCGATCTTGGCCACCTCGGACAGGCGGGCGGGGGAGGGCTCGGTCTCTGGGTCGAGCGTGATGCCGACCTGCTTGAGCTTGTAGCGGTCCGCCAGGTAGCCGAACGCCTCGTGCGCGGTGACCAGCGTCTTGGTCTTGCACGTGCTCAGGCCCTTGGTGAACTCCTGGTCGAGGGTGCCCAGCGCGGCCGCGGTCCGGGCGGCGCGGTCCTTGTACGCCTGCGCGTGCGCGGCGTCGGCGGCGGCCAGGCGCTCGCCGAGCTTGCTCGCCACGGTGGCCAGGCGGGAGGGGTCCAGCCAGATGTGCGGGTCGTAGGCGATCTCCTCGTGGCCGTGCTCCTCTTCCCCGGCGTGGCCCTCTTCCTCCTCGGCGTGCTCGCCTGCGGGAAGTGTGGTGACGGCGGTGGCGGCGTCGAAGCTCTTGTCCGCGGCCACGGCGTCGTCCACGGCCGGCTGGACGCCCTTGATGTAGACGGTGAGCGCGGCGTTCTGGATGTCGGACACCTGCTTGATGCCCAGCTCCAGGTCGTGCGGCTCCACGCCGGGCGCGGTCAGCGTCGTCAGCTGGACGTCGGCCCCCCCGACCTGCTCGGTCAGCCACTGCAGCGGGTAGAACGCGGCGACCACCTCGGGCTTGGCCTCGGAGGCGGGGGTCGCGGCCGAACCGGTGGTCTCGGCCGTGCCGGATCCGCAGGCGGCGACGGTGAGCAGCGCGGCTCCGGCCAGCAATCCGGCAGCACGCGACCGGGAAAATCCTGACATCATGTGAGTCAGTATGCGCCAAAATGAAAACGGTTGTCAAAATCCCATAGCCCGACGAAGGAGTGCCGTCGCCTGGCGAGGGAGGGCGGCGTCTGGCGACCGAGCCCGCCTCACGGAGTGAGGCCAATAAACGCAGCGGGGATGCCGGACGGCGTCCGGGGGCTAGACGGACGCCGTCCGGTGAGCCGCGTTATGCGGCCCACCGCACGTGACGTGCGGCATCCCGCTCCATCACCCCGGTAGGCGTGCGCCGGCAGAGCCAGTGCCGGCGCCCGAGGTGAGGTCCAGCCGCCGTTCGCCCGCGTAGACGTTCATCGAGGTCTCGCGGAGGAACCCGATGAGCGTCAGCCTTCCTCGGCGGCCGGCTCCACCGTCAGTGAGGACGGCGCGGACACGGCGGCGAGCACTGGCACGCCACCCATGACCGCCTTCTGCACCAGCTCGAACGACGCCCGCCCGGACACCATCAGCACGGTGCCGCGCAGCGGCAGCCGCCCGTTGCGCAGGGCCCAGCCGAGCGGCTTGTCCAGGGCGTTGTGCCGCGCCACGTCCTCGCGGACGCACAGCGGCTCGCCGTCGGCGGTGAACAGGCCGGCGGCGTGCAGGCACGGTGAGCCGCCGGCAGATGTAGTCGAGCGCGTGCAGGTACGGGGGCTCCAGCGAGTCCTCCGACGGGCACGGCCACTGGATGCCCTGCAGCTCCGCCAGCCGTTCGTACGTCATGCCCTTGTGCCGCGGCGACAGCGCGCGCAGCTCGTTCCAGACCTCTTCGGCGCCGTCGTAGTGCCAGTCGTGGCCCAGCCTCCGGGCGATCTCACACATGATCCAGATGTCGTCGCGGGCCTCACCCGGTCGGTCGAGCGCCTTGCGCACCCGCTGGACGCGCCGCTCGCTGTTGGTGAACCTGCCGTCCGCCTCGCACCAGGCGGCGCTGGCCGGCAGCACCACGTCGGCCATCTGGGCGGTCTTGGTGAGGAAGATGTCCTGCACGACCAGGTGGTCGAGCATGGAGAGGCGCTTGATGCAGGCGAGGGAGTCGGCCTCGGACTGCACCGGATTCTCGCCGATCAGGTAGCAGGTCGTCACCTCGCCCTCGGCCATGGCCTCCAGCATCTGGGTGAGGTTGAGGCCGTGGCGAGGCTGGATCGGCGTGCCCCAGGCGCCTTCGAACGGCTCCCTGGCCGAGGGAACGAGGATGTCCTGGAAACCCGGCAGCCGGTTGGGAAGCCCGGCATGGATGATCTCCCTGGCCACCGCGTGGGCGAGCGGGATGTCGGTGCCCACGTTGAGTCCCAGCCACAGGTCGGCCCACTGGGCGGTGCCGGTGCGGCGCGGGTCGACGGCGAACATCCTGGCACCGTTCCTGATGCCCTTCAGCATGTGCTGGAAGAAGATGGGGTGGGCGTTGCGGGCCGCCGATCCCCACATGACTATGACGTCGGTGTCCTCGACGTCCTGGTAGGAGGAGGTGCCACCGCCGCTGCCGAACACCGCCGACAACCCCGCCACGCTCGGGGCGTGGCAGGTGCGGTTACAAGAGTCCACGTTGTTGGTGCCGATCACCACGCGGGTGAACTTCTGCCCGACGTGGTTCATCTCATTGGTGGAACGGGCACACGACAACATCGCGAAGCTGTCAGGCCCGTGCGCAGCGATGTTGCGGCGGAAACCCTCGGCCGCCCGCTCCAACGCCTCTTCCCATGTCGCTCGGCGCAACACGCCGTTCTCACGCACCAGTGGATGGGTCAGGCGGTCATAGCTCATGATCCTCCATTCTGTATACAGGCTACGGTATGCTCGGCTAGACCGCACGGACAAGATTCTCGTTGAGCAGGTCGCTCACGGCGTGGATCGCGCGCAGTGTCGGGACCTCGGCGCCGGTCAGGTCGGCCAGCTCGACGACCGCCGCCAGCAGCACGTCGAGCTCCAGTGGTTTGCCCTTCTCCAGGTCCTGGAGTGTGGACGTCTTGTGTTCGCCCGCCTTCTCCGCGCCCCGCAGCCGGCGCTCGATGGAGATCCCCGGATCGCAGCCGACCCTGTCGGCCACGTCCACCGTCTCCCGCATCATGGCCACGACCAGTTCCCTGGCGCCGTCGTGGCGGCAGATCCCGGCCATCGTCGCCCGGGCCAGCGCGCTGATCGGATTGAAGGCGATGTTTCCCATGAGTTTGATCCACACGTCGCGGCGCAGGTCACGCTCGACCGGGCACTTCAGGCCGCCCTCGACCGCGGCCCGGCTGAAGGACAGGCACCGTTCGGTGAGCTCGCCGCTCGGCTCGCCGATGGAGAAACGGGTGCCTTCCAGGTGACGGATCACGCCTGGACGCTCGATCTCGGTGGCCGCGTAGACGACGCAGCCGATCGCCCGGTGCAGCGGGAGTGCGGTCGTCACCGCGCCGCCCGGGTCGACGCTCTCGATGCGGTAGCCCTCGTAGGGGCCCTTGAGTCCGTGGAAATACCACCACGGGATGCCGTTCTGCGCGGCGATGATGCTCGTGGTCTCGTGCAGGAGCGGCTGGATCATGGGGCCGGCGGAGGCGTAGCTGTTCGCCTTGAGGCCCAGGAAGACGTGGTCCACCGGCCCGACCTGGGTAGGGTCGTCGGTGGCATGGGGATGGGCGATGAAATCGCCCCTGGGGGTGAGCACCCGCACACCGGCGCGACGTATCGCTTGCAGGTGCTCGCCTCTCGCGATGAGGTGCACCTCGACTCCCGCCCTGTGGAGGGCGGCGCCCACGTATGCGCCGATGGCGCCGGCGCCAAGAACAGCGACCTTCATGCTCGCGCTCCGTTCTCGCGTCGGATTGTGCATTCGGTATACAGTATGGAAAAACGCGGGTCAAGGAGTGTGCCGGTGACCGTTGTGCGGCATGGACCAGTGGTGGAAGCAATGTCATGGGCTTCGGCGCGGGTCGTGGCGGCGGGATGCGCGGGGCCGCTCAGCCCCTTGTGGGTGCCCTTGTCAGAAGCGCTGGGGTGCCGGCTGGCCGCGCCCTTGACGGCCCTGGTGGCGGTGCCCGGGGTGGACGTGGCGGCGATGGACGGCTACGCGGTGGCGGGCGATGGTCCGTGGCGGGTGGTCGGCCGCGTCCTGGCAGGAGGGGCCTTCCACGAGGGCGTTCTGGAGGCGGGGGAGGCCGTGGAGGGCGCCACCGGAGCTCCGGTGCCGGTGGGGGCCGAGTCGGTGCTGCCCTACGAGCAGGCGGTGGCGGGCGCGGTGTGGGTGGACGGCCGCGCCGAGGCAGGGCGGCACATCCGGCGGCGGGGCGAGGACATCACCGAGGGCGCGGTGGTGCTGGGAGCGGGCGCGGTGGTGACGCCGGTCGCGCTCGGCCTGGCCGCCGCCCTGGGCCACGACGAGCTGCTGGTACGACCCAGGCCGCGGGTGGCCGTCCTCGTCACGGGCGACGAGGTCGTCGAGCACGGGCTACCGCGCCCCGGCCGGGTGCGCGACGCGATCGGCCCGTTCCTGCCGGGCCTGGTGGAATGGGCGGGTGGCCGCGTCACGGACACGCTCCGGCTGCCCGACAGCGCGGCCCCGCTGCGCGCCGGACTCGCCGCGCCGCCCACCTCCCTCCACGTGATCGTCGTGTGCGGCGCGTCCTCCAGGGGGCCCGCCGATCATCTGCGGGCCGTGCTCGGCGACCTCGACGCCGACATCCTCGTCGACGGCGTCGCCGTGCGGCCCGGGCATCCGCAGCTGCTCGCCCGGCTGCCGGACGGCACGCTGGTCGTCGGCCTGCCGGGCAACCCCTTCGCCGCGCTGGCGGCGTCACTCACGCTGCTCGTCCCGATCCTGCATGGTCTCGCCGGGACGAGAGGGGGCGGGGCGACGGGTGCGCTGACTG
>NZ_VCKY01000518.1 GCF_005889735.1 Nonomuraea turkmeniaca
TAAGAGGTGTATAAGAGACAGGGCGATGGCGGAGCTGCCGCGGGTGCCGCCGGAGATGTTCCGGTTCACCACCACGGAGCGGGCGGATCTGCATACCGCCGTGCTCTACGCCTTCGGGGAGGCCAACGAGCGGCTGGAGGCCGCGCTCACCATCGACGAGATGCGGGAGCGCCTGCGGAGTGCGGGGTGGTACGCGCCGGTGGCCGAGCAGGACCTGGCGGGCACGCTCAAGCAGCTCGTGGGGTGGGGGCTGCTGGATGTGATCTTCAATCACGCCGGGAGCTTCGCCACGGCCGAGGAGTACGAGCGGAAGAACCTGCAATATTCGCTGACCAAGCGCGGCGAGGCCGCCTTCGCCGGGGTGCAGCACACGATGGCGATGCTGGCCTCGGCAGGCGCGTTGCAGACCGCGGTGCTCGACGCCATCGCCGATCGGCTGGGGGAGCTGGAAGCGCTGCTGCGGGATCCCGGCCCGGGGCGCAACCGGCGGATCTTCACCAGCCTGCAAGAGCTCGAGGCGCATCTGGACGGGCTGCGTACCAACACCAAGCAGTTCAACGGGGAGCTGCAGCGGCTGCTGCGCGTCGAGGGCACGGATCTCACGACGTTCCACGAGGTCAAGGCCGCTACGGTGGCCTATCTGCAGGAGTTCGTGACGAACCTGGAGCAGCGCGCGGACGCCATCGCCGTCGCCCTGGACGGGGTGGCCCGCCACGGGGTGGGCGTGCTGCACGCGCGGGCGCTCGACGGCGCCGACCTGCCGAAGGTGCCGGGCGCGGATCACGCCACGCCTTGGCTGGCGGTCAGAGCGGCGCGGTGGGAAGCACTGCGGCTCTGGTTCGCTCCCGAGGACGGGGGCGTGCCGGAGCTCGCGCGCGTGCGGCAGCTGCACGACGTGGCGCGGCGGGCCATCGTGTCGTTGCTGCAGGTGCTCGATCGCATCACCGACTCGCGCCGGCGCTCGTCCAGCGCCGCGGCCGACTTCCGCACGCTGGCCCGCTGGTTCGCCACGGCGCCCGGAGAGGACGACGCGCACCGGCTCTGGGATGCGGCGTTCGGGCTCGGGCCGGCCAGGCACGCGCATCTCGGCCACGCCGACGCCGAGCTCATCCCGGCCGGGGTGCCGTGGGCGGAGGCGGAGCCGGTGGAGGTGTCCGCGTTGTTGCGGTCGCGGGGGCGTACCGAGCGGATGGGCCGCACCGGCAGGGTGCGCGACGTGATGGCGTTGCGGGCCGAGCGGCGGGCCAGGGCGGAGAAGGAGCGGGCCGAGCTGGAAGCGGCGTGGTCGGCGCTGGCCACGACGGGGGCGATGCGGCTGTCGCAGCTGGGGGAGCTCGATCACGGCACCTTCGGGCGGCTGCTCGACCTGCTGGGGCGGGCCCTGGCCGAACCGCCCGACTCGACCGGGTTCCGGCGGGCCGTGACCTCGGACGGGCGAGTGGAGATCGTGCTCCGCGCCCCGGACGACGGGTCGGTGGCGGTGCTGCGCACGTCGGAGGGGTGGTTCAGAGGATCCGACTACCTCATCGACATCCGCCCGCCGGGGCGTGGCGGCGCGCGCGGGGCGGTGGGCGCGTGAGCACGCTCGCCAACCAGCTCGTCAGGGCCGAGAAGGAGGAGATCGCGCGGGCGATCAGGACGCTCCTGGGCCGGCCGCTGGTGTCCCTGCACGACGATCCGGCCGCGTTCGACCTGATCAGGAAACGGCGGCAGCCGCTCATCCAGTGGTTCGACTACTTCTGCGGATGGCGGCTGGTCGTGGAGCCGCGCCAGGGGTACGCCCGCCTGGTCAAGGTCAGGTC
>NZ_VCKY01000519.1 GCF_005889735.1 Nonomuraea turkmeniaca
CGATCTTTGGTCTCGCGTTTCTGGACGTTTGTGTCAAGTTTCACGACGCCCGAGGGAGCCGAGCTTGGGCGGCGTAGTCGTCGACGTGCCGGGTGATGGTCTTGAGTGCGGCTCGGAGTTCGGGCGGTGCTTGGGCTTGATCGGCAGCGGTCAGCGGGACGAGTAACCGGTTGTAGATCTTGGTGTAGAAGACGGCGATGCGCACGCCGTCGTCGGTCAGGACGTAGCGGTTGGAGCGGGGCAGCCGGCGGATCAGACCGTTGAGCCGTAGGCGGCGCAGGTCGTAGGTCATCTGGCCCGTGCTGTAGGCGGTGGTGCCGAGCAGTCCGGTCATCAAGACGCGAAGGTTCTTGTTGGTGAAGCCGGTCGCGGCGAGCAGCGTCTGGCACAGGGCGCCGGCCAGGGCCATGACTCGAGGATCGCCGAAGCGTAGCGCCGGGGTCCTCCGCCCCACCTCATCGGTGGTGGGGTGCGCGATCCGCTCAAAGGCTGGACTCGCAAGGACGCAACCCTGGCCGGCACGTTCGACCTCCAGTATGCGCCGATTGGCGGCGCGGGCCTCGGCCTGAAGCTCTTCCAAGTTGTGCAGGCGGGCCTGGCAGCCCAGATCACGAGGGGCGTTGACGACGGTCTCGATGCGCATCGCCCGGCCGTCCTTGAGGTATTGCTTGATCCTTGAGTGCTTGTAGAAGACGTTGACGAGGACACCACCGTTGTCACGGCGGTCGATCGCGGTGCGGAAGGTTCCCGCGGTGTCGCGGCGCACCCGCCGGGCGAAGATGATCTCGATGTTGTGCGGGCGGCCGATGTCGAGGTTGTCGGCGATGAGGGCTTCGAAGAAGCCGCGGGCGTGGCGGGGAGCGTCGAAGACCAGGGTGCGGGAGATTTCGATCTGCCGCATGGAGGTCTCCCACCAGTAGCCCGCGTCGTGATCTTTGTCGTCGAAGGGCAGCGGCAGGCGGTGCAGCCAGCGCTGGACGAACACGTTGATCGTGCCTGAGCTGAGCCGGTCGCAGATGTCCTGCAGCGCGAGCGGGTCGTTGCAGGTGGCGAACCCGTTGGACAGCTCGGTGAAGCCGACGCCGGCCTTGACCGCTTGGCGTTTGGCCCACTCGTGGCCGTTGATCCAGATCTTGCCCGGGTAGGGGAAGTAGGCGCAGATCTTGATGAAGGCCGGACCGAAGTCGGCGTCCCAGAGATAGAAGTAGTAGCAGGTGACTCGCCGGTCGGCTTTGACGAAGCTCCAGCGTGGTGTGCCGGTGGAGGTCTTGCCCTCGTGCGCGGTCCACACGCGCTGGAACTCCTGCGCCACCCCAATCGCCGCCACCCCGGAGCATCCCGTGGCAGCCTGACGAGCCAGGTACGGGGTCATCGTCTCCAGCTTGGCCTGGTCCTTGCCGAACTTGACCCAGGGAATGTGGTTGACCTCGGCGAAAGAGGCCACCGCCCGCCGGAACCGGTCGCCCAACTGCTTGAACAGCACCGGCGAGGGAAACGGGAAGCCCAGATGCCCGGACAGGAACGCCACTACCTGTGAGCTGGTCTGCAGGATCGGCACGTAGGCGTTGAGGTAGATCCGGTCCAGGCACTCGATGTCCAGCTTCACGTGCCCGTCGAGAATGTCGTTCACCGTCACGACTCGCGCCATGGTGACCACCCACCGCAACCGTTTCTATGGTCGTGACGATGAACTCACCCGAGCAAGATCGCCAGCGGAACCGGCAATCTCGGCGGTCCGAGGCGAAGCCTCAGTAGTACTCCAGTGACACTTCGCGATC
>NZ_VCKY01000520.1 GCF_005889735.1 Nonomuraea turkmeniaca
GAAGAAGACCAGCGCGTAGATCAGCGAGAGCCCGCCCAAGGCTTTGCGCAGTACGTCCATGCCGACCACGGTCCCACCGCGGCGTCCCCGGGCCATCGTCCCCAGGCGGGGCAGGTGGCCAAGCTCGGTCCGAGCCGGCCGCGCGTGGAGGACGTGGGCGAGCACGTGGCACAGAAGTGGATTCTCACCCGTGGCCGCGACAACATCCGGGACCTGCTGCCTGGGCCGATCCTGCCGACCGTGATCGACACCGAGCTGCTGATCGAGGCGGAGAAGGAGCTCGGCCACTCGCTGCGGCCGTTCCCCGAGGCCAGGGTGTGGCTGCGGGACGGGTTCTGGGCACGCGTCTACCGCGAGTTCGACCTGGGTGTGGGGGTCTCATCGAAGTAGCGCCTCGGCGATCTCCGTGCGGGCGTACAGGACGTACCGCCCCGTACGGTGTGCCGAGCACAGTCCCGCCTTGTGGAGTGCGGTGAGGTGCTGGTTGACGCCGGGCTCGGAGAGCCCGGCGCGCTGGGCCAGGTCGCGCGTGGAGGCGGGCTGGTCGAGCTCGGCCAGCAGCCGGGCACGTGTCCTGCCGAGCACGGCCGCGAGCGCCTCCGGCGGCTCCAGCTCGCGGCGCTCCCACAACGTGGCGATGCCGCGCGGCGCGTAGCGCACGGTGGGCTGGTACGGCGGCGTGGTGACCGAGAAGACCCGCGGCGCGACGAACACGCACGGCACCAGCAGCAGCCCGAGCCCGCGCAGCGAGCGCACGCCCGACGCGAACCGGTGCCTGATGCGTAGCGTCCCGTCCTCCCAGGTGACGGCCTCGTCGAGGTCGGCCAGCATGCGCCGGGCTCCGCCCTCGGCGAGCAGCCTGGCCCGGTAGAGGATCTCGCCCTCCAGCAACGACCTGATCCGCGGCCAGTATGGCGCCATCGCCGCCTGCCAGTAGGCCTCGACCTCCTGCGCCAGTCGCTCCAGGCCCTGCTCGGGGTCGTCGTAGAGGGCTTGGACGCGTTTCGTGCGCGGACCGGGGATCTCGTCCAGGTCCGAGCGGACCCGGTCGGCCGCGCCCCGCATCGTGGCCAGTTCCAGCTCCAGGTCCGGCATGGACGTGGACGGCGGTGTGCAGGTGAAGCCGGCGATGCTGATCGTCGGCACCGGGACCAGGTCGGACAGCAGCCGCCAGTCGGCGTCCTGGAGACGGCGGCGTACCTGCTCCGCCCAGGGGCGCAGGAGCGGGTGCGCCTGCGGGTCCTTCACCACGCGGACGCTGGCCACGACCTCACCGAGCGGCGAGATGGCGAAGCGGGTGTTGGCGATGTCGTGGGCCGTGAACGTCAGGTCCAGGGTCATCGGATTCGCGCACCACTTAATCGATAGCGGCTTTGACCTATATCTCAGCACTCTGGCTGACATGTCGGCAACTGTGATGGAAGAGCCGCTGCTGCGGTTCCGCGGATTTCGTAACCTCTTCGTCGCCGGGGCGGTCAGCCAGCTCGGCAGCCAGATCAGCTACGTCGCGCTGCCCCTGCTCGCCGTGACCGCGCTGGGCGCCGGGGCCGGCGAGGTGGGGCTGCTGTCGGCGCTCGGCACGCTCGCGGTTCTCCTGCTGGGGCTGCCCGCCGGAGCCTGGGTGGACCGGGTGCGGCGACGGCCGGTGATGATCGCCACTGATCTGCTGCGGGCCGGGGCCCTGCTGTCGGTGCCGGTCGCGTGGTGGGGCGGGT
>NZ_VCKY01000521.1 GCF_005889735.1 Nonomuraea turkmeniaca
CGGATGAGTCCTTGATGCCCTTGGAGGACGCTGCTTCGGCGTGAAAAGGGGGGCTGCTCCGCCGTACTCCGGATTGTTACGAGCGGAGGGTGCTGTGATCGGTGAGGCTGAGGGTGGGCGTGGCCGCTCACTGACGTCGTAACCTCTTGGCGGGCTTGGACCCCGTGGATGAGTCTGACGCCGGGAGCCATACCCAGGGCTGCTTATTGGTGCTTCGAGCCCGCGGACTAGATTTCCTCGTGCCCCTGGCTCCTGTGAGCGGCCACGCCTGCCAGTAATGCCGTCACATGGTAGGAGGCGCGGATGCGCGATGTCGAGGACGAGCCGCTGTTTGTGGATCGGGTCGCTGGGCTGGATATCGGCAAGAAGGAGATCGAGGTCACCATCCGGGTGCCCAGCGAGACCAGGGCGGGACGGCGGATGAGCGAGTCTCGCACCTTCGGTACCACCCACGCTGAACTGCTGAACCTGGCGGATTGGTTACGCAGCTGGCAGGTGAGCACGGTGGGGATGGAGGCGACGGGCGATTACTGGAAACCTCCGTTCTTCGTGTTGGAGGGGCAGGGGTTTGACTGCCAGCTGTACAACGCCGGCCAGGTCAAGGCGCTGCCGGGGCGGCCGAAGACCGATCGGGCCGACTCCATCTGGCTGGGCAAGATCGTGGAGCGGGGAATGATCGTCTCCAGTTTCGTGCCGCCCGAGCCGATCCGGCGGTTGCGTACCCACACCCGTTATCGCCGCAGTCTGGTCCAGGCCAGCACCAGTGAGAAGCAGCGGGTGGAAAAGCTCCTGGAGGACGCCCATCTAAAGCTCACCTCGATGATCAGTGACCTGTTCGGAGTCTCCGGCCGCGGCATGCTCCAGGCCATCATCGGCGGGCAGCGAGACCCGAAGGTGCTGGCTCAGCTGGCCCGGGGCCGGATGCGCATGAAGATCGCGGCGTTGGAGCAGGCGCTGGACTGTTCCTTCCTCACCGAGGAGCATGTGGCGGTGCTGCAGATGATGCTGGCCACTATCGACCACTACGACCGGCAGATCGCCACCCTCACCGCCACGATCGAGCAACTGATCGAGCCGTATACCCGCCAGGTCGAGCAGCTGGATGAAATCCCCGGCATCGGCACGGTCGGTGCTGCAGACATCATCGCCGAGATCGGTGTCGACATGAGCGTCTTTGCCACACCCGCTCACCTGGTCTCCTGGGCCAAGTTCGCGCCCCAAGTGAAGAAGTCGGCCGGCAAACGCAAAGGCAGCAATGCCACCGGCCGCGGCAACCCTTACCTGGCCGCTGCACTTGGCGAGGCGGCCATCGGAGCCGGAAACACCCAGTCCTTCCTCGGCGCCCGCTACCGCAGGTTGAACCGGCGCATGCCCAAGAAGAAAGCCCTGGTCGCCACTGGCAACTCCCAGCTGGTCATCATCCACGCGTTGCTGTCTGACCCCGGCGCCCGCTATCAGGACCTGGGCGCCGACTACTACGAAACCCGGATGCACGTCCGCCGCCAGGCCCGCAATCACGTCAAGAGCCTGGAACGACTCGGCTACAAGGTCACCATCGAGTCGATAGCTCCAGATGAGGAACACCTGCCGCTGACCTCAACCGGCTGACAACCACCCGGGACTGATCCGACGGCGCCCCACCCGCGCCGCCGGATGTTGCCGCCTGCCCAGCTGAGGTCCTGTTTTCGGACTAGATG
>NZ_VCKY01000522.1 GCF_005889735.1 Nonomuraea turkmeniaca
TCGCCTGCGTACGGCTGGCGGTATGGAAGAATTTCAACTTACGAGGTGTCCTTTGCAGCGGGCGATGGAAGCGTAGAGAACTCCCATCCTCCCAGTTCAGGGGACACCTCACTTCATTTCGCTAACCTCGCTTCGGACTTCACGCCGTGGATAGAGGCTCAGATCCTGCACCATCGCAACGGTTCGATACCGCGACGCGACCTCCACAGGACGGCCCTACGTCCGCACCACCCGCCCAGACTTCCGAGCCAAGGATCGACCTGGAATGATCAGGCCCGGATGAACCTACCAAGGAGTACTTATGGCTACCAAGCTCCTCGCGTTCGTCGCCTTCTTGCTGATCGGCTCAGGCGTACTTGCTGGTCTGATGCCTGTTACTTCAGAAGGTGAGGCGTGTGGTTCTGCATTCATTACTGCCTCTCTCCCTGATTACTTAATGGATGAGACTCGTGACTGGGCGGTAGAAAAAATGGAATATAGGGACAGGTGCAAGGATCTCCGAAACCTCGTTCAGATTCCCGCTACCGTCTTGATCGCCGCAGGGGCAACCACGTTGGGCGCTGCTTTCTTCTCGCGGAGAACAGTCTCTATAGCGAGAAAGTGACCGACACGCTGTCGCACTACTGACATCACGAGCAGCAGCAAAGTGCAGCAGTCGCGCCACGCGAACGTAGGCGTTGGCGGTGCGACGTGGCTCGATACAGCCGAAACGGCCCGCGATCCGGCCCATCAGGTCGTGGAAGGTGACCATCCAGCCGTCAGGGTCTACAGTGTCGGCCACGGCCATCACGTGATCTTCAGATGTCTTCACAAACTCCGAATGATCACGTGGTCGTCTTCATGCGACCCGAACCAACAAGATCGCGAAATGTAACCAAGCATTAAGTGTCGAGGAGTCGTAGGCCCGCTTGGCTTCTGGCGATCAGCTCGGGGTCGCCTTCGGCCATGCGCAGAGCTAGGGCCTCCTGCAGCACCTCGCGCGCCTCCTGTCTACGATCCAGTTCAGTGAGGGCCTTGCCGAGATGCTGGAGCGAGAAGCACAACATCTCGGGTACTTCTTTCCTTGCAAGGGTGAGCATCGCGCGGCAGAGAGTTTCCGAGGCCGCCGCGTCACCTGAGTAGCGATAGGCGTCGGCCAGATTGATTGACGCCGCGATCCGCCTGCCGCTCGTGTCCGCCAGGTCGAGCGCACGGTTGAGGTGGTCGATCGCGTCGGCGTACTCACCCAGAACCAGCAGTCCGATCCCGAGCGCGCGCAGCGTGGTGTAGTCGGTGGGGTCCTGAGCGCGGGCCGAGTCGACGAGCGCGGTGAGCCGATCGCGGTCGCTGGGGACCATCCGTTGCCGTTCGTCGTAGGTGATGAGCTGGTCGATTTCTTGGAAGAGCACAGCCAAACATTAGGCGCGCCAGGGCCTGGGCGAGCGAGATGACCGTCTTCATGCCACCTCAACGCACAAGATCGCCAAGTGTCACTGGAGTACTAGGACGCTGGTGTAAAGCAGGTCATCCCAGCTGAGGATTTTCGGGGGAGCTCGTTGGATGGCGCTATGCAGGAGTGTCGGAGTCCATGCTCGCGGCGGGGTCCTGCCGGTTGTGCGGGTCTGTGCGGTTGTCCACAGGCCCGCTGAAGGCCGTCACCTCGTCGCCCAGACCCCTTCCTCTCGGGTGAGGTCCCTGGTCAGGC
>NZ_VCKY01000523.1 GCF_005889735.1 Nonomuraea turkmeniaca
AGTGGTTCTGCCTGTAAGTCCTTCGAGGGTCAGTGGCTGAGGTAGAGGTCGCAGGCGCAGTCGAGGGCTTCTTGGGGCGTGCCTGCGGACATGCCGGTGGGCAGGATCTGGTTCTCGTACTTGCCGCTGCTGGCGAGGTAGAGCCCGAAACCCCAGATGGAGGCCGATCCGCCGTAACGGAGGCGGATGAGGGGCAGCCGGTCTCCGTCGGTCAGTTCGCCTTCGACGTAGGCGAACTGACCGTGGTAGCGGACGTGCAATCCTGCCAGCTGCGGCCAGTGATCGCGGGCGTGCTGGCGTAGTCGCTGGGCCAGGGAGATCTTGGTGGACTCCGGGATGGCGGGCATGCGCCCTATCTTGCCGTCCGGCGTGTCAATCACGCCCTGGGCGGTGGATATCGGGGCAAAGTGGCAGCGCCCCTCGTAAGATCACCGAAAGCGTTCCGCGTGCCCGTCCCTTGTGCTCGTCAGATCGTCGTGACCGCCGCCGAGCGGCGGCGGTTGAAGAAGCTGGCCCATGCTCACACGGCCCCCTACCAGCAGGTTGTCCGCGTCCGGATCGTGCTGGACGCCGCGCACGGCTACTCCAACGCTCGGATCGCCCTGCGACAACGGGTCCACCTCGACACCGTCCGGCGGTGGCGTGGCCGCTATGCCGATCAGGGCATCGACGGGCTCAAGGATCGGCCCCGTAGCGGCCGGCCGCCCCGCTTCACCCTCGTCCAGCGGGCCGAGGTCACGGCGCTGGCCTGCCAGTTGCCGGCCGAGACCGGGATGCCGCTGTCCCGCTGGAGCAGCACCGACCTGGCCGCCGAAGTGGTCGGACGGGGGATCGCCGAGGCGATGTCCGCCTCGACCGTCCGCCGGATCCTGACCGCCGACGTGCTCAAGCCCTGGCAGCACGCCTCCTGGATATTCATCCGCGACCCCGACTTCGCCACCAAGGCCGCCCGCGTCCTCGGCCTCTACCAGCGCATCTGGGACGGCCAGCCCCTGGCCGGCAACGAGTACGTGATCTCCTCCGACGAGAAGACCTCGATCCAGGCCCGCTGCCGCTGCCACCCCACCCTGCCGCCCGGCACCACCCGGACGATGCGCGTCAACCACGACTACGACCGCGGCGGCGCACTGGCCTACCTGGCCGCCTACGACGTCCACCAGGCCCGTGTATTCGGGCGCTGCTCGCCCAAGACGGGCATTGTCCCGTTCATGGACCTGGTCGAGCAGGTCATGACGCACGAGCCGTATGCCTCGGCCCGGCGGGTGTTCTGGGTCGTGGACAACGGGTCCTCTCATCGCGGCAAGGCCGCCGCCGATCGGCTCACCGCCCAGTTCCCCAACGCGGTGATGGTCCACACTCCCGTGCACGCGTCCTGGCTGAACCAGATCGAGATCTTCTTTTCCATCGTGCAGCGCAAGGTAGTTACCCCCAACGACTTCACCGGTCTTGACCAGGTCGAAGACCGACTGATCGCCTTCGAGCGTCGTTACAACGAGACCGCCCGGCCCTTCCGATGGAAGTTCACCCCGGCCGACCTCGAGGACCTGATGGCCCGGATCGAGCGACACGAACAGAAAGAGCACCACTTCCAGCAACCCGCCGGCTGCGGCCACCAGCCTGTCGCACTACCAGCGGCCCTGTGAACCCTCGAATGACTTACGAACTGGACCACT
>NZ_VCKY01000524.1 GCF_005889735.1 Nonomuraea turkmeniaca
TGTGCCTGAACGTCGAGGTGCTCTCCAGCGACGGCATGTCCATCGAGATGCGCGACACCGACGAGGACGTCTTCCGCGCCGCGGAGGAACTCGGCATCGATCTGTCCCGGCGTGAGCCGAGCAGCGTCGAGGAGGTCTGAGCGCCTTACGGCTTCTGAGCGCGCGCCGTGTGGTTTTCGGGCCACGGCCATGATCGCCATCCGGGGCACCTCCGCCACGTACAGGCCGTCCCGCCGGTACACGACCGGCCGGGACGGCGTGGCGGCGTCCCCGCGTAGGCGGAGGCCGCCGCGGTGCCCTGATGCGAGGCGCTGCGGAAACTGGGAGTCAGCGTGTTGTCTGGTCCCGGCCGGTCAGCCAGCCGAGGCGTTCGGACATGGTCCGGGCTGAGTTGACGGCGGTACGGACATGTCGGGACTCGTCACCGGCCCGCCACAGGATGGACCACGGATAGGTCGACACGGGTTCGACCAACGGCCGCCACATGATCCCGGGCAGCGCCGAGATGCACGAGGACGGCACGCAGTACAGGCAACGCCCCTGGCTCACCAGATCGGCCGCGGCCCGGACGTCCAGCTCGGCGAACGGGTGGTCGCCGGGAACCAGGACCCCAAGAGGGTCCCGGCGGAACAGCAGGGAGGCCACCTCTGGCGGCGCGAGAGCCGCTCTGCCGATCCCCACATCCAGCCGGCCGTCGATGAGCAGCCGGTACTGCTCCGGAACCCCCACCTCGATCTGGTGGATCACCAGATCCGGCTGCCGGGCCTGTGCTTCGTGCAGAATCTGCGGCATCGAGTCGTAGCCGGAGTCGATGATGCCCACACGCAACGTCGGTGAGGAGCCCATCGCGTTGCGTGCCGCCGTCGTCGCTCGCTCGACGTGAGCCAGGATCTGGCGGGCCTCGGCGAGGAGCACCGTTCCCGAGGCGGTCAGACTGACATGATGCGTACTGCGCTCCAGGAGCACGACCCCCAGTTCGCGCTCCAACCGCTGGATCTGCTGGCTCAGCGCGGACTGCACGATGTGCTCACGCGCCGCCGCCCGGCCGAAGTGCAATTCCTCGGCCAAGGTCACGAAGTAACGAAGCTGGCGCAGCTCCATGCCGGCAGGTCCCTATCAATCCCGCACAACTTCGAACGAGGCTTCCTCCCGCGATCGTGCCAGATCGGCGCGACGGCCACCATCTCGGGGGCGGGGCACCGGCACTCCGCTCACACAACGCGGCGATGTACGAAACGCCATCTCCGGCCCGACGGCGGGTGCTGGATCGTCATCATGACGGCAACGGGACCGGGACCCGTTCGGGCTCGCTTTCGGTGGTGAAGACGAGCCCGAGCTCGTCGACGGCGACCTTGACGATCTGGCCGGACTGGAGCTCGCCGTAGAGGATCTTCTCGGACAGGGAGTCCTCCAGCTCGCGCTGGATCGTCCGCCGCAGCGGACGGGCGCCCATGACGGGGTCGTAGCCGCGGTCGGCCAGCAGCTGCTTGGCGTCGGGCGAGACGTCGAGCCCCATGTCGCGGTCCTTCAGCCGGGCGTCGACCTGGGCGAGCATCAGATCCACGATCTTGATGATCTCGGCCGGCGTCAGCT
>NZ_VCKY01000525.1 GCF_005889735.1 Nonomuraea turkmeniaca
ATCCCCCACATCCGGCCCTGTCCCCGAGCCGTCCCTGACCCGACCCTGATGTCCCCTGGTTCAGATCGGCACGCGAGCCCGCGGCGCGACCATGCCGTGACGCCCCGGCGGATCGTCGGCCGCCGCGGGGACGGCCAGGCGATACACAGCGCATTCGCCGTGTCTGTAGCGCAGATCGGCGAAGTCCGCCACGCGCGGGCTCAGCCGTTGGTCGCGCTCGTCCACGAACAACCAGCGCACGCCGTACCTCTCCTGAAGCAGTTCGGCGGCGGCGCCCGATGGATCGTGGAAGACCGCGTCGTTCGCCGCCAGTCGCAGGCCGTCCCAGAAGGGCGCAAAGTGGTATTGCCCCCGCTCAAGGGTGCCGTTCCGGAGATTGGTCGGTGTGTACGTCCATCCCTCGACGAGCATCCGCCGCTCGGAGTATGCGGAGAACCAGAAGCGCCGATGATCACACGGTTCGACGCCGTCTCGGCAGTGGGCGTTCGTCGCGACGACGTCGTCCGGGTGCGAATGCGCGCGGAGCCAGCGAGCGGCCTCCACGACGCCCTCGGAGATCACCGGTTTCGTGGTGGCCGCGGGCGCCGTTCGCGGGACCATGCCGAGGGTCGGCGCGACGCACAACCCCGTGACGACGAGCAGCACGACAGCCGGCCCGCCGGTGAGACGGCGCACGACGAGGAAAGAGATCACGACCGCCGCCACCAGAATGACGAACGGTGCTAGCAACGGCCACACCAGACCCGATGCTCCCACCGCATGGAAGTCAGGCCTCTTCCCGTCAGCTCCGCCGATTACCACGGTTGCCGCCGCGCCCGTCAGGAAGGACGCCGCGACCGTCACCGGCCGCGCTTGGCGGGGCACCTCACGCAGTGCGCTCCACAGCCCCGCCACCGCCACCACTGCGAGGAACGGCCAGGCACCTCGCAGGAAGTAGTACTGGCTCACCCCCGGATGGCCGAACAGAAGAAAGGCGCCCGCTCCTGCCACGCCGATGCCGCCGCAGACGATCAGCGCCGGCTCGGCACAGGCGCCGCGATCGCACCACAGACCCGCGATGCCCGCGAAGGCTGCCGCCCACCCGATCACGAAGACCACACTGACCACGACGGGGAGTGCTCCCAGGCCTGAGGCTGGACCGGTGTGAAAGAGCTCATCGAGCATTCTGCCGGCGGCGGCGCCGGGAGCGATCACCATCCCCTGCGTCCGGCCGCCGTACAGGACGAGTTGGGCGAACGCCATCGTGGCGGCCGCCGGCACGAGGAGGCAGAGGACGGTACGGCGCAGCCCCCGCCCGATCAGAAGAAGCAGCGACAGGCCGGCCACGAGCAGCGGAACGAAGACGGACTTGGCACCGGCCACCGCCACGACCAGCATGATGATCATGAACAGAGTGGCCGGCCGTACGGCCCTGAGGTCCAGCACTCCAGCGACCACCAGGATCAGCGCGGCGAAGAGCAGCACCCCGAAGGCATGGGTGGGGCTGAGCCAGGACCCGAAGCTGAACGCGCCGCTCCCCGGGGAGGTCGTCGTCCAGGAGTACAGGGCCGGAGTACCGGCGAAGCAGGCCAGGGCCGCCCC
>NZ_VCKY01000526.1 GCF_005889735.1 Nonomuraea turkmeniaca
CCCAGCACCAGCGACCGGGCGGGCAGGATCCGCTCCACCCCGGCCGCGGCGGTGAGGGCGGCCAGGTGGGAGGGGACGGCCTTGACGTGATCGATGCGGTGCTCGGCCAGATAGCCGGCCACCGCTTCGGGATCGGTCACCGCTTCGGGGTCGAGCACATGCAGCTCACCACCGGTGGCCAGGCTGATGAACACCACCGTGTTGCCCAGGTCGGTCACCTGCGGCTGCAGAAGCCCGTACCGCGTCCCAGCCCCGGACCAGCCCAGCCGATCCGACACCGACCCGACGTAGTTGGCCAGCGACCCGTGCGTGACCGCCACACCCTTCGGCGTCCCGGTCGACCCGGACGTGTAGATCACATACGCGACGCCGGCCGGATCGATCGCCGCATCCAGCGGGGTGGCGGGGTAGCCGGCCAGCACGGCTGCGGTCATCGGATCATCCACCGCGACCATCCGCGCCCGGCCGACCGGCAGATCATCCAACACCTCCTCCGTGCCCACCAGCACCTGCACCCGGCAGTCGGCCAGCATGAACGCGATCCGCTCCACCGGCAGCCGGCCATCAATCGGCAGATACGCCGCCCCCGCCTTCCACACCGCCAGAATCGCGGTGATCATCTGCGTCCCGGACGGCAGACACAACCCGACTACCGACTCCGCCCCCACACCCAGCCCCTGCAGATAACGCGCCAACCGATTGGCAGCCGCATCCACCTCCGCATAAGAGACCTCGACACCACCGGCCACCACCGCAACCGCATCCGGAGTGGCGGCCACCTGACGCTCGAACGACTCCACCACACCCGCGGCCGTCGCCGTCGCCGTGTCGTTCCATCGGTTCAGCACCAGATCGCGTTCCTGCGCCTCCAGCACCTGGATCTGGTGCAGCCGCAGATCCGGGGACGCCGTCGCGACATCCAGCACCCGCCCGAACCACTCCGCGATCCGCGAAGCCACCGGCGCATCGAACAGATCCGCCGCCGCCGTCACCGACCCACGCAACCCCACCGGCCGGCCCACCTCATCGAACGCCTCCGCGATCGACACGAACAAATCGAACTTCGCCGGAACCAAAGCCGACCCCTCGGCCTCACCCGCACCGGCCCCGGCACCGGCCCGCACCCCAGGCATCTCCAGCACCGCACGCTCGGTGTTCTGCATCGTCAGCACCGTCTGCACCAGCGGATGCCGAGCCAGCGACCGCGCCGGCGCCAACTCCTCCACCAATCGCTCGAACGGCACGTCCTGCCGGGACAACGCCTCCAGGCCGACCGCGCGAACCCGGCCCAGGATCTCCGAGAAGGTCGGGTCTCCCGACAGATCGGTACGAATCACCAGCGTGTTGACGAAGAAACCAATCAGGTCGTTCAGGGCCTCGTCGGTACGCCCGGCCACCCCGGATCCGATCGGAATGTCGGTGCCGGCCCCGGCACGCGACAGCGTCACCGCCAGCGCCGCCTGCAGCATCATGAACACCGTGACGCCCTCGGAACGGGCCAGCGCCACCATCCGCTCATGCACCTCAGCCGGAATCCGCAACGGCACCCGATGACCGAGATG
>NZ_VCKY01000052.1 GCF_005889735.1 Nonomuraea turkmeniaca
TCCCCTCCGGCACTTGTGACCAGGGCCGCAGCGTCGGCTCCATCCCCTACTCCTCCTCACTCGACACCCCCGCCAACGTCAAGTCGATCGTGACCGCGGGCGCGGGCGCGGGCCGCATCTCCGTCTGACGCCTCTCGCCCGGCCCCTCCGACCCGGCCCCTCCGGCTCCCGCCCCCGGAGGGGCCTCCCCGGGCCCGGCGACCACGACGGGTTCGGGTAGCGTCTCCACTCAGGTCACACCCCCGCCTGAGTAAGGAGCCCGACTTTGTCCCCCGTCATCCTCTCCGCCGCGGGCACGGCCCTGCTGCTCGACACCGGCGGCCAGGGCCTCCCACGGGTGCGCCACTTCGGCGCTGACCTCGGCGGCGTCGCCGGGCCCGATCTTCTTCCCGTGCTGGCCTCCACGACCTCCGCGCTGCCGCTGCTGCCCGCGCAGGGCGACAACTGGTACGGCAGGCCGGGGCTGTCGGGCACCAGGACCGGCGAGCACTGGCCGGTGCGGTGGACCCTCGACCGGTTCGACGTGGACGCCACCCCGGGAGCCGGGGGCACGGTGAGCATCGCCGCCTCCGACGAGCGGGCCGGGCTGGCGCTGGTGAGCGAGCTGGTCATGGACGCCGGCGGCCTGGTGACCTTGCGGCACACGGTGACCAACACCGCCGCCACGCCGTACCGGCTGGCGGAGCTGGTGTGCGCGCTGCCGGTGCCCGCGCGGGCCGGTGAGCTGCTGGACTTCACCGGGCGGTGGGCGCTGGAGAAGGTGCCGCAGCGCCGGGCGTTCGGGCACGGCGTGTGGAGCAGGGAGAACCGGCGCGGCCGCACCGGGCACGACGCCACCGGGCTGCTCGTGGCCGGGACCGGCGGGTTCGGCTTCGGCGCCGGCGAGGTGTGGGCGGTGCACGCCGGCTGGAGCGGCGACCACGTGCACTACGCCGAGCGGCTGCAGGAGGGGCCCGCGCTGCTGGCCGCCGGTGAGCTGCTCGAGCCCGGCGAGATCACCCTGGCCCAGGGAGAGAGCTACCGCACGCCGCCGGTGTACTTCACCTGGTCCGGCAGCGGCCTCGACGAGGCGAGCGCCCGGCTGCACGAGCACCTGCGGGCCGCCCGCCCGCTGCCGGTCCGGCCGGTCACGCTCAACAACTGGGAGGCCACGTACTTCGACCACGGCCTCGACCGGCTGCTGGAGCTGGCCGACAAGGCCGCGGCCGCCGGGATCGAGCGGTTCGTGCTCGACGACGGCTGGTTCCGGCACCGCCGCCACGACCGCGCCGGGCTCGGCGACTGGTACGTCGACGATGGGGTCTGGCCCGGCGGGCTGCACCCGCTGGCCGACCACGTGCGCAAGCTCGGCATGCAGTTCGGGCTCTGGTTCGAGCCGGAGATGGTCAACCCCGACTCCGACCTGGCCCGCGCCCACCCCGACTGGATCCTCGGCCGGTCGGAGCGGGTGCCGCCGCCGCAGCGTAACCAGCAGACACTCGACCTGGCCCGGCCGGAGGCGTACGACTACCTGCTGGAGCGGCTCGACACCCTGGTCGGCGAGTACGCGCTCGACTACATCAAGTGGGACCACAACCGCGACATCGCCGAGCCCGTCCACGACGGCGTGGCCGGCGTGCACGCCCAGACGGAGGCGACCTACCGGCTGCTGGACGAACTGCGCCGTCGCCATCCGGGGCTGGAGATCGAGTCGTGCTCGTCCGGCGGCGCCCGCGTCGACCTCGGCATCCTCGCCCGCACCGATCGCGTGTGGACCTCCGACAGCAACGACGCGCTCGACCGGCAGGCCATCCAGCGCTGGACCGGGCTGCTCGTGCCGCCGGACCGGATGGGCGCCCACGTCGGCGCCCCGCACGACCACATCACCGGCCGCTCGCTGGCGCTGGCCTTCCGCGCCGGCACCGCGTTGTTCGGCCACATGGGCGTGGAATGGGACCTGACGTCGGCGAGCGAGTCCGACCTCGAGGAGCTGGCCACGTGGATCGCCCTGCACAAGCGGCTGCGGCCGGTGCTGCACACCGGGCGGGTGGTCCGCGCCGACCACCCTGACCCGTCGTCGCTGCTGCACGGCGTGGTGCTGCCCGAGCGCGGCGTGTACGGCTACGTCCAGCTGACCTCGCGGGTGGAGTCCGCGCCCGCGCCGCTGCGGCTGCCTGGGCTCGACCCCGCCGCGGTGTACGAGGTCCGCGTGGCCGGGCCCGTCCCGAAGGGGGCGGCGATGCCGGAGTGGGCCGCGTCGCCCGTGCGGCTGCCGGGCTCGGCGCTGAGCCAGCTCGGGCTGCCCGCCCCTGCGCTGCGCCCGACGTCGGTGCTGGTCATCGAGGTGGAGAGGGTGGCGAGCTAGTCGAGGGCCCTCGCCGGTCGCCCGGTGAGGGCACGCGCCTATTCCAGGTCCAGCTCGGAGCCGCCGAACCTGTCGCGCAGGAAGCGGCCCTGGTCGCGCAGCGCCTGCTCGTCGCCCCGATGGATCGCCTCGGCGACCCTGCGCATCTGGGCGTCGAGCAGCGCCAGCTGGGCCATCAGCTCCTCGTGCGCGGTGCGCTCCCGGTCGGCCCGCCGGGACAGGGCGTAGCCGCGCGGCAGGTTCGCGTACGCCTCCAGGCTGGCGGGCAGATAGCTGCGGATCGTCTGCGACACCACGTGCAGCTGATCGGGCGAGGCGGTCAGCTGCTCGGCCCGGCCCAGCACGTCGTCGAGGACCTCGCCCAGCGTCTGCACCGCCCGGTCCACGTCGGTGGGGAAGCGTCCCTCGATCCGCCGCAGCAGCGCGTACAGGTCCTCGCGCAGCGCCCGCGTCTCGACCTCGGCGTGCGAGATCGTCAGCTTGACGCGGTCCGGCGGGGCGAGCAACGCGCCCACCCCGTACAACGCGACCACGACCACCGGCCAGTACGCGCCCGCCAGCCCCAGGAAGTGGGCCAGCAGGCCGAGCAGCGCCAGGCAGGAGCCGGCGATGTTCCTGTTGGAGCCCAGGTAGCGCGGCACCCGGTCACTGATAGCCACGGATCTCCTTGAACGCGCTGCTCAGCGAGGTCGAGCGGGCGTCGAAGACGGCTCCGCCGGTCAGCTGCGCGACCTGCCGCATCTCCTCGACGTCGCTCTCGCCGAACAACACCACGAACGTCGGCGTGCGCCGCTGCTCCTCCGGCAGCGACCGGTAGTGGGACTCGAAGGCGGCGTAGTCGCTGCCGTCGGTGTTCTCGCCGTCGGTCATGAGCACGATCGAGCTGTACCGGCCGGGCGTCACCGGCCGGTCGTAGGCGGCTCTGAGGCTGTCGTAGATCGCGGTGCCGCCGTTCGCGTCCAGTTGCTCGGCGAACGCCTTGATCTGCGCCAGCACCGGTTCCGGGTCGCGGTCGGGGACGGTGAACGGCACCGGCGCGTCCGGGCGGTCGTCGAACGGGATCATCGTCACGCTCTCGCGGTTGAGAAACCGCGTGAAGGCGCCGGAGGCGGAGGTGTCCGGACCGGTCAGCGCCACCAGGGCGGTGCGCAGAGCCTCGATCCTTTCGCCCTTCATCGATCCGGACGTGTCCAGCACGAACGTCGCCGACGACGGGACCCGCACCTGATTGAGGTAGGTGGTGATCAGCTCGTCGGCGGTGCTGCGCCGGTTCGGGAACGGCAACTCGATGAGCTGCGCAGAGCCGAACTCGGCGCCTGGTGCGACGCCGGGGACGATCGGCCGCCGGTGCGTGCCGGTCATGATCTCCTTCTGCACGTCGGGGGTGCGCAGCCAGGCGGCGAGCTTGCCGTACAGGGCCTTCTTCTCCTCCGGGGCGGAGGCCAGGAGCGTGAGCGGGTAGTCGGCGCTGACCACGCCGTCGCTCGGGTAGATCAGCGTGACCCGCTCACGCAGGCCCAGCAGCACCGACTCGTAGTTCACCATGCCGTCCACGCTCGGGTCGCGGGCGTACGCGTCGGCCAGCCAGCCCGACGAGCCGGCCGTCAGCCGCTGCGCCGAGAAGAACTCCTTCAACTTCGGCGTGACCGCCGCCACCTGCTCGGCACTGAGCGCGCCGTCCGCGTCCGACAGTGCCGCCGCCACCCCGACCAGGGCAGAGAAGCCCGAGTTCGACGAGGCCGGGTTGGCCATGCCGAAGCTGAACCGGCCGTCCTCGGCCGCCGCCGCGATGTCCGCCCACGACACCGGCCTGCCGTTCCAGCCGAGCTCGGCCGCCTTGGCCGGCTTCAGCCCCAGCACCACGGGCGACACCATCGTCTTGGTCTGGGTGGAGAGCTTGGCCTGCGCGCCGTCGATCAGGGACAGGTAGCGGTTGGAGGAGAACCAGGTCGCGTCCACCCGCCCGGCGGCGCGGCCGCTCGCGACCTGCTCGGCGCCGTCGAGGGTGCCGGTGTAGGTCAGCCTGACCTTGACGCCGGTCTCCTGCTCGGCCCGGCGCAGCAGCGGCTCTAGGTCCTTGACCTCGCTGCCGGCCAGCACCCGCAGCACGTCCGGCCCGTCGGCGACCTCGTCGCCGGGAGCGCACGCGGCGGCGGCGAGCAGCAGGACGCTCGCGAGCGCGCAGCGGAGGGCCGTCCCGGGATCCCGCCTCACTGGGCGCCCTCCCCGGCCCGCTCCAGGTACGTCTTCGCGTGGTCCAGCTCGGCCGACAGGCTGTCCACCGTGGTCGCCATGCTCTCGACCGCCTTCGCGCGGAACGCGTCGATGAGGTCCATCGTGGCGTAGACGTTGTCGAACGCCTGCCGCAGCGTGTCCAGGTCCACGGTCGCGGACGCCGCCTGGTTCTGGATCGCGCCCGCCTGCGTGCGCAGCATCTCGCTGGTGGCCAGGATCAGGTCGCTGGTCGTGGCGTTCAGCGCGCTGATCTGGTCGAGCACCAGCTTCTGCCCGGCCAGCGCCTGGGCGACCGTCACCGCCGTGCGCAGCGCCGCGACCGTCGTCGTGGTGGCGCGGTCCACGCCCTTGCTGAGCTCCAGGTTGTTCTTGCGTACCAGGTCCAGCGCCAGGTATCCCTGCGCCGAGACGGCCAGCTGGGTGAGCAGGTCCTGGTGCTTCTGCCGCACCGTGAACAACGCGTCCGAGCGCAGCGCGGTGGCCCGCTGCTCGTCGGCCTGCGCGATCCGCTCCTCCAGGGAGGCGTCCATGGCCTGGGCCATGACCGCGTACTCCTGCAGCCGTGTCATCGCCTCCCACAGGTTCGCCTTCTCGCCCTCGATGGCGGCGTTGTCACGCAGCAGCTCGTCCTGGCCGGACTTGAGCGCGCGGATGATGTCGTCGATGTGCTTCTGCGCGGAGTGGAACCTGGCGAAGTAGTCGCGCAGCCGGTCGCCGAACGGGATCAGCCCCAGCAGCTTGCGCGTCCCGCTCGCGGCCTGCTTCGGATCCAGGTCGACGACGGTACGGCGGAGCGCGACAAGGTCCTTGGCGACCTTCGCCTGGGCGTCGGAGCCCTCGCCCCTGGCCGCGTCGAGCGCCGCCACCGGCCGCTTCAGCATGCGGTTGGCCACCTGCGAGGCGGACCTGATCTCGGTGTCGCCCATCGAGGCGATGTCGTGCACCTTGCGGGAGAACTCCGGCGAACGCGGGTCGAGCCCGCCGAGCTCCTCGGTGAACGCGCGTGCCTTGGCGGTCAGCTCGGCCGCGCGCTCGCCGGCCATCGGCAGCATGCCTGCCGCCGTCTCCGCCGGCACCGGCGCGACCGGGGCGGGCGGCGTGAGCACCAGATCGGACAAAGAATCTCCTTGGTCAGGGCCGGGCGGCGTCGATGGCCGTGATCAGCTTGTCCAGCCGCTCGTACGTCGGCGGCTCGACGACATCGACCAGGTCGGCCGCGGCCGGCGCCTTGGTCTTGGCCACCAGGTCGGCGAACGCCTGGGGGTCGGTGGTGCGGAAGCCGTACGCGGCCGCGAGGGCCAGCAGTTTCGGGTCCTTGGTCAGCAGCTCGCCGACCCGCGTGCCGTGGCCGGAGAGCGGGACGAGGGTGTGCTTGCTCAGCACGGTCGGCGACGGGTAGACCAGCCGCATGCCGGGCTTGATCGCGCCGTCGCCGGCGAAGACGTGCGCCAGGTACTGCGCCTCGTACACCACCAGCATCGGCGTCTTGCCGGCGCCCAGCGCCAGGTAGTCGTCGAACGACGCCTCGCTGGTCGACTCGGCGAAGCCCTGGTCGAGCACGGCCGGCGCGACCATGGGGGCGACCTCGGCGATCTGGGCGTCGGAGCTGATGACGTCATCGCCGTTGGCCACGTAACCGATCACCGACAGGTACATGGCGGCGGAGTTGGACGTGCGGATGTCGGTCGTGGTCAGCAGCACTCGTTTGCGAGCCGGGTAAGCCGAATTACCTGGAATTTGATCCCATCGGGTGCCTTTGGCAACTAATTCTAGATATTTCTTAATGTCGAGGGTTTGGTGGCCTTTGCCGGAATCGCGGAGCACGCCGGCCTTCGTCAGCAGCGCCGCGATCGGCTCGAACGTCGCCACCGCCATCGGCGAGTAGAACGGCGAGAACGTCGTCGTGGCCTTGCGGTCGCGCTTGATCCGCTCCGCGGCCGGAACGCTGGACGGGAAGGCGAAAGCGTACCTGCTCAGATCCACGTCGGTGACGATCTGCCGGGAACCGGCCGTGTCCACCTCGACGCGCAGGCCGTGTGCGGCGAAGGCCGCCTTGACCCGCGGATCGTCGAAGAACGGCTTCTTCTCCGACCCGATGACCCCCCGTACCAGGGCTAATTCCTGGCCCTTGTTCTCCTGGCCGCCCAGGAGAATCGCGACCACCGCCACCCCGGCCAGAACCACCGCCAGAATGACGCCGATCCAACGCTTCATCGCACCCCATTTCGCGAAATATCCCCCATACCTGGGATTATGGGAGGGCGGCCGGGGGATTCGCGCGGGTGGAAAGCCGACCTTACGGCAGAATTCATCCACCGTTCACGGGCGACCGGGCTGTCCGGACCTCGCAGCCACGTGCGGAAGGTTTGCCGCGTGGCGTCGTCTGGTTACGGCGCCTGCTCCACCTCGGGGTCGCGGGCGGTCTCGGCCGCTGGGAGATCGTCGATGAGCTGCCCGACGATGATCCTCGCCAGGCGGCGCCGCGACAACCGCTGGGGCGACCGCCGGCGGCGGCTGGATCGGCTCGCCGGCCGGCGCGCAGCCGGGCAAGCCGGCGGTGACCGGCGGCGAAATCCGCTACCGGGGAGCCGGCAAGGGCGGATACGCCTTCACGAGGAGGTAAGCGCAGGGTCATGTGGTGAACGCGCTTTAATGTCGCCGCAACCGCGCCGACCGTGATCATGTAACAACCCGTGCGGAGACTGGGTGCCATGAGCGACGCACCTAAGGTCATGCACCCACGTTCCGGACATGTCATCCAACAGGGCACCCAGCAAGGACGCTCGTGGCGGCGGGAGATCGCGGAGCTCGCCGCCCTGTTCCTCGCGGTGGGCCTGGCGCACCTGCTCGCGACGTTGCTCGGGCACGAGGACCCGGGGCCCGTCGTGCTGATCGGGCTCGGCGTGGCGTTGATCGCCGGAGCCGCGATCCACAAGCGGATCGGCCGCCGCCCCGCGCGCAGGGGCGCGGCGCTCCCGGTGGACGACGGAGCCGGATCCCCGATGGCGTTGTGGCGCGTCCGCATGCGGGTGATGGAGCGCCCAGGACGCCTGGCGACGGTGGCTGGCGCGTTCGGCCGGCTGGGCTGCAACATCCTGGCGTTGCACATCGCGCCGACCGGCAGCAGCGCCATCACGCCCGCCGGCTGCGACGCGCTCGACGAGTTCGTCATCGAGGCACCCCGTGATCTGGTGCTCGACGTGCTCGCCAAGGCGCTGACCGAAGCCGGCGGGCACGACGTCGTCATCGTGCCCGCCCAGGTCAAGGACCTCACCGATCCCGGCGTGCAGGCGCTGGTCCTGGCCCAGCGGGTCAGCGCCGACCCCGACCGGCTGCCGGAGGCCATGGGCGAGCTGCTGCGGGTCTCGCAGGTCGAGTGGCGGCGGCCCGGCGACACCGTGGACGAGGGCGCCGAGCTCAACACCACCATGGTGATCTCCGTCAACCCGGACCGCGCCCTGCTGATCAGGCGGCCCGAGCTGCCGTTCACCCCGACCGAGGCGGCCAGGGCGGCGGCCCTGACCGCCGCCGCGAGGCAGGCCCGCTACAGCCGGTCGGTGTGAGCCGGGGGACGGTCAGGCCTGTTCCTTCGCCCAGTGCTCCAGGCCGGTCGCGTCCAGGGGCAGGGCGGCGGAAAGGACCTCCGCCCCGTCGGGGGTGACGAGCAGGTCGTCCTCGATGCGCACGCCGATCCCGCGCAGCTCGGGCGGCACCGTGCGGTCGTGGGCGTGGAAGTACAGGCCCGGCTCCACGGTCAGCACCATGCCGGGCGCCATCCGCGCGCCGTGGTAGGCCTCCGGGCGGGAGCGGGCGCAGTCATGCACGTCCAGCCCCAGATGGTGGCCGATGCCGCAGACCAGGTAGCGGCGGTGGTGCTGGCCGTCGGCGGACAGCGCCTCGTCCACCGAGACCGGCAGCAGCCCCCAGTCGTGCAGGCCGTGCGCGATGACCTCCATGGCGGCGTGGTGGAAATCGGTGAACGCCCGACCCGGCGCGACCTGCGCCATCCCGGCCCGGTGCGCCCGCTCCACCAGGTCGTGCACCTGCCGCTGGGCGGGGGAGAAGGAGCCCGACACGGGGAAGGTGCGGGTGACGTCGGCGGTGTAGTGGCTGCGGACCTCGACGCCCATGTCGAGCAGCAGCAGCTCGCCGGGACGCACCGGGCCGTCGCAGCGCACCCAGTGCAGGGTGGGCGCGTGCGGCCCGGCGCCCACGATGCTCGCGTAGCCGGGGCCATTGCCGTACGTCCTGGCGTACCGGTCGAACGTGCCCTGCAGCCAGCGCTCGCCCCCGCCCGCCACGGCGGCGGGCACCTCGGCTAGCACGGCCGCGAAACCCTCGACGGTACGGTCCACGGCCTCGCGGAGCTGGGCGATCTCCCACTCGTCCTTGATCATGCGGAGTTCGGCCAGCGTCCGCCCGAGCTCCTCCGATGGCTCCTCCCATCCGGGGCCCGCCAGGAGGGCGCCGGGAGGGGGCCCGGGGAAGGCGGGCAGCGGGCGCACCTCGATCCCGAGCGCGGCCGACCACTCCTCCAGCGACGGCGACGGGCCCACCCACAACTCGCCGTACACGGCGTCGGAGAAGAAGCCCGGGTCGCCGGGGCGCGCCGGCGGCGGGAGGTACAGGGTGGCGTCGCCGTCCCGGACCACGGCCACCGCCTGCGCCGCCGCGCAGCCGGTCAGCCAGTAGAAGTCGCTGTCCACCCGGAAGTCGTAGTCGGTGTCGTTGCTGCGCACCGGCGCGCGGCCGGCCGCCACGACCACGGTGGTGCCGGGGAGCGCGGCGGCGAGGCGGGCCCGGTGGCCGGCCGCCGCCTCGGCCACTCCCGTCACCAGGTCGGGGGTGCGGGCGGGGGCGTCCCAGCCCTGGGTGATGTACTCGGTGAACGCGGGGATCTCCGACAGTTTGGGCAGTCTGCCGTCACTCACCGGTGATTCCTCCTCCCATGTCGCGGACCAACCCGGTCAGCCGGGCGAAGACGCGGTCCTCGCCGATGCCGTCGTGTTCATACTCGTTCGTCACCCACGCCTGCGCGTTGCCGATGCGGGCAGCGGTGTCCAGTTGCAGGCCGGAGTCGACGTACATGTCGTCGAAATACACCGCCGCGGCCACCGGGACGTCGTTGGCGGCCAGCCGGTCCAGGTCGTACAGGCGCGGCCACTCCGCCCGCTCGGCGAGCAGCTCGACGGCGGCGCGGAACGGCCGCAGCGCGCGGATCTCCTCGAACATCCAGGGATAGATCATCTCCCCGGTGAACAGCAGCGGCCTGGCGTCCTCGGCGAAGGCCGGATGCCGGGCCCGCTCCCGTTCGGCCGCCCACGCGGTCGCTCCCGCCCCGGAACCGTAGATGCTCTCCTGCAACGCCGCGAACAGCGGGTTGTCGGCGAAGGACGTGCGCGCCAGCACCTGGTGCAGGAACGTCTCCGGCAACCCTTCCGCTTCGTCGAGCAGCCAGTGCATGCGCTCGTAGCCCGGTTTCATGCCGAAGTCGAGTCCGAGGGACTGCAGCCGCCGCACGGTCAGGACGTCGCCGTCCGGCAGCCGTACGTCGCCGCCGGCCAGCCGGTCGGCCAGCCGCGCGGCGGTCTCGGCGTGGTGCGGGTAGCGGCGGTAGAACGCGGCGTTCTTGGCCGCCACCCGCGGATAGGTACGCCGGTAGACCTCCTCGGCGTCCGGCTCCAGCGCCGGCAGCCCGCCCGCCACGTAGCAGGCGCTCAGCCCCTCGGGCGCCGCCGACAGGTACGTCAGCGTCAGGAAGCCGCCGTAGCTCTGCCCCAGCGTCGACCAGCGCCCGCCGCCGAAGACGGCCTTCCGCAGGTGCTCGGCGTCGGCCACGATCGAGTCCGCGCGGAAGAACGCCAGGTGGCCGGCCCCTTCCTCGGGGCCGAGCGCGCTCATCACCCGCCCGTCGATGCGCGAGCTGCGGCCGGTGCCGCGCTGGTCGAGCAGGATCACCCGGTACGTCTCCAGCGCCCGCCCCAGCCACCCCGACGTGCCCACGGGCCGCGGCCCCTTGCCGCCCGGTCCGCCCTGCAGGAACAGCAGGCACGGCAGGTCCTCCCGGTCGCGGTCCGGAGCCACCAGTTCCCGGGCGAACACCGTGATGGCGGCCCCCGGGTCCGACCAGTCGAGCGGCACCTCCACCTCGTGGTCGCGCACCCGCATCCCGGGAATCGTGTAGGTCGCGGTGATCAAGACCTCTCCCTTCTGCGGCGCTCCCACTCCGGGCTGATGCGGGAAATGGCCGCGAGCAGCGTCCTGGTGTACTCGTGGCGCGGGTCGCCGAACACCTGCTTGCCGTCGCCGAGCTCGACGATCCGCCCCTTGCTCATCACCGCCACCCGGTGCGCGATCTGGCGCACGACGGCCAGATCATGGGCCTCGCGTTGACGGCCGGCGCGCGGGGTTGAGGGCCTCATGTCACCTTCCCAGTAATGTGTGGCATTGCACTGGACCCTAGGTGTCGGGAAGGTGTGTTGCCAAGGGTCGGACACGTACTCAAACAGAACGAAACGACGAAAACGGCCGTCCGGCCCCCGCCGGACGGCCGATGGCCGAGGCTGCCATCGTCACGCCCCGTAAGGCGCCGGCCGTCAGGACGCCCAGTCGATGCGCGCGCGGTCGCGCCGCTGCGGGTCCACCTTGACGGGACCGTCGCGCCGGGCGCCACCACGCCCATCGGGATGCGCGGCAGCGTCTGCCGGTGCGTGACCTGGTACGCCGTCCCGTCCGCCATGCGGACCGCGAGCACGAAGCTCACCAGCGGCTGGCCGTTGACCGTCACTCCCGTGTCGGCCAGGTTCTCCACCCCGGCCTGCGCGGGAATCCCGGGGCGGCCGCATCTCGGATCTTCCTGGGTAGTTCTACGTGGGCGGGATTGCACGCCGCTTGATCGCCGGGTGCGCGCCGCATGCCGCGGCCGCCGGGGTCAGCGTTCGATGAGGGTGACCTCCAGGGAGTAGTGGGAGGCGCGGTAGACGTGCGAGCCGTGCTCGACCGCACGCCCCTGGTCGTCGTACGTGGTGCGGATCATGGTGAGCAGCGGGGCCCCCCGGCGCTCCTCCAGGAGCCGGGCCTCCGCCTGGGTGGCCGCCCGCGCCCCGATGCGCTGGTTCGCCACCCGCATCCGCACGCCCGCCCCGCGCAGCAACTCGTACAGGCCCCGGCCCTCGAGGCCGGCGGCGGTCAGCGGGGCGAGCCCCGGCGGCAGCCAGTTGTGCAACACGGCCAGCGGCTCCCCGGCCGCGAACCGCAGGCGCTCCACGTAGAGGATCTCGGCGCCGGCCGCCACGCCCAGGATGCCGGCGATCTCCTCCTCGGCCGGGCGCGGCTCCAGCGCCAGAACCTGCGTGGCCGGCTCCTGGCCCGCCCTGCGCAGGTCGTCGTACAGGCTCGTGAGCTCGACCGAGCGCTTGACCTGGCCGTGCACCACCTGCGTGCCGACGCCCCGCTTGCGGACCAGCAGGCCCTTGTCCACGAGATACTGGATCGCCTGCCGGATCGTCGGCCTGGACAGACCGAGCTTGTCGGCGAGCAGGATCTCGTTGTCCAGCCGGGAGCCGGGCGCCAGGTCCCCTCGCCGGATCGCCTCGGCGATCTGCTCGGCCACTTGGAAATACAGCGGCACGGGGCTGGACCGGTCCAGGTCGATGGCGAGGTTCGCGGTCATGTGATCAGCTTAACCGAGGTCAGAATGTCCTGACAAATGCTTCCGACCCGCCCGCTGCCGCCGCGACCAGGGCGGCTAGGCTGGAAACAAGATGGATGCGACACAGCTGCTCGACACCGCCTCCGAGGCGGCCAGGTCCGTCGGCCCCCGGCTCCGCAAGGCGTTCCGCTCCCGCCCCGAAGTGACCACCAAACGCGACTTCCACGACCCCGTCACCGAGCACGACCGGGCCGCCGAGGAGGCCATCCGCGCGGTCATCGAGGCGCGCGTGCCCGGCAGCGCGATCGTCGGCGAGGAGGGCGGCTCGACCGGCTCCGGCGACCTCACCTGGTACGTCGACCCCATTGACGGGACCGCCAACTTCGCGACGGGGTTGCCGTTCTTCTGCGTCTCCATCGCCGCCGCCGTGCGCGGCGAGCTGGTGGCAGGCGTCGTGTACGACCCGGTACGCGACGACGAGTTCACCGCCACCACCGCCGGCGCCTGGTGCAACGGCACGCCGATCCGCAGCCGGGGCGCGACCGCCGACAGCGAGGCGATGCTCCTGTGCGCCTACCCCACGCCGCTCGACCTGGCCACGGAGGGTGAGGCGGCACTGCGGCGCTACGCGCGCCTGCTGGAGTCGTTCTCCGCGGTGCGGCGGCCGGGAAGCGCCGCGCTCAACCTCGCGCACGTCGCCGCCGGATGGTCGGACGCCACCTACGGCACCGGGTCCAACCCGTGGGACGTGGCGGCCGGGGCGCTGCTGGTCCGCCAGGCAGGCGGCGTGTACGTGGGCGACCCGCTGGTGAAGGGCGACTACCTGGCACACGTGGGCGGCTTCGACCTGGCCGGCTCGGCACTGGCCGAGCTGAGCGTCCGGCAGAGCTGAGCGCCCGGCAGAGCTGAGCGTGCGGCAGGGCCCATCGTCCGGCAGGGCCCATCGTCCGGCAGGGCTGGGTCCGGCAGGGCTGAGCGTGCGGCAGCGGTCCAGCCGTGGCAGGGCGGCGCTAGGCGCTAGCGGACCAGGCCCGGCAGGTCGGTCAGCGTCGTGATCCGGGGGAAGCCGGGCGGCGCGGGATCGACGCCGAGGCGGTCCAGCCAGACCGAGCGCATCCCGGTCGCCGCCGGCGCCGTCACGTCGTTCGCCACGTCGTCACCCACCAGCAGCACCTCCTCCGGCATCAGCCCGAGCGCGGCCGCCGCCCCGGTGTAGGCGCCGGGCGACGGCTTGAAGAAGCCACCGAGCACCTCGCCCGTCAGCACCGTCCGCAGCGGCCCGGCCAGCCCGATCGCGTGGACCTTCGCCTCCTGCATCCGCTGTCCGCCGTTGGTCAGCACGCCGAGCGCGAGCCCGGACAGCGCCGCCACGGCGTCGGCCGCGTCCGGGTAGGCGGTCCAGCCCTGGCGGTACCGTTCGGTGAAGTCGGCGTAGGCCGCGTCCAGGTCGCCGGGCTCGGCCACCAGCAGCTCCCGGCAGAGCGCACGCAGCCGGTGGCGCCGCTGCTCCTGCAGCGAGCACTCGCCCGCCTGCCACATCGCCAGATACGGCCCCTCCAGGGAGGCCCAGAGCCCGGGCACGTCGGCCAGGCGCGGATGGCCGGGGCAGCGCGCCGACACCCAGCCGGCGATCGCGGCGTCGGCGGCGCCCCGGTGGTCGAGCAGGGTGCCGTCGAGGTCGAACAGAACGCCTTTGATCATGACAATTTCCAGCCTACCGGGTCACGCCATGGCCTCCGCTGCGATGCGGGCGGCGGTCTCGCCGGGCGGATAACCCAGCGTGAGGCCGCGTACCGACAGCGGGGCCTGCGCGAAACGGACCTCGGCGTCGTCGCTCAGGACGTAGTCCAGCGCGGGGGAGTGGTGGCGGTGCGCGTCCAGCGCCGCGGCCTCCCGCTCGGCCGGCTCCGGCGGCAGCACGTCCCGGTAGTCGGCGATCAGCGCGTCCAGGTCGAACAGGCGCGCGTACGGCTCGGCCGTCCCCGCCACCACCCGGATCAGCTCCCCGATCACCCGCGCCTGGTACACCAGCCCGGCACCACCGCACTCGGCGAGCCAGCCCAGCGCCTCCTCGGCCGGCAGCGTGAACGCCCCGTGCGGCTTGCGCCCGTACAGCAGGGCCTCGGCGATCCACCGGTCACACCACAACTCGTCCGCGTACGGCACCGGCGCGGCGGGATCAAGCGTGAGGCCCTGGGACAGCACCGGGTTCCAGGCCGACACCATGGGGCTGCTGAAACGCGGCATGCGCGGGCCGCGCCAGTGGCTGAGTGGGTAGCCGAACCAGACGGTCACGACCTCGGACTGCCGATCCGGCAGCAGGCGCTCGTAGGCGCCGTTCATGAGCTGACCGCCGTCGGGATGCCGCCACGGGCCGGGCAGCACACCCTCGGGGATCGGTGGGGTGCGGTAGTCGGGATGCAGGATCCACGCGTCCGCCACGGTCTGCGCCCTTTCGGATCGGTGCCAGACCACCAGAGTGACACATGGGTCACAGGTGGGCGCGGAACTCCCCGGCCTGGCGCACATGGCCGATCATGATGCGTTCGGCTGCGTCGCCGTCGCCGGACTCCAGCGCGGCCAGGATGCCCTCGTGGGCCTCCAGCTGGACCTTGACCTGGGCGTCGTCCAGCCAGAGCGACGCCTCGGCGGGCACCGGGAAGCTGTTGCGCACCGCCCTGGCGTGCGCCCCAAGGAACGCGGGCCCGCCGATGTCCACGATGCGCAGGTGAAAGCGCCTGCTCTGCTCGCCCAGCCCGTCGTTCCTGCCCGCCGCGGCGTCGGCAGCCATCGCGGCGTGCAGTTCGCGCAGCTCGGCCAGCTCCGGCGCGGTGATCCGGGCCGCCGCCAGGCGGGCGCCCAGGCCCTCGACGACCGCGCGCAGGCCGTAGTACTCCGCCAGCGCCTCGTCCCCCAGGTCGACCACGGTCGCCCCGTGATGCGCCTCGTAGCTGATCAGCCGGTCCTTCTCCAGCCTGCGCAGCGCCTCGCGGACCGGCGTGACCGACACGCCGAGCCGCCTGGCCACGTGCCCGGCCCGCAACGCCGTGCCGCCGGGGATCCGCGCGCTGCGGATCTCGTCGAGCAGCACGCTGTAGACGTAGTCGGCCTTGCTCATGGGCGGACGCGGCTCGGTGCCTGGCATTTCCCCAGTGTCTCGCATATCGGTTACATCGGTTGACGTATGACTTATTTCTTATAAGTTACATACCCATGACGAGCCTCGCCGACCTGCGGGTCATCGACGCGGCGACGTTGTTCGCCGGTCCGTCCGCCGCGATGATGCTGGGTGACTTCGGCGCCGACGTGATCAAAATCGAGCATCCCCGGCGCGGCGACCCCTCCCGCGGCCACGGCGCCTCCGTGAACGGCGTGGGCCTGTGGTGGAAGACCCTGTCGCGCAACAAGCGCACCGCGGCCGTCGACCTGTCCAGGGAAGAGGGGCAGGAGATCCTGCGCCGCCTGGCCGAAGGCTCCGACGTGCTCATCGAGAACTTCCGCCCCGGCACCCTGGAGCGCTGGAACCTCGCCCCCGACGAGCTCATGAAGCTCAACCCGCGGCTGATCGTGGCCCGGATGACCGGGTTCGGGCAGACCGGGCCGATGGCCCGGCAGCCGGGGTTCGGGACGCTGGCCGAGGCCATGAGCGGGTTCGCGGCCATGACCGGGCAGCCCGACGGGCCGCCCACGCTTCCGCCGCTGGCGCTCGCCGACGGCATCGCGGGCCTCGCCATGTCGTACGCGATCATGGTGGCGGTGCACGCCCGCGAACGCACCGGACGCGGCCAGGTGATCGACATGGCGATCATCGAGCCGATCCTGGGCCTGCTGGGGCCGCAGATGACCGCGTACAAGGCCCTCGGCGTGGTGCCGCGGCGGACCGGGAACCGGTCGAGCAGCAACGCCCCGCGCAACACGTACCGGACCCGCGACGGCCGCTGGCTGGCGATCTCCACCAGCGCCCAGCCCATCGCCGAGCGGGTCATCACCCTCGTCGGCCGGCCCGACCTGGTCGAGCAGCCGTGGTTCGCCACCGGGCACGGCCGGGTCCAGCACGTGGACGAGCTGGACGAGGCCGTCGGCTCCTGGATCGCCGAGCGGGACGCCGCCGAGGTCATCGCCCGCTTCGAGGAGGTGCAGGCCGCGGTCGCGCCCATCTACGACGTGACCGACCTCGCCGAGGACCCCCAGTACGCGGCGCTCGGCACGTTCGTCGAGCTGCCCGACGAGGAGCTCGGCTCGCTCACCATGCAGAACGTGATGTTCCGCCTGTCGCACACGCCCGGTGAGATCCGCTGGCCGGGGCGGTCGCTCGGCCGCGACACCGACGAGGTGCTCGCCGAGCTGGACTACACCGGCGAGCGGATCGCCGCACTGCGCGAGGCGGGGGTGATCGCGTGAACGTGCCCGGCAGCGCTCCGACCCCGCCGCCCGCCACCCGGCCCCTCGGCACCTGGCCGCCGGTGACCTGGCTGTACGTCCCGGGGGACCGGCCCGAGCGGTTCGCCAAGGCCGTCGCGTCCGGCGCCGACGTGGTCATCATCGACCTGGAGGACGCGGTCGTGCCCGCGCGCAAGGACGAGGCCCGCGCCAACGCCGCCGCCTACCTGCGGGCACGGACCGCGGACGTCGCCGTGCACGTGCGCATCAACGACCTGGCCACCGAGCGGGGGCAGGCCGATCTCGCGGCGATCGGGGAGCTGGCCGACGCCGTACGGGTGCCCAAGGTCGAATCCCCCCACGTGCTGAACGCGGTCACCGGCGCTCGCGCGTACGCGTTGCTGGAGTCCGCGGCCGGGATCGTGGCCGCCCGGGACATCGCCGCGCACCCGAGCGTGGCCGGCGTCGCGCTCGGCGAGCAGGACCTGGCCGCCGAGCTGTCCATCACCGACGAGAGCGCCATGAACCACCTGAGGCTGCAGGTCGTGCTCGCCGCCGCCGCGGCCGGCCTGCCGCCCGTCCCCATGTCCGTGTATCCGCACGTCAAGGATGAGGCCGGGCTCGTCGCCTCCTGCCGGGCGGGCCGCGCGCTCGGCCTGTTCGGCAGGACCGCCATCCACCCCCGCCAGATCTCCGCGATCAGGAGCGCGTTCCGCCCCACCGAGGAGGAGACGGCCAGGGCCGCCGAGATCGTCGAGGCGGCCGAGCAGGCCGAGCAGGACGGGCTCGGCGCGGTCGCGCTGCCCGACGGCCGGTTCGCGGACGCCCCGATCGTCGCCCGCGCCCGCCGCACCGTGGCCCTGGCCCGGCAACTCGCCGACACGGAATAGCCGCGCACGCAGAACCACCCCCACACCCACTGGAGGACATCTCGCCATGGGAATCGCCGTATGGGCGCTCATCGCCTACATCGCCATCATCGTCGTCTGGAACGGCGTGCTGAAACGGAACATCGGCGAGGCGATGCTCATCGGGTTCGCCGGCGTGTGCCTCTTCGGCGGGGCCGACTTCTTCGCGCTGGCCTGGGCCGGCATCGCCGACGCCTTGGCCGAGGAGGTCGTGTTCGCCGCGCTGGCCTTCGTGTTCATGGGCTACCTGCTGACCAGGCTCGGCCTCATCCAGGAGCAGGTCACCGTCCTGAACTCGATCTTCGGGCGGCTGCGCGGCGGCGCCGGCTACGTCTCGACCTCGGCCGCCGCGCTGCTCGGCGGGCCCGCCGGGTCAGGGTCCGGCATCGCCGCCTCCGTGGGCTCGGTGACCATCCCATGGCTGACCAGGTCCGGCTGGCGGCCCGACCTGGCCGCCTCGCTGGTGGCGGGCAACGCCGGCCTCGGCATCTCGATCCCGCCGAGTTCGTCGATGTTCCTGCTGCTCGGCTCGGCTGCGGTGGCGCCGGTGCTGACCGCCGACCAGCTGTTCGTGCCCGCCCTCGTGGGCGGGTTGTGGACGGTGGCGTACCGGTTCGTGGTGGTGTTCGCGTGGGTGCGGCGGCACCGCATCGCCGCCGCCGGGGCTTCCGACCTCGTCCCGCTCCGTGAGGCGCTGCGAGCCGGGTGGACCTCGCTGCTGGTGTACGCGGGCATCCTCGTCCCGGTGCTGATGACGCTCGACTTCGGCGTGCGCCTCATGGAGTCGCGGGTCGGCGAGGCGGCCGAAGACATCAGCATCGTCGTGTGGATCCCGGTGCTGACCGTACTGGTGACCCTCGCGGTCGCGTGGCGGCGGCTGCCGCGGACCGCTCGTGCCTGGAGCGAACTGCTCGGCGACATGGCCCCCAGGTACGCGGTGATCGGCGCGACGCTGTTCTTCGCCTTCGCGGCCGCGGCCAGCCTCGGCGAGCTGGGCCTGGTCGACCAGCTGACCGCGATCATGAAGGGGCTGGACGCCCCGCCCGCGGTGATCGCCACGCTCGTCGGCCTGCTGATCGTCGTCATCGCCGCGCCGCTGACCGGCACGGCCACGATCGCCGCGGTGGGCGGGGTGGCCTTCAGCGCCCTGACCGCGGCCGGGGTCGCGCCGGCCGCCGCGGCCACCGCGATCATGATCTTCGCGTCGACCGAGGGCGCCTCGCCGCCCGGCGCCGCCCCGATCTACATCGCCAGCGGCATCGCCCAGGTCGACCCGGCCAGGACGTTCGGCCGGCTGATCGTCTGGTTCGTCATCCCGACCCTGGTCATCGGCGTGCTGGTCGCGGCCGGCGTCCTGCCGATCTGAGAGGAGCCCCGTCATGAAACGCCTCACCATGGTTCTCTTCAAGATCGGCCTGGTGCTGTTCCTGGCGCTCGGCGTGGCCGTCGTGCTGGCCCAGGCGGTCGGGCTCGTCGCCGGCAGCCCCGGCCTGGTCTCGGGCGCCGTGTCCGCGCTGGGCCTGGCGATGACCGTGGCGGCCGGGGTGACCGGGCTGCTCGGGTTCGTGATGTCGTATCTGTTCCACTGGACGGGCGGCGAGGATTAGGACGGCTGCCACCAGCGGGCCGACAGCTCTCCGTCCTCCGGGGCCGGCCCCGGGAGGTCGCGGTGGGCCGGCGGCACGCGCAGCGAGTCCATCACGAGCGTCAGGTAGCGGTGGCGCAGCTGCGAGGTGCGTTCCTCGTCGCCGAGCTTGATGGAGGCGATCTGCTCGAAGAGCAGCGCGATGTCCGCCGGCGTCACGTCCGGGCGCAACACGCCGGCCGCCACCGCTCGGTGGTGCATCTCGGTGGCCAGGGCCCCGGCCTTGACCGCGGACCGGCCCAGCTCCTCCGTCGGGTGGAACGTCCCCGCCAGCTTGATCGTCAGCGAGTTGGTGTCGGCGTCCACGATGCCGCGCATGTACCCGGCGAACGCCTCCCACGGGTCGCCCTCGTCGGCCAGCGCCCGCTCGGTCACCTCGATGTAGAGCTCGAGCCCGTCGCCGCACAACTTCTGCAACAGGGCTTCCTTGCTGGGATAACGGCGGTAGAGCGCGCTGATCCCGACGCCCGCCTTCTCGGCCACGGCCGCGATGGGAGCGCCGGGATCGGCGGTGAAGACGGCCCGGGCCGCCTGGAGGATCAGCTCGTCGTTACGCGCGGCCTGCGCTTTGCGGCCGCTCATGGGAGTAGTGGTCATACCCTCAGTGTAAGGGAACGAATAATTCCGTTCTACTACCGTAGGGTTAGTCGTCTGCCGCCGGACCTCGAACGTGAAGTACGGCGGCAAGAGTTGAGTATGCCCCTCCTCATGCCACGCCGCCGGTGATCCCTTGACGCTGGTGACCATGACAAAACTCGTGGCGCTTTTCCTGGTGTTCTGGGGTCCGTTGTACCACCCGACGTACCTCGCCTCGATATCCGGGACGTACGAGAACGGCGTGGTCAGTGGGGAGATCTGGGCCTATGCCGGCCAGTGCGCCAGGGCCTTCATCGAGACCACCTACCAGCCTCCGGGCGTCGGGTATTACATCAAGCGGTGGTCGTACTCGGAGCCTGCCTGCTCACCGGCGGCGGTGGAGACCACGACACCGTTCCAGGTGTCCCTTGACGGGTCGGTCGAGGAGATCACCCACATCGGCGCCGCCGTCTGCCGGTGGACGGCATGGGAGCCGATGACCTGCGGTCCCACCCAGGCCATCGTCACCCGCTGATGGCCTCTGCGCCGCCTGCCGAGGCCCGCCACGCGGCTCGAGCGCCGGTCAGTGGCAGCGGAGATCCAACCCCGCCTCAGTGCTGTCGTTCACTTCGGCGATGAAACGCCGCATGCCACCTGATCCCATCGATTCCCTGTGGAAGTAGACGGTGATCGGCGCAGCGGCCGCATCGACACCCGTGACGACCGCTTTGTCGTAGTAGGCGATGATCTCCTCCTCGGAGAGGCTGGTTTGGAGGGAGATGCGAACGCGGTAATCGCAGTGGTTGCCGTTCCCGCGTAACGCTATGGAACTGTCGGCGTTGTAGTCGGAGAAGAAGGTCGAAGGCGGCAAGGGGTAGTCCAGGAAACGTTCTTCGAACATGTCCAGCTTCTCGTCATTCATCCAGGCGGGGACGGAGAACAGGAGGAACAATCCGACAACGGGCGTCGCGACGGCGCTGACGACCGCGATGAGGCAACCGGACTTCATGGCGGTGAACCTACCGCCGCAGCGACCTCCGCAACGTCGGGCTTCGCCTCAGGAAGCCCCGGCGGGGCCTCGGTAGCCGGGAGGCGGGTCCTGGCCCTCATAGGCGGGAACCGGACGGCCGGACAGAAACGCCCGCAGGAGTCCGAGATACGCCTCGCTCCGGTAGGTGCTGCCGCCGAGGTAAGCCAACGTGGCCGAGGGCAGCGCTCGCCGGAAGCTCATGGCCGACGCCCAGCTCTGCTCGTCGCACCCGCCCTTGACGATCAGCACGGGCGCCGTCACCCCGCTCAGGCGCAGCCGGAGCGAGCCTGGCGCCGTCCGCCCGGTCAGGGCGACGTAGCCCCCAGAACCGGTTGCGGCGGCGGGGCAGGGATGCGGGGCTCCCTGGCGGACGAGGTCGAGATAGGCGCCCAGCTCCCGGTCACCCGCGAACGCGTGCGCCGCGCGCGCGTCCACCCGCAGCAGCGTGGAGACGGCGAGCAGGCGCGGATCCGGCGTCCCGTCGCGTCCGAACACCGCCGCCACTTCGACCTTCCCATCCGCCTCTCGCCCTTGGGACTCCCAAGCGGGTGCGCCCTGGGACGGCTCGGAAGGGGAAGCAAGGACGGGCGCGGCCGGGGACCCCTGGGAGAGGCCGGCGGGGGAGGAGAGCACCGCCCTCGCGACGCGGTCCGGGTGCGCGGCCAGGTAGGCGGCGGCGAGCTGGGCGCCGTAGTCCTGGGCGATCAGGTTCAGCCGCTTGGCGCCCACGGCCTGGCGGATCGCCTCCAGGTCCTCCACGTCGCGCGTCAGCCCGTACCCCCGAGGGTCCCGCAGCCGCGCCGAGCGCCCGGCTCCGAGCTGGTCATAGACGTACACCTGGTAGCCGTCCGCCGTCAGCTTCCCGAGGAACGCCGAGGACGCCGCCAGGTCCGCCACGCCGGGCCCGCCGTGCAGGAACACCACGGGGTCGGGCCGGGTGACCCGCTTCGGCGCGAGCCGTACGTACGCCAGCTCCGAGCCCGTCGGCAGCCGCCACTCGCGCTGCCCGGCCACCGGCGCCAGGGGAGCGTGGTACGGAGCCGGGCGCAACGTGGCCACGCTGACCTGCCAGACCACCGTCGTCTCCACCCCGAGGATCACCGCCGCCCGTAACCATCGCCCCCACGCCGCTCTCGGCCTCGGCACGCACAGCAGCAGGCCCAGAAAGAACACCGACCCGAAGACCGCCAGGCCCGTCACCACGAACGTCGTCGGCTCCGCGCCGACCATCGCCATCCCGGCCAGCGTGGCCAGCCCCAGGACCGGCGACAGCGCCAGTACTCCGGCACCCGCCACCGCCCGCCCGGCCAGCCTGGCGAAAGAAGCCACAAGGGGACGTTAGTACACGCATCACCCTCCTCGGAGGACAAGGCCGAACCACGGGCTCCCACCGGGAGCGCGGCCCTCGCTTCGGTCCGCCGCCCGCGCGCGGGCCGATCGCGCCGAAGTAGACGGCGCCCGGAGCCGGGCCACCGGCCCGCCCCGGCCTCTTCTCGCATGACCGCGCGGCGTCAACGACGCAGATCGCGAATGAAGATATGAAGGTCAGCGCTCCGACGTGGTTTCCCGCACCCAGGGCAACGCCAGTCGCTCGACAAGCACAAGGGCGGAGTAGAGTGCGACGCTCATCGTTCCCACCAGGGTGATCGCCGCCCAGGCGGTGGCGCTGTCGGCGATTCCGCTGTACTGGACGATCTGGTAGCCAAGGCCGCCTTCGCCGGCCTGGAACTCGCCGATCACCGCGCCGATCGCGGCCAGCGGCATGGCGACCTTCAGCCCGACGAAGATGTGCGGCAGCGCGGCCGGTAGCCGTACCTTGCGGAAGGTCTGCCAGCGCGAGGCGTCCAGCGATCGGGCCAGTTCGGCCAGTTCGGCGGGCGTCGTGGTCAGGCCGGTCGCGGTGGAGAGCACGATCGGGAAGAAGGAGAGCAGGAAGACCATGGTCAGGATCGGCCGCTGCCCCCAGCCGAGCGAGACGACCAGCAGTGGCCCGAGCGCGATCTTCGGCACCGCGTTGATCGCCACCAGCAGGGGCGAGAACATCCGCTCGGCCGCCCGCGAGGCTGCCAGAAGCAGTCCGATCAACACCCCGGCGACCACGGAGATCAGGAAGCCGGCCACTGTCTCCAGCGTTGTCGTGGCCAGACCGTCGAGCAGTTCCGCCGACTTCGCCTGGAAAGCGGCCAGGACCTCGGCCGGCGGTGGCAGCACCGCCGGATGGACGAGGGGGAAGACCGAGGTGACCAGCCACCAGCCGCTGATCGTGACCGCGAGTCCGAAAGCGGGCCACCCCACCGCCGTGACCATCGCGCGCCCACTGGGCGCGCCACGTCTCGAGGGCCGGGTGTCGCCCGCCTCAGCCATGTCACGTGCTCCTGGTCCGCTCAGGGCTTCGGTGTCAGTTCTGCGCTGATGAGCTGGTCGGGGGAGAGCCCGGCCGGCATGGCGTCGGCGTCCTGGAGAAGCTTGATGCTGCGGGAGACTCGCTCCGTATCGATCGTGCCCACCGCGGCGCCGGAGCCCTCCGGCCGGACGAAAGCACTCATCAGGGTGCATTCGGCGGCGGCGGGGGCGGCCGCCGATGCTTGGACGTTCTTCTGGAGGATTCGGCCGGCCTCGTCCGGGTTGTCGATGCTGTGAACGAGCCCCTTCATCAGGGCAGTGATGAAACGTTTGGCCAGGTCCGGCTGCTCCCGGGCAATCTTCGTCGTGGTGACCAGCACGTTGCCGTAGAGATCACTCATCACATCGCTGTAGGGAAGCACGACCGCCTGCCTGCCCTTGGCCACGGACTCCACCGTCGGCTCGCCCACCACGAACTGACCGATGCCCGCCACGGCGCCGCTTGCCAGCAGGCCGATGAGGTTCGCGGGTGCGCCGTTGACCCAGGTGACCTTCGTCGCGTCGACGCCCGCCAGCTTGGCGTAGGTGGGGAAGAGGTTGCGCACCACCGATCCTGGAGTGTCGGCGAGTGTCTTGCCCTCCAGGTCCTTCGGCGTGGCGATCCCGTTGCCCTCGAGGCTGATGAGCGCGGCCATGGTGCGCTGCTGGATCCCGGCCACCACGACGATGCTCTTGGCGCCGCCGTTGCCGCGTGCCAGCAGGAGACCGGTGAGGTCGACCGGGGTGAACATCGCCGCTCCGGCCTCGATTTTCGAAATGTTGTCGCCCGTGCCGCCCCCGGGCTTGATGTCCACGTCAAGGCCGACCTCACGGAAGAACCCCTTGTCCTTCGCGACCCAGGCGTACGCGTCTCGCCCGAAATTGCCGAACGAGGTCAGATAAGTCACCTTTTCTAGTGGTTTATTGCTAGAAGGCGATGTCTGCTGTTGATTGTCAGAATTGCTGCAAGCAACGACGAACGCACAGGTCAAGGCGAGAGCGGCGACAGTACGGGTGAGCCTGCTCATGCACCGTTTCCTTTCATCCGGCGCCGACCGGCCCGCGGTAGGGACGTTCGGGGCTGTGGCCGGGAGCTCATGGGTGAGGTGATGTCGCGGGGCGGCTTCGCGGACAGCGTATGAGGTGCCTGGGTCCTCAGATGGTAATCGCGTTAAATAATACAATAAATGGTGTCTAGCCCCACAAGGCTTCCATTTCTTGTCAATCCGTATACTCTGGTTCGACTGGGTCAAAACCGCAGTCAGATGGAGAGCTGCGCGCATGATTGGGCTGGCCGGGGTTTCCCGTAGTTTCAGTGGACGATCCGGAGTCGTGGAGGCGCTGCGCGGGATCGACCTGACGGTGGCCGACGGAGAGTTCGTCGCTGTGGTCGGCCGGTCAGGATGCGGTAAATCCACACTTCTGAGGCTTATCGCCGGGCTATTGCCGCCGACCGAAGGTGAGATCACGGTCGCGGGCCAACAGGTCACCAAGGCACGGCGCGACATCGCGATGTTGTTCCAGCGGCCGGCGCTGCTGCCCTGGCGGTCGGTCATCGACAATGTGCTGCTCCCGGTGGAGATCTTCGGCTGGCGCCGGGCGGCGCATCGTGAGCGCGCCGTGCGGCTTCTGGAGATGGCCGGGCTGGCCGGCTTCGAGAAGCGCCTGCCGCACGAGCTGTCCGGCGGCATGCAGCAGCGGGTCTCCCTCTGCCGGTCTCTGATCGGCAACCCCCGGGTGATGCTGATGGACGAGCCGTTCTCCGCGCTCGACGCGATCACTCGTGAGGAACTGTCGGTGGAGTTGCAGCGCGTGCACATGGAGAACGCGTCGACCATCGTCTTCGTCACCCACTCCATCGACGAGGCGGTGCTCCTGGCCGATCGGGTGGTGGTTCTCACGCCGCGTCCGGGACGAATCCGGGAGGTGGTCGACATCCGCATACCGCGCCCGCGGACCCTGGGCCGCAACGCCCATTTCGAAGAGGTCGCACGATGCAGCGCCGATCTGCACGAGCTGCTGGTGGGGTGGGGCACGTCGGCGGTGGCCCGGGAGAGGGGACAGTGAGCATGCGCGTGTGCCTATTCACCGAACCGCATCGCGGCGCCACCTACGACGATCAGCTGCGGATGGCACGGCTGGCCGAGGACGGCGGGTTCGAGGGCTTCCTCCGCGCCGACCACTACCGGTCCATGGAGCTCGAGGGCGGCCTGCCCGGCCCCACGGACGCCTGGGTGACCCTGGCCGGCCTGGCCAGGGAGACCTCCCGGATCCGGCTGGGCACACTGGTCTCCTCGGCGACCTTCCGGCTGCCCGGGCCCCTCGCGGTGACCGTCGCGCAGGTGGACCAGATGAGCGGAGGCCGGGTGGAGCTGGGCCTCGGCACAGGCTGGTACGAGCGGGAGCACACCGCCTACGGCATCCCGTTTCCCCCGCTCGGTGAGCGCTTCGACCGGCTGGAGGAGCAGCTCGCCATCGTCACCGGGCTGTGGGCCACGCCGTCCGGCGGCCGGTTCAGCCACCACGGCGAGCATTACCGGCTGGTCGACGCCCCTGCCCTGCCCAAGCCGGTGCAGCGGCCCTGGCCGCCGATCATCATCGGAGGCCGCGGACCGAAGCGCACCCCGCGGCTCGCCGCCCGCTACGCGGACGAGTTCAACCTGCCGTTCAGGAACGTGTCAGAGACCGCGCAGGCGTTCGAGCGCGTCGTCGAGGCGCAGGAGCGGATCGGCCGGACTCGCGACGGCCGTGCTTCGCTGGTGCTCTCGGCGGGCATCGTCGTCGCGATCGGGCGCAACGATGCGGAGGCCCGGCGCCGGGCGGCTCCGCTGCACGTGCCGAGCGCGCTGCCTCCGGAGGATCCGGTGATCGGCTCGCCCGCCCAGCTCGTCGATCGGATCGGCGAGTTCGCCGCGATCGGCGCCACCCGGGTGCATCTGCGCCTGCTCGACTTCGCTGATCTCGATCACCTGGATCTGATCGCAGCCAAGGTGCTGCCGCAACTCGACAGTGGGCGTTGACGACCGCTGGGCCTCCCTGCCTTGGCCCGCCGGCACCGAGGAACTCCTGGATCGGCGAGTGGACCCCGCAGCTTTGCGGCATGCCGCCGTCCTGGTACACCCCGGACATATCCGTCTGGATCCCGCACGTGAACGACATCGGGGGACCAGGCGGATCCTGGCGCTGCACCGGAGCGTGGACGAGCACGGCATCGTGGTGTGGTTCGACGTGGCGCCAGGCGGACATAACCCCGGCCCTGCCTCGAGCAGCCACAGTGGCCCAGACAGGACCAAAGTCGGCGCGACGCCGGGCCGTCGCCGGGAGATGTGCCACGGCCGTCACGGCGGTGGTCCGCCTTGAGTTAGCGGTGCTGCTTCTGAGGTAGGAGAAGAACCTGGTCAGCGCGCGACGGGGCTCCTCAGCAGCACGATCAGGTCATGGGGGAGAGAAGATGAGCTGTAGACGTGCGGGAAAGACGGTCGCGTTCTTGGCCACGCTCACCGCGACGGTGGCGACGCCTCCGACCACGAGCCAGGCGAGCGGACCGCTGCCCTGCCCGTCATCGGGCACGACCAAACCGACGGTCGTCCTGGTCCACGGGGCATGGGCCGACACCTCGAGCTGGAACGGAGTGGCGGACGCCTTGCGCCGGGCCGGGTACACCGCGCGCGCCATCGGGAACCCGCTGCGCAACCTCGACGACGACGCCGCGACCGTCGCGGACTTCCTGAAGACCGTCTCCGGCCCGGTCGTCCTCGTGGGGCACTCCTACGGCGGTTCCGTCATCACGAACGCCGCCGCGAACGCCCCGAACGTCAAGGCCCTGGTGTACGTCGACGCCGCCGTACCGGACATCGGGGAGACCACCGCCCAGCTCAGCGGATCCGGCTCCGCGCTCAACGGCGACCCGGAATCCCTGTACGACAAGGCGTCCTACGCGAACGCGCCTCAGGGCGCGAGCGACCTGTACCTCAAGCGGGACGTCTTCGTCGGCTCGTTCGCCTCGGACCTGCCGCGGGACACCGCCGTACGCCTGTGGGCCTCGCAGCGGGCCGCCTCGACCAGCGCGTTCCAGACCCCGTCACGGGCCGCGGCGTGGAAGAAGATCCCTTCCTGGTACTTCGTCAGCACCGGCGACCGGATCATCACGCCGGCGTCACAGCTGTCCATGGCACAGCGGGCCCGCTCGAAGGTCACCAAGTTCGCGGGTGGGTCCCACCTGACCCTGGTCTCGCACCCGGGCGCGGTCACGTCCCTGATCGGATCGGCGGTCTGCTCCGTAAAGGCCGATTAGGCGATGCCTGGCCGCCATCCAGGCCCTCGCCCTGTCCGGCTCGCGCACAGCGAGCCGCAGGCGTGCTCGATGACGGCCAGAATGTCCGCTCCGCCGTCAGCACGAGCCGCCAGGTCAGCTCACCGGACGGGGGGACGACCGCCGCCTCCCCGGGACCGGCTTCGCCAGGTCGAACACGGCGCCGAGCATGGGTTCCACCCCGACACTGCGATACGGCCCCTTTTCCGGAAACCCGCCGAGATCGCGCCATCGAGGTGGCGATGCCCAGGGGAGTCGTCGAAGACCTGTGTGGTGCCCGCGGTCACCGCGAACGTCAGGGTGCCTGCTGTCTGCTCGGTGACGGTGAAGGTGATCTGTCCGTTAGGGGAGCTTACGCTGCGTTCCGGCGGATCTCGGCTGCGATCACGACGAGTATCTGAGCTCTGATGACAGATCAGAGAACATCGGAGTCACGCCCGCAAGGGGGCAGGACTTGAGCCGTCATATCCCAGATAGCGCGGCGCGACAGTGCAGGGAAGGGCAGGGTGGAGAACTCATCCTCTTCGGACTGAGAATGGGCGCGCAGAGATCAAGTTCCAGGCCTTCAGCTGCGCTGATCGGTAGTTACGAGCTGGTCCTGGCGCAGGTCCGGCAGGGCTCGGTGAGCCCGGTAAATGATGGGCCATCGGTTCCCTCGCTGTCCGCCGTCCGCCGTGGCGCGCCCTTTCCCTACGGACCAGTAGTCGATCAAGCTGCCGTGATCGCTTGAGGCCAGAGGCACACTGCGTGCGCTGTCACGCCGTTAGGATCGGGTCATGCCTTTAACGGTGGACGACGTCGACCGGTTCGAGCTATCGAGGCCCCGTCTGGAGGCCATCGCCTACCGTCTCCTCGGCTCCGCGGACGAGGCGGAGGACGCCGTGCAGGAGACGTTCCTGCGCTGGCAGGCCGCCGACGTCGACCGCATCGAGGTCCCCGAGGCCTGGCTGACGAAGGTACTCACCAACCTGTGCCTCAACCAGCTCACCTCCGCGCGGGCGCGCCGCGAGACCTACGTGGGCCAATGGCTTCCCGAGCCGCTGCTCGCCGGGGACCCGATGCTCGGCCCGGCCGACACCGCTGAGCAGCGCGAATCGGTCTCGTACGCGGTCCTCACCCTCATGGAGCGCCTGTCACCCAACGAACGGGCCGTGTACGTGCTGCGGGAGGCCTTCGACTACCCGCACCGGGAGATCGCCGAGATCCTCGACATCACCGAGGCGGCCAGCCAGCAGATCTTTCACCGTGCCAAGAAGCATGTCGCGTACGGCAAAGCCCGCGCCGAGATCGACGAGGCCGCCGCCCGGCGGATCGTCGAGGAGTTCCTCGCGGCCGCCACCAGTGGCCAGACCGATGAGCTCGTACGCCTGCTCACCAAGGACGCCATCTCCATCGGCGACGGCGGAGGGAAGGTCCCGGCACGCACCAAGGCGTTCGAGGGAGCCGTCGCGGTCGCGAAGTTCGTGTGGGGCATGTTCAAGCCCGCCGAGGCCAAGCGCGTCGTCGTCGGCGGCACGCCCGAGATATACGCTTGGACCGCCAATGGCGAACCCGCCGTTGTGGCGGTCGTGGAGGGCCGGGTCGTCGCCATCATGTGCCTGGAGGTCACCGCCGAGGGCATCACCGCCTGCCGTACCCAGGCAAACCCCGACAAGCTCGCACGCGCGACCGAGCAATGGGCGGCGGCCGCCCATGGGGAGCCCCTGCTCGTGATGTGACGTGTATCACATCGTGCTCCTGTCAGGAAACGGCGGGCCATCCGGTTCAAGTGACAAATCCGAACCGGACAGGAGCCTGACATGCAGCACCGCATCATCGTCCTCGGAGCCGGATACACCGGAGCCAGCGCCGCCGGCCGCCTGGCCAAGCGGCTGCGCCGCGAGGACGTCGCCATCACCCTCGTCAACGCCGAGCCCGACTTCGTCGAACGCATCCGCAACCACCAGCTGGCGACCGGCCAGGATCTCAGGCGCCGGCCACTCAGCGAGATCTTCGCCGGCACCGGCGTCGCACTGAGGATCGCGAAAGTCACCGGCGTCGACGCCGACCGCAAGACCGTCGCCATCACCGGCGCGAACGGTGCCGAAGAACTGGAGTACGACACCCTCGTGTACGCCCTCGGCAGCGGCTGGAACAGCCAGGGTGTACCCGGGACCGCCGAGCACGCCTACCAGATCGCCGGCCGTACCGGAGCACTCCGGCTACGCGAGCGCCTGGCGGGCCTCGACGCCGGGCAGGCCGTGGTGGTGGTCGGCGGCGGCCTCACCGGCGTGGAGGCCTCCACCGAGATCGTCGAGGCCCGCCCGGACCTCGACGTCGCTCTGGCCGTCAGCGGCAGCCTCGGCGACTGGCTCTCACCCAAGGGCCGCGAGCACGTAAGGAAGGTCTTCGGCAAGCTCGGCATCACCGCGTACGAACACACCACCATCAGCGGCGTCGAACCCGACCACGTCACCACCGCCGACGGCAAGGTCATCCCCGCCGCGGTCACCGTATGGACCGCCGGTTTCGCGGTCCACCCGATCGCGAAGGCGACCTCCCTGGAGGTCTCCGGCACCGGCCAGATCGTGGTCGACCCGACCATGCGCTCGGTTTCACACCCCGATGTGTACGCCGTCGGCGACGCGGCCATGGCGAAGGGCGCCGGCGACAAGCCGCTACGGATGTCGTGCGCCTCGGGAATCCCCACCGCCTCGTTGGCCGCCGACGCCATCGCGGCCCGCCTGACCGGCCGGAAGGTCCCGGACAAGACGATCGGCTACTTCAACCAGTGCGTCTCGCTGGGCCGCAAGGAGGGCCTGATCCAGTACGTCACGGCCGACGACCGTGCCAAGCAGGCGGTCCTGACCGGCCGGCTGGCCGCCGCCTACAAGGAAGTGATCTGCAAGGGCGCCGCATGGAGCGTCGCCAACCCGACACTTGGGATGCCGACCCGGCGCCACCGCGTGACGCATGAGCAGACGACTGTATGAACATCGTTGTGGACGACCTTTCCGGCCCGCAGATCGCCGAGTTCTTCCTGCCTGCTAGGAAGTTGTACGAGAAGCACGGGTACTTGAGGCTGGAGCACGGCTCGGACTTCCTCGGGTTTCGGCCGGTCAGCAGGACCCGGCTGACCTTTCGGCACCCGGCGGCGGTGAGCGTGTCGAGCGGCCACTCCAGCTTCTGCCCGCCGGTTCAAGGGTGGTATGACCCGGATCATGTAAGAAAACGGCGGTTCGGGGTTGTTGAATGTGCCTGGCTTTTGAAGGCTCTGCGGGGTCCGGGTGGCCCCGCAGGGCGATCTTCAGAAACCGAAGGTTGTCTGTAGGCGATGGTTGTGGATTCAATGTTCGCCGTGGTTGCTCAAGTCCGCCCGCCGCGGCGAGATGAGATGAACGCGTACTACCGGGTCTTGCCCTTCGCGAACGGGTTGCCGAGCTGGGAGCCGGCTGAGGCCGCGTGGCACGGTGGTCCGGAGCCGTGGCCTCCGCAGCGCACTCCGGCGACCGCCGAGCAGCTGGCGGCCGAGCAGGAGCCGGAGGACGAGCTCCAGCCGCTGCGCAACCGGCTTCACGTAGAACGACTCGGGATGGCTCCGTCGCCGATCGACGGCGGAGCCATCCCTTTGGAATAGGAGAAAAGCGCGCCGGGTTGAGGCGGCCGAGGAGGTACGGGTCATGAACGACAGCAACGCCGTGTGGCTGCGCTGGACGGTGCCCTGCCACCCCACGGTCACCAGGCCCAGCCCGTCCGCCTAGCGCTCACGCACGTGGACGGGGCCGATCCGGTCACCCGTGGGGCGCACCATGTCTTCCAGCCTTTTCGTGCAGGCTTTCGTCACGTTGCTCGTCATCTTCGATCCGCTCGCCGCGATTCCGGTGTTCCTGACGCTGACGCGGCACCAGAGCCCGTCGGCCCAGCGGCGGACGGCCCGCGTCTCGGTGCTGGTGGCCGCGGGTATCGTAGGGGTCTTCGCCGTCGCCGGAAACCATCTGCTCGACGCCTTGGGCATCTCGCTCCAAGCCCTGCAGGTCGCCGGAGGCGTGCTGCTGGCGCTGATCGCGCTCGACCTTCTCAAAACGGATTGCGCGCGGAAGCGCGCCGACGCTGAGAGCGGCGCGGTGGCGTTCGTCCCGCTCGGCACGCCGATGCTGGCAGGACCGGGTGCGATCGCAGCGACCATGCTCTACGTGGAGCAGGCCGGCAGCGCTCCGGCCGTGGCGGCCGTCGTGTTGGCCCTGGCTGCGGCGTTGCTGCTGACCTGGCTGACGCTGCGCTTCTCTCCGTTCATCGGACGCCTGCTCAAGGACAACGGTCTCAACCTCGTCACCCGGATCATGGGACTTCTGGCTGCGGCGATCGCTGTTCAGCTCATCGCTGGGGCGCTGCAGTTCTGGATGCGGTGGGGCGTGTCCTGAGCGCGTACCGTGTGCGGCCGCGCGGTTTGTACACCGCCAGCACGGTGGCCGCTAGCAGCAGCATCAGGGCGAGCACGGTGTGGATGAGGACGGAGGGATTTCGCAGCAGGCCCAGGTCGGTGTCCGGTGCTGCTGCGAGGCCTGCCAGATAGCCGAGCGTCTCGGTGTACATCAGCAGGACGACGATGGCGCCGAGGTTGATCAGGAGTTTGAAGATGACCCAGTAGTGCCGGAACAGGCCCCACGTGGTTCCCACGGACTGGACGAGGCCGGTGAGCAGCGAGGCGACGGCCAGCGGGATGAGGGCGTACCAGGCGGCCGGCTCCATCACCAGGTAGACGGCTCGTACGGTCTGATCGTCCTGACTGGTCAAGCCGATGACAGCCAGGGCCAGGAAGGCGAGGACGGCGCCGAGCCAGCCCACCGACGAGGTGATGTGCGTGGTGAGGACCAGTTTGCGGACCGGGGGCGCCATGGTCCTCATGAGGTGACGAGTTTTGCGACCGCCGACGTCGCAGCCGAGTGGCGGCCGGGCCCGTGCTCACCCTTGAGCAGCAGGACGACGAAGAGCAGGACCAGAACGGCGGCGATGATCCCCGTCACCTTCACCCAGCGTGGCATGCCGACATCGCTGTCGGCGGGGTCGCGTTCATCAGCCATATGGCTGTCCTCCATGGATTGTCGGCCTGCGTAGGCTCATGTTTACGAAACACTCCGTCTATGGCAATACATAGTGTATTGATCCTTTCGTGTCGTATGCTCAAAGCATGCCCAGGCTGTGGAATGAGACGATCGAGGCGCATCGCCGTGATGTACGTGATGCGATCCTCGACCGCACTTCGGCACTCGTGGCCGAGCACGGGCTGCGGTCGGTCACGATGTCCCAGATCGCGGAGCAGGCCGGGATCGGGCGCGCGACCCTCTACAAGTACTTCCCGGACGTCGAAACGATCCTGCTGGCCTGGCACGAGCGGCAGATCACCGCTCATCTCGGACAACTCGCTCGTGTCCGCGACCAGGCCGGCGGCCCTGACACGCGGCTGCACGCTGTGCTGGAGGCGTACGCGCACATCACCCAGCGGTCCCGGGGGCACGGCGATGGTGCGCTCATGGCGCACCTGCACCGCGACGAGCAGGTTGCACGAGCACAGCGACAGCTCCACGACATGATCCGGGACGTCTTGGCGGAAGGCGTGCGGAGCGGGGTGTTCCGCGATGACGTCGCGCCGGACGAGCTCGCAACCTACTGCCTCCACGCCGTATCGGCGGCCGGTGAACTGCCGTCCGAGGTCGCCGCCCGCCGACTCGTCAAGGTCATCCTGACTGGGTTGCTGAGGTAGTCCAGGCGGCGGCCGTGTCCTTGGTCGACGCGGTGGCTGTCCCGGCCGGGGACTTCGCCGCGCCGGTCGGACCCATCCTGATCATCAAGCGATCGAGAAGGCGGTACCTGGCGCATTCCTCCTCGGCAGGCGGGCGGTATCGCCGTCTAGCCGTCTGACGGCGGCGCTCAGCCGGGAGGGGCGAAAGCCGTGGTGAAGGTCTTGCCGCCGTCCTTGGAATCCAGGACCGTCCCGTCCTCCATGGCGGCCAGCAGGCGCTGCCGGTTCACGGCCGTGAACGCGGCCGCCTGGCCAGGGAGCTCGCCGACGGCCGACCAGCTCTTGCCGCCGTTCTGGCTGGTGTGGATCTTCCTGTCGGCTCCGGCCCCAACCAGCACCTCGCCGGGGAGCACGTCCACGTGGCTGAGCAGGGGTGCCTTCGCCACGTCGGTGAAGTTCACGCCGCCGTCCTCGCTCACCTTCAGCCCGTCTGGTGTGGTGGCGTAGATGCGCGAGGGCTGTTCGGCGCCGGCCCCGAGGTCGATCACCTTCTCCTCGGTGCCCTGCGTCCAGGTGGCGCCGCCGTCGAAGCTTCGCCAGACCTTCGAGGTCTGGCTGTCGAAGGCGTACAGGCTGTCCCCGGCGGGCTGGATGGAGTGGAAGTCCGCGGAGCCGTCCGCCGAGATCACCTTCCAGGTGACACCCGCGTCCGTCGACTTGATAAGGCCGAGGTGCGGTGGGCGTTCCGGCGAGACGTCCTCGGCGGAAGGATGACCGCTGGCCAGGAAGGTCTTCGGGCCGGCGATCGTGAAGCCCATGTGGTCCTGGTCGCGGTCGGCGACCCGGGCGATCGTCGTCGGAGACGTGACTTTGAACAGTCCGTGGTGTCCCGCGACGTAGAGGCTGCCGTCAGCGAGATCGACGCCGAGTCCGTGGACATGGCCCACACCCAGGTCGGGGTCGGCCTGCCCGCCGTGCTCCGGGGCCGCTTGACCACAGCCCGCCAGGGCCGCCACAAGCGCCACGCCTGCGGCGCTTGTGCGCAGCCGCCGACTCACACACCCCATGGGCACGAGTCTACTACCCGCTACTATCGCCCTTCGTAGAAGATCAAAGCGTGATGAGGAAGGAATGGCAGTGGTGGGCGAGAAAGGCACCCACACCCGGGGCCGCGGCCAGGGCAGTGGGACCGGCCAGCAGCGCCGTCACCGCCAAGAGCCCCGAGAGGCGTTCGCGCCATTCGAGCGGCGCCTGCGGATGCAACATCCGGCGGACGCGGGTGAGCGCCGTTTCTCCGCCCGCACCCAGCGCGAATGCGGGAACTCGTCCCGTCGCCAGCCGGACCAGGGCCGCCGCGATATGGATGCGTGGGTGATGGCGTGCGGCCTCATCGTCGGCCAGCAGCTCGACCAGGCGGGCGATCTCTGCTCGCGCCTGATCGAACAGCGGGATGCGGGGAAACGCCCGCGCCAGGGCCTCGGCGGCGGCCAGCACCAGGTGGTGGCGCCCGCGCAGGTGTGCCTGCTCATGGGCGAGCACGGCGGTGACCTGCTCCGGTGCCAGCGAGCGCAGCGCCCCGGTGGTGATGACGGCGTGCCCCTTCCGGCCGGGCAGGCAGTACGCCAGGCGCTCCTCGTAGTCGACCACGAGCGCGCCGAGGTCGTGATCGTGCCTGCCGAGCAGGGCGAGCGCCTCGGCATGCCGTCGGCGTCCGCGGCGCGCGCCCAGCAGGACGGCTCCACCGGTATAGGCAAGCCGCGCCAGGACAAGTCCACCGATAAGGAGGCCGATCCGGGCGCTCGGCGTGCTCAAGGTCGCTCCGTGGCCCAGCAGAGCTGCGCAGGCCTCGAACAGCGCGGCCAGGCCGTGCCCCACCACGGAGGCGGGGACGGCGATGGCGAACGCTGACAGCAACACCGAGACCACCACCGAGGCGCCCGCCGCCTGCCACATGGCGATGGCCAGCCGGGGCGCTCGGTCTGTCCAAGCGGCCCGCCGCAGCAGCCGCGGCAGCGCCACGGCGGCGAAAGCCGCGTACACCGCGAGAGCGATCGCCACCGTCACGAGCTGCGTCCGCTCGGCGGGTACACCTGAAGCGCCGCCTCCAAGGCACTGGCCTCCTCAGGGGTAAGCCGTTCGAGGAAGTGCACGAAGGTGGCGGCCCTGTTGCCGCTCTTGGCCAGGGACACGCGCATCACGTCGGCGGTGTAGGCCTCCTTCGACGACACCGCCTCGTAGATGTACGCCCGGCCGACCGGCTTGCGCTTGAGCAGGCCCTTGGTGTGGAGCTTGTCCATCACGGTCATCACCGTCGTGTAGGCCAAGGCGCGGTCCTTCCGCAGGTGCTCCAGGACGTCCCTGACCGAGGCGGGCGCGTTGGTGGCCCACATGCGATCCATGATCGCGGATTCGAGCTCCCCCAGACCACGCACCATTTGCCAGTCCCTTCTACCCGCCGTTCGTTGATGCTACCGGCGGTCGTAGACAAGCGGGTAGGCGTGCTTTCGCGCTATGCCAGGGTGCCCAGGCGGTGGCCGGCCACGATGGCACGCTTGACGCGGATCAGGTCCTTGGGGGCGTTCACCGCGACCGCGCCGACGAGCGCACCATCTCTGGCGAAGGCGACCGCGAAGCGGTTGTCCTGCGGCGATCCGGCGATGACGCGGCTGGCGTCGGCAAGGTGCGGCAGGCGGGCGATCTGGATGCGGCCCCGTGCACAGCGGGCAGCGTGACCTCGTCGTCGCCCTTGAGCATGCTCTTGGACAGGGGTGGGCGATTGTAGGGGAGATGCCTTTCCCCGCCGATCAGTGTGATCGTTCCGTCGAAGCCCTCTCGTCGCAGCGCCTGGACGGCACGCAGACCGGCCAGGGACGCTCCGACGACCGCGATGACATTCAGCTCTCTCATGCGGAGGACAATACCCCAGGGGGTATAAGTGGTCGGCGTGATTTACCTCTCATATACCCCTAGGGGGTTATGGTTGTTCGGGTGGCCATGCTGGCGTATTGTGCAGGCGACGGATACCTGTTGGGGGTATTGATGAGGAGGTTGAGATGACCAGCGCTACGTACACTGTGAGCGGGATGACCTGTGGCCACTGCGTCGGCAGTGTCAAGTCCGAGGTCGGCAAGATCGCTGGCGTGACGGCCGTGGACGTGGACCTCGCCACCGGCAAGGTGACTGTGACGGGGGACGCGCCCATTGAGGAGGCGCTTGTCCGCGACGCTGTCGAGGAGGCGGGCTACGAGCTGGCCTCCGCCTGACCTGACGCCCGGTGGAAGCGGCTTCTCTTGGTGAACGGTGGCCGGCCGGGGGCCGTACCTCCTCATGACGGCACCCGGCCGGCTTCGGCCGGTACTACGAGGCTCGTTAGTACTATGGGACTCGGAATACGTCGATCACCAGGGGAGGGCTGATGGGAGTCGTGCGGCGACGCCTCGTGTTGCGGGTCGCGCGCGGTCTCCTGCTCGTCGCCCTCGCCCTGGGCGTGGGCGGCATGCACACCCTGGGACATGTGGACGGCCGGCACGCCGGCTCGCCGCCGGATGCCCACGGCATGGGCGTCGCTCAAAAGCGCCCTCTCACCGTTCCGGCGGGACTGCAGGCATTCGTTCCCGAGCAGAAGAGGCCCGGACTCGACCCGACCAGCGTGTGCCTGGCCATCCTGTCCTCGCTCATGGTCGTGCTGTTGGTCGCTGCCTGGATCCGAGTGCGGCGACGACTCGGGGACAGCAGTGGGGTGCTGCCGTCGGTGCGGCAGGTCGCCCGCCCTCCGCCGAAGCCCACGTCCGTGAATCTGGCAAGTCTCTCGATATTGCGCATATAGGCCAATGACCTGCGGACGAGCTCTGAGACCGTCCGCGACAGGCCGAAAGTTCCGACAACATCGAGAGATCAAATGACTATGCGTATCAACCGCAAGCTGTCCTTCGCCGTTGCCGCAGGTGCACTCGCTCTGCTGACCGCCTGTGGGAGTGACGGCGACTCCATGGCGGGACATGAGGGGATGAACAGCAGCAGCGCGCCTGCCGCCACCACCGCCAGCGCTTCGCCGTCAGCCGCCTTCAACGACGCGGATGTCATGTTCGCGCAGATGATGATCCCCCATCACCAGCAGGCGGTCGAGATGGCCGATCTCGCGGCGACGCGGGCCAGCGATCCGGAGATCAAGGAGCTCGCCGCCAAGATCAAGGCCGCTCAGGACCCGGAGATCCAGGCCATGAAGACCTGGCTCACCGAGTGGGGCAAGGCCGCCTCCGAGGGTGACACGGGGCATGGCATGGGCCATGAGATGCCGGGTGTCATGTCCGAAGAGGAGATGAAGAAGCTCGAGGCGGCCAAGGCCAAGGAGTTCGACAAGCTGTTCGCCCAGCAGATGATCGCCCACCACAACGGAGCGATCGAGATGGCCCGCACCGAGCAGACCGACGGCTCGAACCTGGAGGCCAAGGAACTGGCCAAGACCATCGAGACCACTCAGCAAGCCGAGGTGGAGCAACTGCAGAAGATCCTTGATCGGCTCTGATGTCTGACCCGCCCGGGCGCGACCTGCGCCTGGGCGGGTCATCGCCCTCCGGCTGTCTCTGTTGACCGGCGCCATCAATCTGCTCAGAATCGCGCGTCGGAGAGATACCGGAGAGGGGTTTCCCGTTAGAAGCCGAAACGGCTGGACATGTGAGCACTGATGGAAGACCGTCTTCGGCATCGACCAGGCGAGGATCGCCTCCGCTGTCGAGGAAGCCGGATACGAACTGGTAAGTCCGTCATGAATGCCACCGCCAAGCCGGGCCTCTCTACGCGGACGATGGGTGAAGGCGGTCCGCCGCCGAGACGCTGGGATGTGCCCGAGCGCGTAAATGATTGTCAGAAGCCATAGCGGGAACTACGGATCTTAGTAGACATTCTGGGGGAAGGTCGATGGCACCCTGGGCGGCCGTTCTCGGCCTGGTGGCCCTGCTCGCCGTCGGTGTGCTCGCGATCTATCTGGTCTCCCTGGTCATCAGCCCCCGTGGAACGCTCGGCACGGGTCCGTTCCTGTCCGGGACGCGGCCACAAGAGCATGCCCTCTCCCGCTACCACGTGCGCTGGTACGCCGTCACCCTGGTCTTCCTGGCCTTCGACATGGAGATGGTCTTCATGTACCCCTGGGCGCTCGTCGTCGCCGAAGTGGGTCCTGTGGCCGTGGTGGAGATGTTCATCTTCCTCGGCCTCCTGATGGTCGGCGTGGTCTACGCCTGGCGGGAGGGGGCCTTCCGGTGGTCGTGACGGAGTGGCTCCTCAAGCGGGCCGCGGACCATCCTCGGCCGTTCGTCGTCTCCGCTGAGCACGGCACCCGGGCTCGGCTGCTCGGCGAGGCCGAGATCGCGCGGCGGCGATGGCGGCCCGCGGAGCCGGCGAGCGAAGCCGACCTCCTCGTCATCTGTGGCACTCCCGGCGAAGAGTTCGAAGCGGCGATCCGTACGGTCTGGGACGACCTGCCAGGACCACGCGCGCGAGTCGATCTGCCCAGCGACGCCACTCCACCGTCGATCGGTCAGGCGCTAAATCGTGCGGTCGCCCACCTGGCCGACAAGGACGCACAGTGGAGGGATGCCGCTGCTCGGGCGGGCAAGCCATGGTCACCCGATGCGGACCGGAACAGCGACTCCCACACGCCGGACGGGGGTTCATCCCATCACGGCCATGATTCGCATGCGAGTCACGGACAGGAACATGACGACGACGGGCATGAGGGCGGTCACCACGAGCACCACATGGGCAATCCCGGTGGCCTGCCCATGGCAGGTCGTGGCCCCGATCGTGACGGGCTGAGCTTGGACCGCTTGCACGTCTCCATAGGGCCGATCTTGTCGGATTGGCCGCGTGGCTTGGTGGTGGAGAGCGTCCTGCAAGGCGACGTGATCCAGGACGCCGCCGTCAGGTGGCTGGGGAGCGGCGAGTCGTTCTGGGCCGAGCCCTGGAACAAGGCGGCGGCCGGCCACCCGGTGACGCGCGCCGAGGCCGGGCGGCGGCAGGCTGCCGCCTACCTCGACAGCCTGGGCCGATTGCTGTCGGTTTCTGGATGGTCTGGTGCCGCGAGGCGCGCCAGGGCGCTGAGGGATCGCCTGCTCGCTGACGCACCGCGTGCCGAGCTCGCCGCGCCGTACAGGAGCTTCGAAAGACAGGTGCGTCGCTCCAGAACCCTGCGCTGGATGTTGCGCGACGTCGGATCGATCGAGGACGGCGACGCGGTGTCCAGGCTGGACGGGTGGCTGACCCGGACGCGGGCGGCGATCGATGCCCTCGAGGACGAAACGCCGCTCGACGGCGCACCTCCGGTCAGGCACACGTTGCACCCCGGGCTGCTCGTCGGCGGAGAGCTGGCCACGGCGAGGCTGATCATCGCCAGCCTCGATCCAGAACCGGCGGTCGCTCATGCTTGAAGGCGCAGTTCTTCTGCTGGCACTCGTCGGCCTCGGGCTTTCCGCCGCTTGTCTCGACGCCAGGCTGGGTGGGGCCCAGGTGGGTGCCCCGTTCGGCGAAGTGGCGCGGCTGCTCGTCCAGCAGCGTCGGCGCACGTTGCTGCGTGACACACTCCTCCTGCGGATCGGCGTTATCAGCCTGATCGTCGCACCGGTGCTGGCTGGAATCGTGATCCCACTGGGCGACGCCCCTGTCGCGGATCTGGCCGTGGGCATCGTCTGGTTCAACGCCATGGAGGTGTGCGTCTGGGGGTCGCTCTGGCTCACCGGCTGGGCGGTCAATTCGGTGTATCCGCTGGCCGGCGCCTACCGGCTCGTCGCCCAGGGGCTGGCGTACGAGCTGCCGCACATGTTCGCGCTGATCACGGTGGCGCTCGGTGCGGGGTCGCTGCGGATGGGCGACGCGGTGCAGGCGCAGCAGGGACTCTGGTTCGTGGTGTGGATGCCGATCGCGTTTCTGATCTATCTGGTGTCCGCGCTGGCGATGGCGTTCTGGGGGCCGATGAGCCAGCCGGTGGGCACTGATCTCGCAGGTGGCGTGCGTGCCGAGTTGTCGGGGCCTGATCGGCTGCTCTTCCAGGCAGGGCGTTATGCGCTGCTGGTGGTGGCCGCCGCGGCGGCCGTACCGCTGTTCCTGGGGGGTGGTGCGGGCCCGGTGTTGCCGAGCTGGTTGTGGGTGCTGGTCAAGACGGCGGCTGTGCTGGGGCTGCTGGTCTGGGTACGGCATCGCGTGCCCGCCATCAGGATGGATCGCTTCACCCAGGCGTCCTGGCTGGTGTTGATCCCGCTGTCGCTCGTTCAGCTGCTCGTCGTCGGAATCGTGGTGTTGTGATGGCCGTCGCCTTCTGGATTCTGGCCGTCGTGTCCGTGGCCGCCGGGATCGTGGTGTTCGTCGTCGACTCGATGGCGCGGGCGACGTTCGCCCTCCTCGCCTCCCTGCTGGCGGTCGGGGCGGCGTTCCTGCTCATCGACCTGGAGTATCTCGGCGTCCTGATCATCCTGATGATGGTCATGGAGATGCTGATCATGGCGGTCTTCATGATCATGTACATGATGAACCCGGCGGGTCTCATGCCGATGAAGATGGTCCACAACAACCGTGGGGCCGTGATCATATCGGGGGCGGTCTTCGTCCTCCTGACGGCGGGGATCTTCCTCACGTCCTGGCCACAGCGCAGAGGCGAGCCTCCAGCCGATCCCACCCGCGAGCTCGGGATGGCGATCATGGGATCGAAGATGCTCGTCATGATGGTCATCGGTGTGGCCATCCTCGCGACGATGATCTCGACCGTCGTGCTCGCCACTCATCGGGGTCGGTACGACCGCTACGGGGAGGACCTGAAGCGCCGCCGCCCGCTCGACCCTGGCCCAGGCCAAGGCCCGGGGCTCCCCGCCGCCGAGCACCATCACGGGCACGGTTCGTGCGGCTCGCCCGATCCTCGCGAGGAGTCCGGATGACGCTCCAGTCCTTCCTCTTGCTGGGTGCCGCGTTGTTCGCGGTCGGTCTGTACGGCGCGCTGTCCCAGCAGTCGATCGTGATGCTGATGATGGGCCTGGAGCTGATGATCAATGGGCTGATCGTGGCCGGTGGCGCGTTCTGGTACTTCCTGGCTCCCGAGACCGCCGACGGCCAGGTCCTCGTCCTGGTGGCGATCACGGTGATGGCCCTGGAGATGGCCATGGGCTTCGCCGTCGTCACCGCGCTCTTCCGGGCGCGGGAGGTCGACCTGACGGATGAGGCGAAGGACCTGAAGGGATGAACATCCTCGTCTTGCTGCTTCCGGCGCTTCCGATCGTCTCCGGCGGTGCGTTGATCATCCTTCGGCGGGCCGGACCCGCGATCGGGCTCCTCGTCGCCTCGGCTACCGTGCTCCTGGCCATCTGGGCCGCGATCCAGCGTCCCGCCATGACCATCGAGTTGTTCGCCGGTTTCGAGTCGGGGCTGGCGGTCGACGGGCTGTCGGCGGTCATGGTGGTCACCGTGTCGGTGGTCGCGCTGGCGGTTCTCGTCTTCGCTGCGGGCGAGATCCGCGAGTCCACGGGCCGGTTCTTCGGCCTGATGCTGATCTTCATGGGCGCGATGCTGGTCACCGTCACCGCTACGGACCTCGTCCTGTTGCTGATGGCGTGGGAAGTCATGGGCGCCATGTCCTACGCACTGATCGGCTTCTGGTGGCGCGAGCGGGATCGGGTGCGCTCGGGGACGATCGCCTTCGTCACCACCCGCGCGGGCGACATGGGGCTCTACCTGGCCGCCGGCTGCGCTATCGCGGGATCGCACTCGCTGAACCTGACCGGTTTGACCGCCACGAGCTCTCCATGGCTGGACCTCGTGGCGGCCGGTCTAGTCGCGGCCGCGCTGGGGAAGTCGGCGCAGCTGCCCTTTTCCTTCTGGCTGTCGCGTGCGATGGCGGGCCCGAGCCCGGTGTCGGCGCTGCTGCACTCGGCCACGATGGTCGCCGCGGGCGCCTATCTGCTTCTGCGTACGCAATCGGTGCTGGTGGCGACCGGCTGGGCAGCGACCGTCGTTGCCTGGGTCGGTGCGCTGACGGCGCTGCTGCTCGGCGCTGTCGCGTTCGCGCAACGTGACCTCAAGCAGTTGCTGGCCGCCTCCACGTGCGCGCAGATCGGGTTCATGGTGCTGGCCGCGGGCGTCTCGGCGATCGCCGGGGGCGCGGCTCACCTGGTCGCGCACGCGGCGGTCAAGAGCCTGCTCTTCTTGGGAGCCGGAGCTTGGCTGACCGCGCTCGGCACTGAGCACCTGCCAGAACTTCAGGGTGCCGCGCGGCGGTATCCCCTCGTCGGCGTCACTTTCGGGGTCGGCGCTTTGGCGCTGGCCGGATTGCCGCCCTTGTCGCTGTGGGTGACCAAGGACATGGTGCTCGCCGCAGTGGGCGATCCCGCTCTGCATGCGGTGGCGCTGGCTGCGGCCGTGCTCTCTGCCGCGTACGCCGCCAAGGCGCTGATCGCCGTATGGTCGCCCGAGGCGGCGCGGCGTGACGGAGCCCGGATCAGGCTGCTCGAACGCCTGCCGCTGCCTCTGCTCGCCCTGCTCGCCGCGACGCTGGGGATCATCGGGCTCCTCTTTGGCGGCTGGACCCGCCTGCTCAACGCGGCCGGACCCCTTCCCGGGGCGGGCGAGCTGGCCGCGTCGGGCGTGTTGGCCCTGGCCGTGGTGATGCTGGTGATCGGGGTAAGGCTGCGCCGGCGAGCGGAGCTCGAAGCCGGCGCCTTCTTGGCCGGCTGGTTGGGCCTGGAGCCGCTCGCGGTGGCGGTGGTCTGGCAGCCCTTGATGGTGGTGGCCAAGGCGCTGGCGCGTTTCGACGATGCGGTGATCGATGGCGTGGTGCGTGCCGTGTCCCGCGGCGGGATGGCGATGGCCAGGTTCGCCCGGTCGCCCTTCGAAACCGGCGTGGACGGCGTCGTCCGCGGCACGGCGGCGATGGCCGGGCGGCTGGGCAAGTTGGCCAGGAAGCCGCAGACCGGCCAGGTCCACACCTACCTCGCCCAGGCGACGGTGGCCGTCGCCCTGCTGGCGATCGTGATCATGTTGGTGAGGTGACCGTGCTTTCGTTGACCGTTTTCCTGCCGCTGCTGGCCGCGGCGCTGCTGGCCGTGCCGCGGCTGCCGGCCTGCTGGATCTGGGTAGCCGCCGCGGCGGCCGACCTGGTGCTGGTCGTGGTCATGTGGCTCGGCTACCGCGGAGGGATCGGTTACGAGGAACGGCTGCGCTGGATCCCGTCGGTGGGCGCGGGCTACCACGTCGGCGTCGACGGTCTGTCCTTGCCGTTGATCGCGCTCACCGCGGTGCTGTTCCTCTCGTGCGCGATCTATTCGCTGACGCAGGCAGAGCGGCCCAAGTCGTACGCCGCGCTCTTCCTGTTCCTGCAGACGGTCTCCACGGGCCTGTTCGCGGCTTTGGACCTGCTGCTGTTCTTCGTCTTCTTCGACCTGTCGATCGTGGGCATGTACTTCGTGATCGTCGGCTGGGGCCACGGGGACCGGGCCCGCTCGGCGCTGAAGTTCTTCCTCTACACCTTTCTCGGCTCGCTCGCTCTCCTGCTGGGCTTCATCGGTCTCTACCTCGGCAGCGATCCGCGCACCTTCGACATCGTCGACCTGACCGCGAGCCCGCCGGAGGCGGGCGCGTTGGTGCTGCTGGCCGTCGGCATCGGGCTGGCGGTCAAGACGCCGACCGTGCCCTTCCACACCTGGCTACCCCCGGCGCACACCGACGCCCCCGCCGCCGGCTCCGCGATCTTGGCGGGAATCCTGCTCAAGATGGGCACGTACGGCTTCGCGAGAATCGCCCTGCCCCTGCTCCCCGGGCCGTGGCGGCAGTACGCATGGGTGATCATCGTCGTCGGAGTGGTCAGCGTTCTGTACGGCGCGCTCGTCGCCCTGGCGCAGCAGAACATCAAGCGGCTGATCGCCTACACCTCTGTCAACCACATGGGCTACATCGTGCTGGCCTTGGGCGCCGCCGGGCTCGCGGCAGGCGATGTCCAGGCCAGGCAACTCGCGGTCACCGGCGCGGTCACCCAGATGGTCAGCCACGGCCTGATCACCGGTGCGTTGTTCCTGCTCACCGGCATCCTCTGGGATCGGGCGCACAGCTACGACCTCGATCGGTTCGGGGGGATCGCGGCCAGCGCCCGGACGTTCACCCTGATGACCGCCGTGGCCGCTTTCGCCTCGCTGGGACTGCCCGGGCTGTCCGGCTTCATCGCCGAGTTTCAGATCTTCGCAGGCGTGATAGGAACCGGCATGACCGGCGCGGTCGTGGCCGGTGGGCTGAGCATCGTGGGCATCCTGATCACTGCCGCCTTGCTGCTGCGGCTTCTGCAGAAGGCGTTCCTCGGTCCTCTGGGAGAGCTGCGCGTCTCCGAAGCCCAGCCACACGAGGTGGCCTCGATCGCCCCGTTGCTGGTCCTGTCCTTGGTGATCGGCATTGTGCCGGGCTGGCTGCTCGATTTCATCGAACCGTTCTCGGCGGCGCTGGTTACCGGGGTGAGCCGATGACCGGCATGACCGAGAACCCCGTCGACCTCCTGCCCGAGTTGCTCATCCTGGCCGGAGCCGTGATCGGGCTGCTCGCCGGGTTGTTCCTGCCGCGCGGGCGGCAACGATGGGTGGGCTGGATCTGCGGGATCGCGCTGGTGGCCGCGCTGGCCGCCACCTCGGTCGCGGCTCTCCGGCCGGACACGATGGCCTTCGAGGCCTACTCGGTGGATCTGCTGACCCATGTGGCCAGGGCCACGGTCATCGTCGCGAACTTCCTCGTCCTCGTTCTGGCCGCTGGATGGGCGCGGGGCAACAGCCGCGAGACCGAGGTCTACGTGCTGTTCATGCTGGCCGCGCTCGGCACGGTCATCCTGGCGGGCGCCGGCGACCTGCTCGTTCTCGTCGCCGCGTACCTGCTGGCGAGCATCCCCGCCTACGCGCTGGCCGGGTTCGCCAAGGACGAGGCAGGCACCGAGGCCGCGCTCAAGTACTTCCTGATGGGCGCCTTCCTCGGCGTGCTCATGCTGGCCGGGGTCACCCTGCTCTACGGTCTCGCCGGGACGACGGCATACCAGGACTTCGGTCCGGTTCGGGGTGGAGCGGCCGGGCTCGCCGTGGTGCTCCTGCTCGGGGGCCTGTTGTTCAAGGCCGGGGGAGTGCCGGCGCACTTCTGGGTGCCCGACGTGACGGAGGGTGCCTCGCGGACGGTCGCGGCCTTTGTCACCACCGTCCCCAAGATCGGTGCCTTCGTCGCTCTGTTCCGTCTGGCCGTCGAGGTCTTCGCCGGCCTGGAGATCGGCTGGCGGCCGCTGATCGCGATCATTGCCGCGGCCACGATGACGCTGGGTAACCTGGCCGCCTTCCACCAGGACAACGTGCGCCGCCTGCTGGCGTACTCGACCATCAGCCAGGCCGGATACCTGCTCGTCCCCATCGCCATGGCCGGGCAGAGCGACCTCGCCGAACCGGCGTTGCTGTTCTACGTGGCCGCGTACGCGATCACCAACCTGGGCGCCTTCGCGGTCGTGCTCGCGGTGGGCGAGGACCGGCTGGCTGGCTACGCCGGGCTGGCCCGCCGCTCGCCCGGCCTGGTCCTCGCGCTGATCGTCTGCCTGCTTGGGCTGGTCGGCACGCCACCTACGGCCGTTTTCGTGGGCAAGGTGCTGGTCTTCGCCGCCGCCTGGGACGGCGGCTACGCCTGGTTGGCCGTGGTCGCCGCGATCAACACCGTGGCGAGCGTCTTCTACTACCTCCGCTGGATCCGGCCCGCCTTCCAACCCGGAGATGCGATCACCGTCGCAACACGCGCGGCCCGGATCGTGTACGTCGCCGCCGCGGTCTCGCTCCTCCTCGGCGTCGGCAGCGGCGTCGTGCTAGCCAATGCCCTCTAGCAGCTTGTCCGGTGTGAAGGGACCGGATGCGGGTGCCGGTGGCGTGGTAGATCGCGTTGGCCAGAGCCGCGGCCACGCCACGATGCCCAGCTCGCGCGCAGCATGGTCTCCACCTGCGGTGTCTCCCCCGGCAGGAGGTGAAAATCCGTGACCGGCACGCTCCGGTCGCCTTCGGGGCCGGTGAGATTGACGGTCGCGTCGAGCGCCGCCAGCGCCACGCACATGTCGGAGGGATGCACCGCCACGCAGCTCGGACTCGCTCCCAAAATGGCGTGCCCGCGGTTGAACCCGGCGAGCGCGTCACAACCCGCACCGGGCGTCCGCTTGTTGCAGGCGGCGCCGAGGTCGTAGAAGTAACGGCAGCGTGTCCGCTGCAGCAGATTGCCACCGACCGTCGCCCGGTTCCGCACCTGCGGCGAGGCTCCCTTCAGGAGAGCCCGCGCGAGTATCGGGTAGCGCCGGCGGACCCGGTCGTCGGCGGCCACCTGCGCGTTACGGGCCAGCGCACCCAGGCGTAGCCCGCCGTCCGGAACGTCCTCGATGGCCGACAGCGGCAGACGGGAGATGTCGACGACCTGCTCGGGCCGCTCCACCTCTTCGCGCATGAGGTCGAACAGGTTCGTCCCGCCGGCCAGGTATCGCACCTGCGGGCCCGCCAGTCCGACGGCCTCGGCCACGTCGGTTGCTCGTACGTAGGCGAACTCCCTCATGCCTCGGCCACCTCCCGGATGGCGGCACGATGGCGTTGTAGGCGCCGCACCTGCACAGGTTGCCCGCCATCCGCTCCCTGATCTCGTCGTCGGTGAGCGCCGCGGTCCCGGTCAGGTCCTCGGTCACCGCGCTCGGCCGGCCGTCGCGGTGTTCGGCCAGCATCGCGACGATTGAGCAGATCTGCCCAGAGGTGCAGTAGCCGCACTGGAATCCATCGTGCGCGAGGAACGCCTCCTGCACCTGGGCGCCCAGCTCGTGACCCGCCATGGCCTCGATGGTGACGATCTACACGCCGTCGCACTGCACGGCGGGCGTCAGGCGCGCGTTGATCCGCTCGCCGTCGGCGAGAACCGTGCAGGCTCCGCAGGCACCCTGATCCTCCAGGGACAGCTCATGCTGCTGCCCGTTCACGTTCATGTGGACCGGGATCATCAAGGCCTCCGAATATCTCGTACATCGGTGTACGACTTATCGGTATCACCCTACCCGTCAATGCGGGACTACACCGTTGGCGAGCACTCGCCGGTAGTTCGCCACGCGGTCTTCGACGGTGTCCAGGCAGCAACTGGAGCACTTCACCTTCTCTGCCGAGGTGTAGTAGAGGCAGCAGGTGTTGCGCAGGTAGAAGAGTCCTTCCCGCTCGCCTTCCCTGAGCCGGATCACCTCGCCGAGGCGGTCGAGCCCGCCGGTGGCGGCGGCGAGAAAGGTCTGGTAGGCGCTCTCCAGCTGGTCGACGTCGCCACCGCGCCGGCTGGCGATGCAGAAGGCGGCCGCGCAGCCATGGGCCACGCCGCCGTAGAGCTGACGCAACCCTGCTCGGGTACGGAGGTGCATGGCCCGGGCGAGGGGCAGCAGGTGATCGTCCAGCACCCAGGCGACCAGGGTCTCCACGGGCGCGTCGGTGACGGTGGGTTCGCGGAGGGCGACGGCCTCGAAGCCGTGATGCGGGGAGAGCCGGATGGCGACGTTGTGCGGCCGCATGTCGATCACCACGCCGTCGACCGCCCAGGCCAGCACGGCGGCCGCGGTCACGGTGCCCGCGTACACCGCCATCACGGTCAGTGCGGTCGCGTGATCGGAGACCTGGCCGCTGGCCCGTCGCTCGGCCTCCAGCACCTGTTTCAGCTCCGCGGACCACGGATCGAGCAGCCGGTCACAGGCGAGCCAGTCCTCTCCCGGCGCCAGCCCGCGCTGGAGCTGGAAGCGGTCGCCGAAGGATTCCAGGCGTGCGAAGACGTCTGTCACTCTGTCCATCCTTGTCAGGTCTGAGCTGCTTCAAGCAGTTGGGCCGTGTACGGGTGGGAAGGCGCGCTGGCAAGGTCGGCGGACAGCCCGTGCTCGACGACGGTGCCGCTGCGCAGCACCACGATCCGGTCGCACGACTGCACCGCCTCTCCGAGGTCGTGGGTGACGAACAGGACGGCGAGGCCGCGCTCGACGGCCAGCGTGCGGAGCGTGGTGGCGATGCCGGCGCGGGTGGAGACGTCCAGCATCGAGGTGGCCTCGTCGGCGATCAGGAGGATGGGGTCGGCCGCCAGCGCCCGGGCGATGGACACGCGCTGCCGCTGCCCGCCCGACAGCTGGCCGGGGAAGCGCTGCAGGAACTCGTCCGTCACCGGCAGCCCGGCCGCGCTCACCGCGTCCCGCATCCGCGCGGCCCGGTGCTCCCGCGGGGTGCCCGTCGTCACCAGGGGTTCGGCCACCAGACTCGCCACTCGCATCCCGGGGTGGAGCGCGTCGTAGGGGTCCTGGTGGACGAAGCCGATCCGCTGCTGCAGGCGGCGCAGCGCGCGGCCGCGCCGCGTGGTGAGCTCCTCGCCCGCGATCTCGACCCGGCCGCTCGACGGGCGCAGCAGGCCCAGGATGATCCTGGCCAAAGTGCTCTTGCCGGAGCCGCTCTCGCCCACGAGCGCCACGATCTCTCCGGCGTGGATGTCGAGATCGACGCCACGCAGCGCCTCTACGGTCCTGGACCGCGTCCGGTAGCGGTGATGGACACCGGCCACGCGGACCACCGGAGCTCCCAGCGGGTGGTCGCCTTGTGGAACTACCGGGAATGTGGGCTTGTCGTGATGATGGCAGGCCACCTGTGCGGTGCCGTGCGAGCGCAGTTGCGGTGCTTCCTCGGCGCACAGGCTGGTGGCCAGCGGGCAGCGCGGGGCGAACCGGCACCCTTCCGGCAGCAGGTCGAGCGCGGGCGCGGAGCCGGGAATGCTCCCCCACGGCACCTTCCGGTCCGCGACCGGCGTGGCGGTGAGCAGGCCCGCGGTGTACGGGTGAGCGTGCTCGGCGGCCAGCGTGCCGGCTGGGCGCACCTCGGCGAGGCGGCCCGCGTACATGACCGCGACCCGGTCCGCGTACGGCATCAGCCCGGCGAGGTCGTGCGAGACGATCAGCATGGTGGTGCCGAGACCTGCGAGCAGGGCGAGGACCTGCCGCTGCGTGATCGCGTCCAGCCCGGTGGTGGGCTCGTCGGCGATCAGCAGCCGTGGCTCGCCCGCCAGCGCCAGGGCGATCGCCACCCGTTGCCGCTGGCCTCCGGACAGCTCGTGCGCGTAACACCGCAGCATGGCCGGTGGGAGCCCGACGCGTTCCAGCAGTTCGGCCGGTTCCGCGTGGCCGCCGTGCAGGGTGAGCATCTCGGTGAGCTGGGCGCCGATCCGGTGCACCGGGCTGAGGCCGGTCATCGCGCCCTGCGGCACGATGGCGACCCGGCGGCCGCGGATGTCCTTCCAGTCGGTACGCCCGGCCAGCTCGTCCTCACCGAGACACGCGGAGCCGGTGACGGAAGCGGTGCGGGGGAGCAGCCCGAGCAGGGCGCGGGCGAGCGAGGTCTTGCCGCAGCCGCTCTCGCCCACGAGCGCGACGACCTCGCCTTCCGCGACGTCCAGGCTGATTGCGTCCACCGCCGTCAGGCCGCCGTAGGAGATGGTGAGGTCGCGCAGTGACAGCGTCATCGGGTGGCCTCCCTGAGCGCGGGGTTGAGGCGTTCCTCGACGGCGGTGCCGATGAGGGCCAGGGCCAGCACGGTGAGCGTGATCGCGGCGCCCGGCGGCAGCGCCCACCAGAGCCAGGCCTCCGACAGGAACACGCCGTTGGTCTGCACCCAGAACAGCGTGGTGCCCCAGCTCGGTGCGGTCGGGTCCCCAAGTCCGAGGAACGACAGGGTCGCGTCGTAGATGACGGCACGCATCGCCGTACGGACGAAGACCGGGATGAGCAGCGGCCCGATCAGGTAGGAGCCGTGCCGCAGGAGCAGCCACCAGCGCGGCGCCCCCATCGCGCGGGCCACCTCCAGGTGGCCGCGCGACCACGCGGTCAGCACGGCGGCCCGCAGCACCCGAGCCGGGACCGGCCACAGGATCAAGGCCAGGATCGTCACCCGCGTGCCGAAGGACTGGCCGAGGAACGCCGCCGCGAGGATGTAGAGGATCAGCTCGGGCAGCACCAGCATGACGTCGGTGCCGCGCATCAGCGTGGCCGACAGCCAGCGCGGCCCGATTCCGGCCGCCCCGCCCACCAGCGCGGCGAGCACGGTGGTGGCCGCCGCCACGATGAAGGCCAGGCTCAGCGAGGCGCCGGCGCCGACGATGAGCTGGTCGAGCAGGTTCCTGCCGAGATCGTCGGCCCCGAGCGGCAGCCCCGCTCCCGGAGGGGCGTAGGGCTGCGCCACCCGGGCGCGACCCGCGTCGTCGGGCAGCAGCGTGCCATACAGCGCGACGCCGACGATCGCGGCCAGGATCCCGGCGCCGATCAGCCCTTGCGTGCCGAGGAGGTTGCGGCGGGGCGCGCGCAGGAACATCATCGGCCGCCTCCGGTTCTGACACGGGGATCGAGCAACGGGTACGTGGCGTCCGCCACCGCGTTCATCAGCACGACCATCAGCGTCAGCACCAGGAACGCGCCCTGCATCAGCGGATAGTCGCGGGCCGCGATCGCGTCGAAGGTCAGGCGGCCGAGCCCGGGATAGGCGAAAACGGTCTCCACCACGATCGAGCCCGCAGCCAGGAAGCCGATCTCCATCATGAGGATCGTGTGCACGGGCAGCAGTGCGGGCCGCAGCGCATGCCGCCTGACGAGCCGCCCATACGGGACGCCGCGGGCGTGCGCGTGCTGAATCGGCTCACTGGTCAGCACCGTCAGCAACGACGACCTCGTATAGAGGAACAGATAGCCCATCCCGGTCAGCGTCAGGGTGCTCACCGGCAGGATCAGATGCAGCAGCACGCCGGAGACCGTCACGCCCTCGACGCCCGACACACCGAACGTCGGCAGTACCTGCAGCTGCACCCCGAACAGGACGATGAGCAACATACCCAGCCAGAACTGGGGGAACGAGTCCAGCAC
>NZ_VCKY01000527.1 GCF_005889735.1 Nonomuraea turkmeniaca
GTCTGCACGCGAAGAGTGCTCCTCGCTCTGGAAGGTTGTTGATCTCGACAATCCGTAATCTTCCAGATCAGGGGCACTCTTTGCTGTCTAATCGATCACTTGGTCGGAACTCTCCTCAGCCGCCGTGAATCGCCGAGGCTTGCTGCCCTTCCTCGTCGTACCTACCGGCCATGTAGTCCGTCTCAAGTCGATCGAGCCGCTTCTTCACGGCCTCCAGCTCGGTGCGGATCGGGCCGGAGTCCACGGATGACTTCTCGAACACGGGGGCTTGTCCGAGGGCGCGGCCAACAGCGTCGTTCACGTACTGATCAAGACGCTCCCGCGTGCTTCGGGCCGGGAACCGGCACGTGCCGGTCTGGAGGTTGTTGCAGGCGTAGTAGAAGTACTCGGTTCCCTTGACGGTGTTCTTCGACTTCTTGGCGGACGACATGTTGGCACCGCAGACGCCACAGGTGGCCACTCCCCCGAGCATCGAACGTGAGGGGGTGGACCTGACCGCCTTCCGTTCATCGGTGGTGAACCGAACGACCATCTGGTTCCACTCGTCGGGAGTCATGATCGGGTTGGACGAGATCATGACCGGGTTGCCCTCATCGTCCTCCACCTGCTCGCCCTTGTAAGTAAAGAGCCCCGCAGCGGTGGGGTTGGTGACGATGGCGACGATCGTGGCGGAAGTCCATTGGATTCCCCGAGGGGGCTTCCCCGACTTGATGCGCAAGTAGTCCCGCCATGTCGGCACCTTGCGCCTGTTGAGGTCCACGGCGATCCGGTAGGCCGACCAATCGGCCTTCACCCTGTCCACGATCTCCCTGAGCAGAGCCGCATACTCGGGATCTTGGGCCAGCTTCTTGCCCTTGCTCGCTGTGCTGTCTGTGAACTGGTACCCGAACGGAAGCACTCCCCCGGTCCACACACCCATCTCTAGGCGAGTCTGCGCGCTCGCCTGGATTCGGGCGCGGATCGTGTTCAGCTCCCCCTCTGCGAACGCCGCGATGATCTGAGCGAACATCTTCCCCATGGGGGTGGACATGTCGATGCCCTCAGTCACGGAGACGATCGTCTTACCGCGCTGCTCGCACCACTCGACCAGTTCGGCGAAGTGCTTCGAGCGACGGGTAAGCCTGTCGATCTTGAGAACGGCGATGACATCGAACTCGCTCTCCCGCTCTGTGAGCCAGGGGCCGAGCTTCGGTCGCCTGAACGGGTCGAGGCCACCGGACACATCCAGGTCCTCAGCCCATCCGATCACGGTTCCGCCGACATGTGGGGTGTTGGCCCAGTGTTGGATCGCGTCTCGCTGACGTTCGGGGGCTGTACTGGCGTCCGTGGTGACGCTGAGCCTGATCACGCCTAGCACGCGGGGGTTCTCGATCACGATCCGTGATCGAGAAGCAGTTGCCGTTAGACAAACAAGTGAAACAACTTCTTCACCGATCGCACCGGGCCGGCTCTGACGATCGGGCGTCGCTGAGCGGATGCCGACGCCGTCCAGGTGCCGGGTGTTTCACACCGCTCGGCACCGGCGTCGGGGTGAGCCAGGGGAGGGCGGGC
>NZ_VCKY01000528.1 GCF_005889735.1 Nonomuraea turkmeniaca
GCGACAGCGTCACCGCCAGCGCCGCCTGCAGCATCATGAACACCGTGACGCCCTCGGAACGGGCCAGCGCCACCATCCGCTCATGCACCTCAGCCGGAATCCGCAACGGCACCCGATGACCGAGATGACTGGCCGTCGCCGGCCGCGGCCGATCCGTCGGCAGCGCCAACTCCTCCGGCGCACCAGCCAACGCCTCCCGCCAGTAGCCGATCTGCGCCGACAGCAGACTGTCCGGGTCGGACTCCTCGCCCAGCAACTCCCGCTGCCACAACGCGTAGTCCGCGTACTGCACCGGCAACGGCTCCCACACCGGAGCCTCATCCCGCATGCGGGCCGCGTACGCGCTGGACAGGTCGCGGCCCAGCGGCGCCATCGACCAGCCGTCGCCCGCGATGTGATGCACCACGACCACGAGCACCTGCTCGTCGGCCCCGGTCTGGAACAACCACGCCCGGACCGGCACATCACTCGACAGATCGAACGCGTACCGCGTCACCTGCCCCACGGCGCCGGCCAGCTCTCCGGCCTCCACCCGGGACACCTGCAGCGCCCAATCCAGCTCCGCCATATCCAGAATGTGCTGATACGGCTCCCCGTCCACAGACGGGAAGACGGTACGCAAGGACTCGTGACGAGCGAGCACATCGCGGAAGGCCGCGTTCAACGCGGCGATATCCAGGTCACCGGTGAGCCGGACCACCGTCGGAAGGTTGTAGGTGGGGCTGGGACCCTCCAATTGCTCCAGGAACGCCAGCCGGCGCTGCGCGAACGACAGCGGGACGCGCTCCGGACGCTCCGTCGTCCGCAGCGGCGGACGCACCTGGCCGACATCGCTCCCCGTCAGACGGGTCGCCAGACCGGCCACCGTCGGTGCCTCGAACAACATACGCAGCGGCAACTCCACCCCGAGCACCGCTCGGATACGAGATGCCAAGCGGACCCCGAGCAGAGAGTGACCGCCGAGGTCGAAGAAGCTGTCGTCGACTCCTACCGACTCCACGCCTAAGACCTGGGCGAAGGCGGCACACAGCAGTTCCTCCTGCACCGTGGCAGGAGCCCGGCCCGACCCGCTCACATACTCCGGCGCGGGCAGCGCCTTGCGGTCCAGCTTCCCGTTCGGCGTCAACGGCAACGCAGACAGCGTCACCACCGCGGCAGGCACCATGTACTCCGGCAGCCGCCGGGCAAGGTAGTCCCGCAGCCCGTCATCCACCGTGTCGCCGTCGCCGGGCACCACGTACGCCACCAGCCGCTTGTCACCCGGGACGTCTTCACGGACGACGACCGCAGCCTGGGCGACGTCCGGATGACCGTGCAGCACCGCCTCGACCTCACCCGGCTCGATCCGGAACCCCCGGATCTTCACCTGCTCATCCGCCCGCCCCGCGAACACCAACCGCCCATCAGCAGTCCACCTCACCAGGTCCCCGGTCCGATACATCCGCTCACCCGAACCGAACGGACACGCCACGAACCGCTCACCCGTCAACCCCGCACGACCCACATAACCACGCGCCAACCCAGCCCCGGCCACATACAGCTCACC
>NZ_VCKY01000529.1 GCF_005889735.1 Nonomuraea turkmeniaca
GCCGCATCACCGCCGATGGGCAGATGGCGGCCTACACGGCGGACTCGCCGTACGGGATCGTCGCCGGTTCGGACGGTGCCATGTGGTTCACACAGCTGCAGAGCGGGAAGATCGGGCGCATCGGGATGGACGGGGCGCGGGCGGAGTTCGAGGTGCCGGTGGAGGGCGGCATGCCGGCCTTCATCACGGCGGGGCCGGACGACGCCCTGTGGTTCACGCTCAACCAGGGCAACGCCGTCGGTCGGATCTCGCTGAAGGGGGAGGTGGTGGTGTATCCGCTTCCCACGGAGGGCGCCGGGCCGGTGGGGATCACGTGCGGGCCGGATGAGGCGTTGTGGTTCGTTGAGATCGGTGCCGGTCAGGTGGGGCGGATCGACGTGTCGGGGAAGATCGAGGAATTCCCGCTTCCCGACCGGGAGTCACGACCGCATGCGATCGTCGCGGGTCCCGACGGCGCACTGTGGTTCACCGAGTGGGGCGCCGACCGCGTCGGGCGCATCACCACCGACTTCATCATCGAAGAGCATCCGCTGCCGCGACTGCCGGACGAAGGGGCGACGGGAGAGGGTGACGGTGTCCGGAAGGCCGAGCCTCATGGGTTGACGGTGGGGCCTGACGGGGCGATCTGGGTGGCCCTGGAAGCCGGCGCCCTGGCTCGCCTCGGCTGACCGAGCGGGGCTGGGAAGCCGGCGACCTGGTCCGCCCCCAACACGAAGAAGCCGCCATCCCCACGGGGGGAGGGCGGCGGTTCCGTTCGGCCTTAGACGTCCATGCACCACATCCAACCGTGGCCCGAGATCCAGCAGCGGTACCACTCGTTGGGCATGGCCTGAGCAGGTGCGCTCGTCATCCCGATGGTGATGACGGTGGTCACGGCGAGAAGGGCCAGCGCCAGGGCTCGGCTGGCACCGCGGGACATGGACGACATACGAGTTCTCATGGGCATCATGCAACACGCCGCTTCTTGGAATCCTCTTGAGCCTGACTGGTCCCATCTGTGCCCGGGCCAAGTCGGCGCGGTGCACGTGCATGGAGCTGTCCTGTCGGCTTGGGCCGATAGGTGCTGGTGTGCCGGCTGGGCCCGCACGTGTCGGCCTGGAGGCGGACTTCGTGCTGAACGGTCTGTGGCTGCGGACCGCACGGTGCACGTGCGCAGCGGGGTCTGCGCAAGCGGGTCGGTAGGTGCCTCTGTGTCGGTTGCGCCTGCACATGCGGGGCCGGGCCCGCGTCGAGCTCCGGGTTACGCTGCCGCGATGGCGCATGCCCGGGGACCGCGGCGCGCGGACCCGGGGGCCCGGGTGGCATGGGCGGCGGCGGGCGGAGTTGACTAGGGGCATGCATGCCATCATCGTCTCCGCCCAGGGCGGTCCAGAGGTTCTCGAGTACGCCGAGCGTCCCGACCCGGTTCCCGGTGACGGCGAGGTCGTGGTCGACGTCGCCGCCAGCGGCGTCAACTTCATCGACATCTACCACCGCTCCGGCGCCTACCCGCTCCCCCTCCCCACGACGATCGGGTCCGAGGGGGCGGGGACCGTGTCGGCCG
>NZ_VCKY01000530.1 GCF_005889735.1 Nonomuraea turkmeniaca
ACGCTGCTCGGCTCACGCCGGGACAGATCGATGCCGAGTTCCTCCGCGGCGCGGAAGACGTCCTCGTCGGTGTCGCGCATCTCGATGGACATGCCGTCGCTGGAGAGCACCTCGACGTTCAGGCACAGCGACTGCATTTCCTTGATGAGGACCTTGAAGGACTCCGGAATACCGGGCTCGGGGATGTTCTCGCCCTTGACGATCGCCTCGTAGACCTTCACGCGGCCCAGAACGTCGTCGGACTTGATGGTCAGCAGCTCCTGCAGGGCGTAGGCGGCGCCGTACGCCTCCAGCGCCCACACCTCCATCTCACCGAAACGCTGGCCACCGAACTGGGCCTTACCGCCGAGCGGCTGCTGGGTGATCATGGAGTAAGGACCGGTCGACCGCGCGTGAATCTTGTCGTCGACCAGGTGCAGCAGCTTGAGGATGTAGATGTAGCCGACCGCGATGGGATAGGGGAACGGCTCGCCACTGCGGCCGTCGAACAGCCGGGCCTTGCCACTGCGCTGCACCAGCCGATCTCCGTCGCGGTTGGGGACGGTGCTGTCGAGCAGCCCGACGATCTCCGCCTCGTGAGCGCCGTCGAAGACCGGGGTGGCCATGTTGGTGCGCGGGGCGACCTTCTCAAAGCCCTTCTCGCGCAGCCGCTCGGCCCAGGCCTCCTGGATGCCGGAGATGTCCCATCCTCGGGCGGCGATCCATCCCAGGTGGGTTTCCAGCACCTGGCCGACGTTCATCCGGCCGGGCACGCCCAGCGGGTTGAGGATGATGTCGACCGGGGTGCCGTCCTCCAGGAACGGCATGTCCTCGACCGGCAGGATCTTGGAGATGACACCCTTGTTGCCGTGCCGGCCGGCCAGCTTGTCACCGTCGGTGATCTTACGCTTCTGCGCCACGTACACGCGCACCAGCTCGTTGACCCCCGGAGGCAGCTCGTCGCCCTCCTCGCGGGAGAACACCCGCACCCCGATGACCTTGCCCTGCTCGCCGTGCGGCACCTTCAGCGAGGTGTCACGCACCTCACGGGCCTTCTCCCCGAAGATCGCGCGCAGCAGCCGCTCCTCCGGCGTCAGCTCGGTCTCACCCTTCGGGGTGACCTTGCCGACCAGGATGTCACCGGGCACGACCTCGGCGCCGATCCGGATGATGCCACGCTCGTCCAGGTCGGCCAGGACCTCCTCGGAGACGTTCGGGATGTCCCGCGTGATCTCCTCCGGCCCCAGCTTGGTGTCACGGGCGTCGACCTCGTGCTCCTCGATGTGGATCGAGGACAGCACATCGTCTTGCACCAGCCGCTGGGACAAGATGATCGCGTCTTCGTAGTTGTGGCCCTCCCACGGCATGAACGCCACCAGCAGGTTCTTGCCCAGCGCCATCTCGCCCTTGTCGGTGCACGGACCGTCGGCGATGACCTGGTTGACCTCCACCCGGTCGCCCTCGGCCACGATCGGCTTCTGGTTGAAGCTCGTGCCCTGGTTGGAGCGCTTGAACTTCGCCACGCGGTAGGT
>NZ_VCKY01000531.1 GCF_005889735.1 Nonomuraea turkmeniaca
GAGTTGGCCCAACGAGGGGAGGGGGAGGGGGCACCGGCCGAAACCCGTTGATCGCCCCGAGGGCGGCCGATGGTGTGTACCCGCGTGACCCACGTCAGATCGCGAGCGCATCTGTCAGGTCCAAATCACGCCCCGCACCATGGCTGCTCCTTTCCAGCACGGCCCGCTCCCGGATTGAGCAGGTGTGGTCTCTGCCAACGTATCGGTTCCCATCGCGCAACGCACACTCCGCAATTATTGTGTTACACATCGTTAGTCAGGGAGGAGACGAGATGGCGGCGACCAGTCACGCCTCGATAAAGTCTCGCGACGGTGTGTCAACACTGGTCGACCGCTGGCCGTTGCTAGGGCAACGCCGTGCACTCGTGATCTACTTGTGCGCGATCGTCGCTCTCGATCTCGTCGCGGTCGTGTTGTTCGCGTCCGCCACCGAGATCCGGTGGCCGGATGTGGGCACGTTCGCGGCTCTCATGATGTGTGGCGCGGTCTGCATCGAGGCGACCAGGCGCCTGGGGATGCCTGCCGGAGTCTCACGGGACCTGCTGTCGGCCTGGTGGCTGCCGGTGGCCCTGCTCCTGCCCCCGGTCTACGCGTTGTTCGCTCCCATCGTGCTGCAGGTCCTCCTGCAGGTGCGCGTCCGGGCCGCGGTGCTCCACCGCCGGGTCTTCAGCGCGGCCGCCATCGGCCTGGCCGGGTGTACGGCGTCCGTCCTGTTCCACTGGTTCGTCCATGACCCGATGGTGCTGTCGCGCGGCAGCGGCTCGCCGATCATGTACGCGGTCACCGCCGCCCTGCTCTTCTCCTTGCTCAACATCGCGCTCATCGCCATCGCCGCGCACACGGCCGACCCTGACATCACGTGGCGTGAGGTGTTGTGGGACAGGGAGAGCGTGCTGCTGGACATCGTCGAGCTGTGTCTGGGGGTCACGGTCTCGATCGCCTGCGGCCTCAACCTGGCCCTGCTGCTGCTCGCCCTGCCGCCGGTGGTGCTCCTGCAACGCAGCCTCCTGCACGCCCAGCTCCAGGCGGCCGCCCGTACGGACGCCAAGACCGGATTGCTGAACGCCGCCGCCTGGCAGCGTGAGGCCGACACGGAGATCGTCCGCGCCCGCCGCACGGGCGACACCCTGGCTCTGCTGATCATCGACATCGATCACTTCAAACGGGTCAACGACGCCCATGGCCATCTGGTCGGTGATCAGGTCCTGGCGGGGGTGGCGGCCACGCTGCGCAGCCAGCTACGGGACTACGACGTGGTGGGGCGGTTCGGCGGCGAGGAGTTCGTCGTCCTGTTGCCCGGCGCCGACGTCCACGAGGCTCGGCAGGTCGCCGAACGCCTGCGCACCCGCATCGGCCACATGGCCATCCCCGGCGACGACACCCTCATCAAGGTCACCATTTCGGTGGGAGTGGCGCTGATGAGCATCCACGGCGACGAGCTGATCGATCTGCTGGCCGCCGCGGATCTGGCGCTGTACCGGGCGAAGGAGCTGGGCCGTGACCGTGTCTG
>NZ_VCKY01000532.1 GCF_005889735.1 Nonomuraea turkmeniaca
AGATGTGTATAAGCGACAGCTCCTGCTCCTTGCCCCGCTCCAGCGCGACGACCGCCTCCAGCCGCGCCCGCAACCGCGCCTGATCCACGCCCGGAGCCACCACGAGGACGGTGTCCGGCCCCGGCACGATCTCCACGACCCCCTCCGGCCGGTCGCCCCGCAGCGCCGCGTGCAGCCGGTGCGACAACTCCAGCGAGCCCGTCTCCACGAGCAGCCCGTGCTCCCCGGCCGTCCGGATCACGCGAACGCCTGCAGGACCACTCCGGCCGCCAGCAACGCGTCCCGCACCCCTTGCGCCAGCCGGACGGCGTCAGGCGTGTCTCCGTGGACGCAGATGGAACGGGCGGAAACCGGTACGGAACTACCGTCCACGGCCGTCACAGAGCCTTCCACGGCCATCTGGACGGCACGGGCGGCCACCGCCGCGGGGTCGTGGAGCACGGCGTCAGGCTCCCTGCGCGGGACCAGCGTCCCGGCGGGCGTGTACGCGCGGTCCGCGAACGCCTCGTTCACCGTCGGCACACCCTCGGCCGCCGCCACCTTGTGCACGACCGAGCCCGGCAACGTGAGCACCGGCAGCGACGGGTCGTAGTCGGCCACCGCGTCGATCAGCGCCGCCGCCTGGACCTCGTCGCGGACGATCCGGTTGTAGAGCGCGCCGTGCGGCTTGACGTACGACACCCGGCCGCCCATCGCCCTGGCGATGCCGTCGACGGCCGCGAGCTGGTAGAGGATCTCGGCGCACAGCTCCTCGGGCTCGACGTCCATCTCCCTGCGGCCGAAGTGCGCCAGGTCACGGTAGGACACCTGCGCGCCGATCGTCACGCCCCGGTCCACTGCCGCCGCGCACGTGCGTCTGATCGTGACGGGGTCGCCGGCGTGGAAGCCGCAGGCCACGTTGGCGCTCGTGACGATGTCGAGCAGCGCGAGGTCGTCGCCGAGGCGCCAGATGCCGAAGCCCTCGCCCAGGTCCGCGTTGAGGTCGATCACCATGGCATCCATCATGGCAACTCCCCGTCGTCTTGGCGCCTCATCTTGGCGCGACGAACAGGGTCTGAGTCGCCGTGCCCACCTGGCCGGTCTCGTCGTACAGGGTGGAGCGGGTCAGGCCCCTGCCCGACGGTCCGATGACCGTCTCGGCGTCCATGCAGGTCCACTCGCCCTCGGGGGCGCGGAACAACGAGATCGTCAGGTCCACGTTCACGAACACGTGGGTGGCGAAGTCGAGGGCGAAGCTGACGCCGTTGCCGCTGTCGGCGAACACCGCCAGCCGTTCGAGCGGGGTCATCTCCTCGCCCTCGACCAGCGGGATCGTGAGCCTGCCCCACACCGTGGCCGGGCCGAGCTCCATGGGGCCGCCGGTGACGAAACGCCAGTCGAGCGCCTTGCCGTACCCGAAGCCCGAGCCCAGCCACGAGCGGGCGTGCTCCTCCGAGCGCGGCGGCAC
>NZ_VCKY01000533.1 GCF_005889735.1 Nonomuraea turkmeniaca
TCGATGCACCGCTACCTCGACCACAACCCCCACGACGGCAACGCCGACGACCTGATCGGCCAGGGCACCGTCGACACCAGCGGCTGGACCCAGACCCTCATGTCCGCCCAACCCGCCACCGTCAGCTAAGACACCACACCGGTAGCCGTGCGTCGCCCGGGAGCGGGGGCAGCACGGCTACCGCAATCTCCGGAACTAGACCGATGTCTTCGCGCGGCGGGAGGCGACGACGTACGCCATGCTGAGGATGAAGAACGGGATGCCGGTCCACCACGCCGGCCGCAGCGGCTCCATGAACAGCGCCAGGTGCGCCCCGCTCTCGCCTTTCCGCCGAGACGATTGCGGCCGGCGCGAGGCCGAGCGCCGACAGCGCGAGCGCGTGGCGCGGCACCCGGCGGAGCTGAGCCGCCCGGTCCAGGCGGGGGCCGTACCCGTTGGCGGCCAGCGGGTGCATCATCCGGGTGGTCAGGTAGAGGTTGGTGTGGGCGCTGGACAACGCGGCGGTCAGGACGACGAAGTTCGTGACGGTGGCAGCGGCGGGGATGTCGGCGGCCTTGAACACGGTGACGAACGGGCTCTCGGTGACCGAGCCGCCTTGGGCGGTGACGGTCCACAGCACCATGGTGAGCACGATCGCGATGGCGAGCACGGGACGCCCCGCACGAAGGAGGCGATAACAGCGTCTCGAGGGCGTGGGTGCGGGTGACGCCGGTGCCGACCAGGCGGGAGGCGAACTTCTCGGTGGTGCCGCGCAGCTTGGGCCGGGCGACGGTGATCGGGCCGCTGGTGGTCTTGATCCCGGTCGGGCAGTGCCCGTTGCGGTGGCCCGGCCGGACCGCGACTACCTCTTCGTCGTCGCCGTCGGCTGCGGCGACGGTGGCGGCGCGCTGGTAGCGGGCGCGGCCAAGAAACGCGTCAGCTTCGGCCTCGATCGCGGTCTGGATGATCAGGCGGGCGCCCAGCCGGGCGACGTCTTCGAGGACGCCGGCTCAGCTTGATGCGTTCCTCGATCACTCAGCGACCGACAGGTTGTATGCCTCGTATGACCTGATCGCTTTTCGTGGTCTACGCCGCGCGAGGCGTGCGGCGGATTGGCCGACGGACACAGGCCGGATCTTCCCGCGTAAGGACGGTTTTGCCTGATGTGGCGCGGGCGGCAGCCCGACGCCGGCGCTGCTCTGGTGCCTCGGACGGTCACTGTGGGGGGAGTCGATCCCAGCTCAGGTGAGGTGGGGCGAGGCAGAGCGGGTTTCGGTGTCGAGGGACGCGAAATCCGGTGTTCAGCCCCGCCCGCGTCTTGAGGAACTTGCCGCTCAAAGCCGTAATACTGGCGTTAAGCTTGTTCTTTATCCTCCGGATCGTTGTGCTGAGCGGAAGCTTGAACGTTTCGCGGACAGGTCAACTCACTCCCGCCCGGGTCCGGCGCGGGTTTCGGAACCTCCGCCCCGCACTCGCCCAACCGGCCGGCGCACCCAAACCCCCAGACTGGGAC
>NZ_VCKY01000534.1 GCF_005889735.1 Nonomuraea turkmeniaca
GCTCGGGCCGACGAACCGGTACGACCGGTCGAAGGCGTCGACGCCGGGCTGGAACGCGCGCGAGGTGAAGACCAGGTTGAGCGGCTGGCGTACGTTCGCCAGGTCGAGCAGCGGCAACCCACGGGTGTCGTAGCGGCGGTGCAACTCCCCCCGCGACCGCAGGTAGCCCCGGACGTTGCGGGGCCGGGTCGCCGCCGCGGCCAGCAGCTCCCACGAGGCGGCGGTGGGGCTGGGCGCATGCCGGTTGAACGCGAACGTGGTGAACAACGCTGCCGCCGGCACCTCGAGTTCGCGGGCGGCGACTGCGCCCCAGGGGCAGGCGGCGCCGTGGACGATCAGGTCAGGCCGGATGCGACGCAGATCGGAGAGCACGGGCGGCAGCAGACCGACGGCGGTGCGTGCGAGCCCGTCCAGCAGCGTGAGCGGGATCGGCGGATCGGGGAGCGGTTGATCACCCCCGGGGTAAAGGCGCACGGCCGCACCTGTGGCCTCGATCTCCTTCGAGAACGCGGGCGAGGTGTGATAGGTGACGGAGTGGCCACGGCGGACAAGCTCGGCCACGACCGGCAGCGTCGGGTTGACGTGCCCGTGCATGGCGATGTTGACGAACGCGATGGTGCTCACCGGCCGACCCCCGATGCGGAAGCGATCTGTGCCTGGCCCAGGCCGGCCGATGCCACAGCAGACCAGTCCACCCGATACAGGCCGGGCCCACTGATGCGCAGCCCGTCGAGAAAGCGGCCCGCCGTGAGGCAAGCGGTCTCGATCAGCCGCTGGGAATGGCCGAAGTCCCACGGGGCTGGCCAGGTATCGATGCCGGTCGGCAGCACGACGGTCGGAATCTGTTCGGACGCGTCGTGCAGGTCGCGCTCGATCTGATGGCGCCACAGCAGCAGCCCTGCCCGGGCGGCGACCGCGCCGGCCCGCCGGGGTGGAATGGCCGGGCGCAGCGGACAGTTCGCCGGCCCGGTCGACAGCACCACCACGCTGGCCGCCCCTGCCTGCAGAGCCGCTCGTACCGGGACGTAGGCGATCACCCCGCCGTCGACGAGCATCCGGCCTTCCCGATACACCGGGGGCAGGAGCCCCGGGATGGCTGCGCTGGCCAGCAGCGCGGACTCGAGATCTCCATGGTCGAGCAGCGCCTGGTCACCGGTGGCCAGATCCGTGGCCACCGCGGCGAAGGGGATCTCCAGCTGTTCGATCCGCGACGGCAGCTCGGCCCGAGCGATCAGCCTGCGCAGGCCACGATCGGCGCAGATGCTGGCCCGCGAGGACATATAGCCGAACGGAAACACCTCACGGCGACGCGCCTGGGTCCACACACGATCCAGCCATGGTGCGGCCTTGCCGGGGTGGGCGGCCGCGATCGCTCCGTTGAGGGCGCCCACCGAGGTTCCGATGATCAGGTCCGGGACGAATCCTCGCTGCTCCAATGCCCACCCGACGCCGACCTGCGCGGCCCCCGGCCGGAAA
>NZ_VCKY01000535.1 GCF_005889735.1 Nonomuraea turkmeniaca
GGCCGCTGGGGGGGCGGCGTGTTCTCCGTACGGGGTGACCGGCGGCTCGCCGATCTGGGCACCCTGCTCATACCGGGACGGCGTCGGCCTGCCCGACTCCTCCTCCGGCGGTGGGCCACCCTGGTCGTACCGGGACGGCGTCGGCCTGCCCGGCTTCCCCTGCGGCGGCGCGCCCTCCCAGCCGGGGTACGGCGGGGTGGCGCCCGGGATCGGGTACGCCTGGGTCGTCTCGGCGTCGGCCCCCGTCGGCTCCGGGGTCTCGGGCGCGGTGGGCAGGTCGGGGTGCCTGGGCTCTCCCGGGCGCGGCTCATGGGTGGGTGGCACGTCAGGGCGCGGGACCACGGGCGGCGCCGGCGCGATCGGCTCCTCTTCCTCGCGGGCGGGCGGTTCTGGTTCCGGCCCGGGGGCGCTCGGTGGCGTTGGGCCAGGGGCGTCCGGCGGGTTCGATCCCGTGCCGGGGACGCCCGGCGGCGTTGCTCCGGTACCCGGCGGTTCCTCCTCCGGCACGACGCCGCCCGTGGGGCCGGCGCCCGGCGGGCCGGCCGGCGACCATTCGGGCGGGGTCACGTCGCCGCCTGTCGGCCCCGGCTCGTACGGCCTCGGCTCGTAAGGCCCGGGCATGGGCGGACGCTCCTCCTGCCCTGGCCGCTCGTCCTCCGCGGCTCCCTCACGCCACCACTCGGTCGCGTGTTCGCCCTCTTCCGGACGGTCCTCGCGCGGGTCCTTGCCCGGGCGGGGCTCGTTCGGATCCCCAGATGTGGTCACGTCTGCGTCTCCCGACGGGTTGCATGCCGGATACTTCACCCTTGCGCGGAGGACGTCGGCTAAACCACACGACACGGTAAGAGGCCGCCCATACTTGGGTCTCCATGCACCAAAACAGATGGCGGCGGGCAAGATGAGGGCATGCTGGACGAGACCCTGTCGTACGCACTGATCAAGCTCATGAAGGCGCAGCGCAATCAGCTGGCCGCGGCCCTGGCGCCGCTCGGCCTCCATGCGGGACAGGAGTTGCTGCTCAACCAGCTGTGGCGGGAGGACGGGCTGACCCAGGGCGAGCTCATCGCCAGGCTGGGCGTCGAGCCGCCGACCGTGACGAAGACCCTGCAGCGGCTGGAACGGGCGGGCTTCGTCTACCGGGCGCCCGACCCCGACCGCCCGCGGGTGGGCCGGGTACACCTCACCGACGCGGGCAAGGCGCTGCGCGAGCCGGTGGAGGAGATCTGGAACAAGCTGGACGATGACCTCCAGCGCGGCCTCTCCGACGCCGAACGCGACCTGCTCACCCGCATCGTCCGCGCCGAGCGGCCCTAGCCGTTTCACTTCTGGCAAGTGCGCCGTGAGGCGCTGATTGATCGAGTGGAGGTGAGAGACCTTCGCCGCTGTCCTGTCGCAGCAGGGCGGTGAAGCTGGGGGCAGCCTGATCCGGGAGGTGCCGGGGAAGGTGGCAAGCGGCCCC
>NZ_VCKY01000053.1 GCF_005889735.1 Nonomuraea turkmeniaca
CTCGGCCGCCTACACCGCGGACGGTGAGCTGGCCCTCCTGACCACCGAAGGAAAGCTGCGCTGGCTGGCCCATTAGGCGGTCGCGCGCGAAACTCGTGGCGACGTCGATGGTCATCCCGCGACAATGACCGACGTGGAGAAGGCCGAGGTCGTCATTGCCCATCACAAGTGCGCGACCTTGCCCGTCAACGAGGTGTTCCTGAGGATCGACGCTGATCAGAGGGCGGTTCGCGGGTCTACGCCTCTGATGTCACAGTGTGATCGAGCGGATCTGTAGCGTTATGCTTGGCCGGTCGGCATGGATGTGCTGGGATGACCGGATGAGTGAGCGCAAGCCGTATGCCAGCGACTAGTCCGAAATCGGTCAGTCACCCGGGCATGCGGCAGCGAACTCCGGCGTACGACGGTGCTTCGGGGTTGACGATCCGCTCGGGTGTCAGGCGGCTGGTTCGAGGATGACCCGGTAGCCGAGGACTTCCAGCTGGCGGATGTGGTTGCGTTTCTTGCGCTCGGGGCCGAGCCGGTTGGCGTAGAAGTCGGCGCCCAAGTCGATGAAAGGGCCTCGGGATCGACAGCAGGTGCCAGATGACGGTCAGGATAGAACGGCTGACGGCGACGATGGCGCGTTTGTTGCCCCGGCGGCGGGCGATCCGCCGGTAACGCTCGCCCAGGAAGGTGTCGCTGCGTCCGGCTAGGACGGCGGCCTTGCCCAGGACGCGGGCCAGGTAGCGGGGCCGGGTAACGGTTGCCATGCCCAGTCGATCACCTGCGGATCACCCGCAAGACTTTGCTCACCCTGGCCAACACCGGCCGGCCCACACGAGCGCGCGACCTCTGCCTGGCCCTGCGCCTGCCCTCTAGCGCGTAAGAACATCGACAACACCGCGCCAAGCTCAAGCGCCTGGCCGCCTGGGCATCCTCGCGGAGAGCAAGCCGGGACTGTTCGCTCAGCCGCATCCACAGCCCGGCGACGAGCCCCTTGACCGGCCTTCCTCTGCAGCGCAAGCGATCAAAGGGACATCAACTCGCGCGCCCGTTCTCGTTGTAGCTCGCTGGGCCAGGCGTCACGGCACAAACAGGGCGATCAGCGCACCGAGCGGAGCCGAGCACTGGCCGTACGCCGTGAGCAGGTTGTGGTCCGGACTCCCTGAAGGGAAGCGAGTGGTGATCTTCTACCGCTCGCCTCCTCGTTCAGAAAGTGCGGCGGACCGTCACGCGGTCAGCTGGGTTCGCCTTGGGTCGTGTTCGCGGAGTGCGCCGATCACCTGGTCGCGGACGGACTCGAGCGCCTGGGTGCCGTCGATGGTCACGTATCGCGGGGAGGCGCCCCATGGCTGGGTGCGGAAGTTGTGGCGTACTCGGTCCATTCGGTCCAGATCGAGTTCTTCGCGTTTGCGCGACGATCCGTCCCTGGCGATGATCCTCTTGGCGGCCACGTCTGTGGGCACGTCGAGGTAGAGGGTGAGGTCCGGCTCGGGGGCGTAGCGGTTGAGCTCCATCAGCCAGCCGAGGTCGTCGACGCCCCGGGCGAGAAAGTAGCTGTAGGTCGAGTAGACGTACCGGTCCGTGACGACGGAGGCGCCGCGTTCCAGCGCGGGGAGCACGGTGGTCCTGATGTGGCGCAGGCGGTCGAACGCGGCGAAGACCGCCAGTTCGGGTACGGCGAGCGGGCCCGGGTCGGCCATGTCGAGCATCGCCCGGACCGCCGGATCGCCGCGGTAGAGGTCAGAAGGCTGCCGAGTGCGCACGACTTCGCCTTCGGACGAGAGGTAGTTCGCGACCGTCTCCAGTTGGGTGGTCTTACCGCTGCCGTCGATGCCGCAGACGGCGACGAAGTAGCCCCTACGCGACATGTTCCAACGCCTCTCTGCATTCGTCGGACAGGAGCCTGATGCGCTTGGCCAGCGATGCCGGGTCAGGACCTGCTTCCAGGACGGCGCGGGATACGGTGACCACCACGCGATCCCCGCATCCGGCGAACCGCTTGGCGAGGTCGGCCGGGGTGGCACCTTGCGCCCCGAGTCCGGGCGCCAGGATCGGGCCGTTCATCGCTCGCAGGTCATGGCCGTCGGTCGGCACCGTCGCGCCGAAGACGACTCCCGCGCTGCCGAGAACGCCACGACGCGCGGCCTCGGCGTTGCGGCGGGACATCGCGTCCAGCAGGTCCTGTGCCACCGTCTGCCCGGTCGCGGACGTCGCGCACTGCACGTCCTCGCCTCCGGGGTTGGAGGTCCGCGCGAGGACGAACACCCCGCGTCCGCTCTGGTCGGCGGCGTCGAGGAGCGGGAGCATGCTCGTCACGCCCAGGTACGGACTGAGCGTAATGGCATCGATCGCGAACGGGCTGTCGGTGGAGAGGTAAGCACTGGCGTAGGCCTCGTTGGTGCTGCCGATGTCGCCGCGTTTGGCGTCGAGTATGACGACGAAGCCCTGCTCGATGGCTGCCGTGCACAACTCTTCCAGCACCAGGAGACCGCGCCCGCCGTACCTTTCGAAGAAGGCGATCTGCGGTTTCACGATCCCGGCGACGCCCCTGGCGGCCTCCAGCACCGTGAAAGAGAAGTCGCGGAGGGGGAGTCCCCAGTCGGCCAGGAGCCGCGGGCTGGGGTCGATCCCCACGCAGAGCGGGCCGTACTTGCCGATGCTCCTGGAAAGGCGTTCGCCGAAGGTGGAGGTCATCGTTCCAGCCCTTCGCGCTCGCCGTTCACGACCCGGGTCTGGAGGAGCCGCGACTCGCGGATGCAGTCTCCCGCGTCCAGGGTCCTGGTGGGGGCGAGGTTGCCCTGTTGGAGGCTACCGGACTGGATCTCGCCGTAGCGGTGGGAGAACGAGCGTGCCGGAGGGGCCGACAGCATCAAGGTCGCGAGCGGGCTGTCGACCGGGTTGGCCACCAGATGCGGCTCGTCGAAGTGCAGGAAGTGCGTATCTCCCGTCCTGAGGGTGTAGTGGGCGATGGTCCGCAGCGGGCACGCAGGCAGTTCCTGCACGCGCTTGGCGCCGCTGGCGTCCGCGTCGTACAGGCGGATCCTGCGCTGCCCCGCGTCGGTGGCCTCATCGGTCATGGGGCGGAAGTTCCACGCCTCCATCCGCCCCGTGAGCACCATCGAGCTGAACGACCAGCGGTGATCGTGAATCCACGAGTCCTTCGCGGTGCCCCACCAGATGTGCAGTCGCAGGTTCCACTTCTCGGCGGCGCCCAGGCGCATCATGGAGATCTTCGAGAACCCGTTGGCGTGCAGGTGCGACCTGCCCCTGTCCAGGGTCTCGGCGTGCTCGCCCGACTGCAACACCGACATCCACCCGCCGAGGAAGCGCGCTATGGCATGGGGGTCGGCCAGATGGTCGGCGAGCGCCCCGCCGGCGCGCAGCAGCGTCTCCTCGTTGTCCGACCCCTCTTCTGTGATGGTGCCGAGGTGGTCGCGCACTCGCCAGAAGAGGGAGGGAGAGGCGAGGTCTCCCTCCGTGGGGTGATGAACGTCAACGGTCACGTCGGTCCAGCTCCATTCAGCAGTCCGTGGTGGTCGTGGGTGATGCGGCCGTCGAGCATGGTGAGGACGGGCCGGTGAGTGAATGATCGTCCTGAGTAGGGGACGTTGCGGCTGAGGCTGAGTGAGTCCGCTGGCCGTACCTGCCAGGGCAGGCGCTGGATGAGCACCAGGCTGGCCGGTTCTCCGCGCTGGAGCGGCCGGCCGAAGCGCCGCCCGGCCCCGGCGATGTGGGCGGGTCTGACCGCCATCCGGTCGGCCACGTCGGCCCAGCCCATGGCCTCGGTTTCCACGAGTGTCTCCGCGACGACGGCCAGGGCCGTCTCCAGGCCGAGCATGCCTGGGCGGGCGCCGCACCAGGGCGGCGTCTTGTCGGCCGCGGCGTGCGGCGCATGGTCGGTGGCGACCGCGTCGATGATTCCCTCGGCGAGCGCGCGGCGCAGCGCGGCAACGTCCTCCGGGGCACGGAGCGGCGGGTTGACCTTGTAGAGGGGATCTCCTGTCAGCGCCAGATCGTCGGTGAGCAGCAGGTGGTGCGGGGTGACCTCGGCGGTGACCGCGATTCCCCGCGCCTTCGCCCAGCGCAGGACCTCGACCGCCCCGGCCGTGGACACGTGGCACACGTGGAGCCGAGCGCCTTCGTGCGCGGCGAGCACGCAGTCACGCGCGATGATCGACTCCTCGGCCGCGGCCGGCCATCCTGGCAGCCGCGTCAGGTCGGCGATCCGTCCGTCGTTCACCTGCGCGCCGACGGTCAGCAACGGGTCCTCGGCGTGCTGGGCCAGGACGCCACCCACGGCGGCGATCTGGCGTAACGCGTCTCTCATGAGCGCGCTGTGGTGAACGCACCGGCCGTCATCGGAGAACACGCGTACGGCTGCGCGTGAGGCGGCCATGCCGCGGATGTCGGCCAGCGCCTCTCCTCCGAGCCCGCGGGTGACCGCGCCTGCGGGAAGTACCGCGCACGCGGCGCCGGCCGCGGCGTGCGCCACCTCCTCCACCACGGCGACGCTGTCGGCGACGGGATCGGTATTGGCCATGGCGACGACCGCGCCGTACCCGCCTGCCGCGGCGGCCCGCGTCCCGCTCGCGACCGTCTCGGCGTGTTCTCCGCCGGGCTGGCGCAGGTGGGTGTGCAGGTCAACGAGGGCGGGCAGGGCTACCAGGTCCGTGCAGTCCACGCGGACCGCGGCCCGGTCGCCGACGTGCTCCCCGACCTCCGCGATGCGGCCTTCCTTGATGAGGATCCGCTGCCGTGGCCCGCCCAGCGGGCGCACGCCTTCCAGAAGCAGCCCGCTACGCATCGGCCCACCGGAACACCGGCCCGTCGGCGCACACGAGCGGCTCCTCGCTCGAGCTGCCGGGCAGGGATGAGGAGCACCCGTGGCAGTACCCGAGCCCGCAGGCCATGTGCGCCTCCAGCGAGACCTGGACCTCGGCGCCCCAGGCGCGGCCCAGGTCGCCACACAGATCGAGGAGCCGCCGGGAGCCACAGGTGTAGATCCGGTCCGGCGGTTGCGTGTCCAGCAGACGCGACAGCTGCGCGCCGATCCGGGCCGGGGCGCTGGAGGCGTCGGCGTCGTGGACCAGAAGCAGTGGATCCGCGCCCGCCCTGACGAATGCCTCGGCGCCGACGAGCGCGCCGGGGTGACGGCCACTGAGCACGGCGCGGACGCGGACGCCCCTGCGGGCGGCGGCCAGGGCGACCCCGGCGAGCGAGCATGATCCGATGCCACGCCCGACGGTCAGGATCGACTCGGCGTCGTTCACGGTGAATCCCTGGCCGAGCGGTCCGACGACAGTGATCCGCTCTCCCGCTGCCAGGCCGGTCATCAGGCGCGAGCCCGCCCCGACCACGCCGTAGACGATCTCGATCCAGCCGTCGCCCGCGTCCCAGTCGTAGATCGCCATCGGCCGTGGCAGCGCGGGGTGACTGTCGGTCCCGCGCGCCACCGTCACCATGACGAACTGCCCAGGCCGTACGCCGGCCGCGATCTCCGGCGCCTGCAGGCGGAGTGACCAGTAGCGATCGGACAGATGCGTGTTGCTCGTCACGAGCGCGAGGCCGGCGCGCGGCGCCGGCGCGGGCTGTCCCTCCACCGGTAGCAGCCGGCCTGCGGTAGAAATGGGGCTACCCATCGGCCGACTCCCCACCAATACGGTCGATTTCCAGCAAGCCGCGCAGCAGCAGGTCCACACCGACCGCCAGATCTGTCGTGCTGGTCCACTCGTCGGGAACGTGGCTCAGCCCGGCCCGGCTCGGGACGAACATCAGGGCGGTGGGCACGACGTGGTTGATCATCTGCGCGTCGTGGCTGGCGCCACTGGGCATCGTCATGTACGGCAGGCCAAGCGTCTGGCAGGCGTCCACCATGATCTGGCGGAGCCGGGGTGACAGCGTCGCGGGCGCGGAGTCGCCGATGGGCCTGCTCGTCACCGATGCCTGGCGCCTGGCGCAGATGTCCCTGGCCGTCCGGACGATCTCCGCGGCGGTCGCGCGCTGGCGGACGCCCTCGACGTCCCTGACGTCAAGCGTCAGAGTGGCCCGGCCAGGGATGGTGGTGATGCTCCCCGGCTGGACGTTCAGCACGCCGACGGTGGCGCGGGTTTCCGCGTGGTCCTCGTCGCTGGCCGTACGCTCCGCCAGGAGAACGATCTCGGCGGCCGCGGCCAGGGCGTCGGAGCGATGATCCATGGGGGTGCTTCCGCTGTGGGTGGCCCGCCCGGTGATCTCCATGGCCAGCCGGGTGCTGCCTGAGACCACATCCACGATCCCCACGGGCAGCCCCGCCCGCTCAAGCCGGTCCCCCTGCTCCACGTGGAGCTCGACGAACGCCGCCCAGTCCTGCGGCTGCCAGCGCGCCTTCCCGATCGAGCCGGCCTCGAGACCCACGGCCTCCATGGCGGCCGCCACGCTCACCCCACCTGCGTCCTGGTAGGTGTGCAGGTCCGCCGGAGTGAGCAGGCCGGCGACCGCCTTGCTGCCCAGGCAAGCCTGGCCGAAGCGGGCGCCTTCCTCCGCGGCGAAGGCGACGAACCTGAAGGGATGGCGGTGCTCGACATCGTGCTCCACCAGCAGGCGGGCCACCTCAACCGCGGCCACGACCCCGGCGATTCCGTCGAATCTGCCGCCGTGGGGCACGCTGTCCAGGTGTGAGCCGGTTGCGATGGCCGGCGCTGATGCGTCCGACCCAGGGCGCTCGGCGATGGTGTTGCCTGCCGCGTCGACGCGCACGTCGAGCCCTAAACCGCGCAGCCAGCTCGCGAAAAGATCGTGCGCCGCGCGCTCGGTCGTGCTGTAGGCGAGCCGCGTGACACCGTCGTCAGTGTCGCTCAGCTCGGCCAGGTCATCCAGCATGGCGCCGAGGCGTTTGGCGTCGGGCCGCGGCAGAGCGCGGCCCGTAGGCTCCATCGTCACGAGAGGTCAGCTCCGTCATCCGCAGGAATCGGCAGCAGCGAGAAGACAGGCAGGTCACCAAGCTCGGCCAGCGCTGCGGTCTCGATCAGAACGGCGGCGCCGACGACGTGGGCGCCGTGGTGCCTGGTCACCGTCGTCATCCCCTTCAGTACGGCGGGCCTGCGGAAGGCGTCGCCGAGCAGGAGCACGCGTGCCCCGGCGGGCAGTGCGTCCATCATGTGCACGATCCCTGCGGTTTCGCAGGCTCGAGCGACAGTGGCGCCCAGTTCCCGCGCCACGACGTGGGCCAGGACGAGGTCCTCGGGCGGCTCCCAGACCAGCACGGTGTCCGCCCCTGTGGAGGCCGCCAGCCGGGCGAGCGCGCAACCGAGCCGCTCGACGCCGGAAGGATCGACCAGGCCGCTGTACTGTGGCAGCTCGTCCTGTGGCACGCCGTCTGCCCGGTCCAATCCACCGCGAGCCAAAAGTGTCAGTGTTGCTTCGCGATTCATTCGAGTCCTCCGAGATCGGCGGAGAGCGCCGCTGACGTCTCACGCACGACTTTGACCACCAGATTCCAGTTGGCGGGGTGACGCATCCGCTGGGCCGGGCCCGCGACCGTCAGGCTCTGCCGCACCTGCCCCTCCGCGTCTCTGATCGCGCTGCTGACCGCCCGCACACCTTCGTCGAGCTCGCCCACGCACGTGTCGTAGCCGAGAGCGCGCACCTCCTTCAGGTGATCGAGAACCGCCTGGTGCGAGCACAACGTGTCGGAGGTGAAGCGCGGGAGCGAGGGGCCGAGGAGTTCGAGTACGTCGTCCTCCTCACGGTCGACCAGAAGGACGCGGGCGGCCGCCGCAGCGTGGAGTGGCATCTCCTGGCCGAGCCGGACGAACAGCCGGAGCGGGCGCCGGCCCTCGGCGATGGCGACACAGATCGCGCGGTCGTCCACGAGTTCGGTGACGAAGGCGGTCTCGCCCGCCGTGATCGCCGCCTGCGCCAGGAGCGGGGGTGGGGTGTGACGGAGCCGGTCCTCCCTGCGCGCCGCCTCGCCGAGGGCGAGCGCACCCGGGCCCGCGAAGTAGCGTCGCGTGCGCGAGGTACGGACGACGAACTCCTCCTGCACCATGGTGCTCAGCAGGCGATATGTGCTGGCGAGCGGGATGTCGAGCCGATCGGAGATCTCCTGCAGCGTCATCCCGGCCGGATCCTCGCTCAACAGGCGAAGCACGCGCAGTGCCCGCACCAGGGTCTGCATCCGGCCGGATCCCACCTCGCCGGCCGCCTGTCGCACCGGAATCATTCGAGCTCCATCCCCTTTCTCTCCGGGACGAGCGTCAGGGTTGTGGCCAGGGCCGCCAGGTAGATGAGCGAGAGCAGCCCGATGGCGAGGCTGAAGGAGTACTGGGCGATGATCAGGCCGATCAGCCACGGACCGAACCCGCCGACGCCCCTGCCGATGTTGAACAGGACGTTCTCGGCGGTGGCACGCGCCTGGGTGGGGTAGAGCTCGGCCATCAGCGCGCCGTACCCGCCGAGCATGCCGTTGACGAACAGGCCCATCACCACACCACCCACAAGCAGCGCAGTCGAGTCGGTGAGCTGGCTGTACACGAGAACAGAGAGTGCCGCGCCGACCTGGAACGTCGCCATCGCCGGTCGGCGGCCTACCCGGTCGGCGAACTGGCCGAAGATCACGATCCCGGCGGCCATGCCGAGGACGGTGGCCACCGTCCACAACCCAGACTTGGTCAGGCTGAATCCGAGCTGGGTCGACAGGTAGGTGGGCAGCCAGACCATGACGCCGTAGTAGCCGAAGTTCTGCACCGATGTGAGGATGATCATCGCGATGCTGCTCTTCGTCGTCGCGGCGTCGCGCCACAACATCCTGATCGGCGCGCTCCGCTTGTCGGCCTCGACGAACATCTGCGGCTCGCCGACCTTCCTGCGGAACGCCCAGGCGATCAGGGCGGGCAGCACGCCGAGCGCGAGCATTCCGCGCCAGCCGATGAGCGGCTGGAGGAAGATGCCGGCCAGTGCCGCGAGGAGCACGCCGAACTGCCAGCCCAGCGCGACCAGCGAGGTCGTGCGCGCGCGCTGCGAGGGGCGGCAGGCCTCGGCGGCGAGTGTCATGCCGATGCCGAACTCACCGCCGAGACCGATCCCGGCGACGAACCGCAGGAACACCAGCTGCTCGTAGCTCTGCGCCAGTGCGCTCAGGCCGGTGAACAGGCTGAACAGCAGGATGGTCCAGGTGAGCACGCGTACCCGGCCGTAGCGGTCACTGAGAATGCCGAAGACTATGCCGCCGACGACCGCGCCGACGAGTGTGAAGGTGGCGATCGCGCCGGCCTCGCCAGGGCTCAGCGCGAAGTGCGCGGTTACCGCGGCGAGCACCACGCTGACGATCAGCATGTCGAACCCGTCCATGGCGTAGCCGACCACGGCCGTGACGACGGCCTTGGTCGCGCTCTGCTCCTTGGCCGGACTCGATGGCGTGGAAGTGGGGCGGGATTGTTCTGACAGTGACTCACTCATCGAGCTCTCCAGGGAGATCACGGGGGTTCTGATGGGGGATGAGCGCTACTCGTTCATGAGCAGGCCGCGGGTGAACTCGCTCACGCGTCCCACGTCGAGGTCGCGGGCCAGCGGCCCGAGCTCGTCAAGGATGCGGATCATGGTGTCGGGCCTGGTGAACGTCGCGGTACCGACCTGCACCGCGCTCGCGCCTGCGAGCAGGAACTCCACGACGTCCGATGCGCGGGTGACGCCGCCACACCCGATGACGGGCAGGTGCGTCCCCTGCGCCGCCTCCCACACCAGGCGGAGCGCGAGGGGCTTGATCGCGGCCCCGGACAGGCCGCCGAAATTGTGTCCGAGTACGGGACGCCGCGTGGACCAGTCGATGGCGATGGCCTTGACGGTGTTGGCCACGGTGACCGCCGACGCGCCGCCCGCGGCCGCGGCGCTTGCCAGCTCCGCGATCGAGGTGACGTTCGGCGTCAGCTTGACGATGACGGGGCGGTCGGTCCGTGCGACGACCCCCTCGGTGACGCGGGCGACGGACTCGGGGTCGACGCCCAGCTGCGAGCCGTCCGTGTCGAGGTTGGGGCAGGAGACGTTGACCTCCAGCGCCGCGTACTCGGCGGGCGGCAACTCCTCGGCCACCTCCCAGTACTCCGACGGGCGCAACCCCCCGATGCTGACGATCACAGGGACGCCGATCCGCTGGTAGCGAGGCAACACCTCGCGCCGGAATCGATGCACCCCGATGCTCGGGATCCCCACGGAATTGAGCATCCCGTTCGCGCTTTCCGTCAGCCGAGGAGCGCGGTTTCCCGCCCGCTGACCGGAGAAGATCGTCTTTGTGACCACCGCGCCCAGGCGGTGCGCGGGGATGAGCTCGGAGAGTTCTGGGCCGAAGCAGCCGGAGGCAGGCATTATCGGGTTGTCCAGACGCAACTCGCCGACGGTCACGCCGAGGTCTACGCCCTGAACGACCACCGAACCGTGATCCTCGTTCACAGAATGCCTCCACATTTGGGGATGTGCACCCCTTCCTTGAAGGCATCCACAATGCGTGACGACTCGCTCGAGCGTCAACCCACAAAAAGCAGTTAACAAGAACGTAACACGTGTATTCCTCAGGTAAATCCTTTCACGAGACGGAAGGATCGCACCTGGCTTCCGTCGACGGAAATTCCACCGCCCGGCCGCAAGGCCTTGACAACCAGGGAGTTAACACTTAGTTTTTCGGCATTCATCGCTGATTTGTCGTTGGGGTTATATGTCCAGCACAGCGTTACGCAATGCAGCCAGGAACGAGCCGGAAGAAGGCCAGAAAAAGGGCCACGGACTTGTATTCGGCAGCCGTGGCGGAATCGGCTCAGAGATTTCCAGAATTCTTTCACACAAAGACATCAACGTGCACGGAATCGACCGTGCTGAAATGTCTGCCCATGGCATCAATGAATGGGCCCTGGATGTCACACAACCCGGCCTGGAAACCTGGCTGGAGGACCATTTCAGGAACCACGGCCTGCCTCGCTTCTTCGTGTGGTGCATCGGGGTCTACGACCGTCGCCCGCTGACCGAGTACGGGACGGTCAGGATGCGCACGGTGCTCGACACCAATCTGACCGCCCTGCTCGTTGCCCTCAGGACCGTGGTCGCCGCGGCCGTGGAGCAGCGTTCCCCCCTCCGCGTCGTGGTCGTCGGGAGCCAGGCGTCGGTGAACGGGGGGACGGACGCCGTGTACGCGGCGGCCAAGGCCGGGTGCGTCGCCGCGGTGAAGAGCGTGGCACGTGAGTACGGCCGGCACGGCATCACCGCCAACATCGTGAGCCCCGGCCCGACGAACACGACCATGGCCGAGGTCATGGGCGATGAGCGGCGCCGACACTACGAGTCGACCATACCGATCGGCCGCTTCACCGAGCCGCTGGAGGTCGCCGCAGCGGCGGTCTGGCTGCTCACCGAGGCGCCCCCTGCCATCACCGGAACCGTACTTGATGTCGACGGAGGGCTCGTCAGGCGATGAACGCACGGATACTCGAAGTCAGCCAGCCGGTTCAGGTCACCAATGCGCTCGGAGAGTTCGCGCTCACCGCCTATCTCATCGCCGAGGGGCAACGCGTCGACACCCACCTTGCGCTCACCCACGGCAACCTGACAGCCCCTGTGCCCATGCGCATTAATTCGGCCTGCCTGACCAGCGAAGTGCTCCAGGACAACCGGTGCGACTGCGCGTGGCAAATGTGGGAGTCATTAAAACGATTTGTCAGTCGCGGCCAGGGCATCCTCACCTACCACCCCGCCCACGAAGGACGCGGCGCCGGCCTGTTCCAGAAGATCCAGTCGTATGCGCTCATGGACCGCGACGGACTCACCACGGCAGCAGCGTTCACCGCACTCGGGGAGCCGCCCGACAGCCGTGACTACAGCGCTGCCACGGCGATCCTCGTAGCGCTGGGAATCGACGAGGTGGAGCTGCTGAGCAACAACCCGAACAAGATCGAGTCGCTCGTCATGGCCGGCATCAGGGTCACCGCCTCAGAACGCGTGATCGGCCGGCACAACCCGGCGTGGCGCCGATACCTGAACAGCAAGGCGGAAGCGTTCGGCCACCTGATCGAACGTGCCTGACCGAGTAACCCTCTTCCGGGAGAACATGTGGACATCGGCACTATCCTCCGCCGGGTCGGCGCCACGCCCACCACAGAAGACCGCCGGATCCACGTGGTGGAGCCACCGGACCGGACTGTGGAGGCGTTGCGCCGGCACCGGCTCACCGGCCAGGCCGCGATGATGGTCAAAGACGGGACGATCGAGGCCCCGCAGACCCTGACCGCCGAGATCCTGACCGCGCAACAGGCCACGGAGTCCCGCTGGGAGGCGAGTCTCGAGGAGACGGCGCTCATCCAGCGCCACCTGCACGACCACGGGATCAACAGTTACCTCGTCAAGGGTTGCGCCGCTCAACTGCTCACCGATGGCGTCTCGCCCAAGCGGTTCGGCGCCGACATCGACCTCGTCGTCGAGGGGCTCACCCGGCGCGACGTCGCCCGTCTGGTCGGCCCGCTGGCCGAGCTGGGATACGCCTCACGCCCCGATCACCCCTGCGGGCTGCACGAGGCCGGCCACTTCGGCTACACGGGGAAGGGCGGTCGGCACACGTGGCGCGACGGCGGGGAGGAATTCACCTTCGCCCTCGACATTCATCACGCGTTCCCCGTCTGGGGCTATCCCGCGCTCGACACGGTCGACCTCGACGTGCCCGGACCGATTCACATCGATCCCAACGGGGTTTGCGGCCCCGCCGACAAGGCGATGATCTCCTGGCGGGAGATGGCCGACAACGCCCACGTCATCGAGACCCAGTACGGCCCGATCACCACACTCGGCCCGGAGCTCACCGCCGTCATCGGATGCGCGAACGCCTTCCGGGATTACGTCAAACCGCACTGGTCCACGCCCCTCCGGGTCCATCTGGGCCACCTCGCGGAGATCGTCACGCTCGTGACCATGCCCGGCTTCGACGGCGGGAAGTTCCGCGCCCTCGTGGACCGGTGGTCCGCCCACGACTCGGTCTCGTTCACGACCCGGGTACTGATCGATCACCTGGGACACGCGCCTGACATCCTGCGCCGGCTTTCGACCACGCGGGTGATTCCCCACCACACCCTGTGGAGCCGGGATCACTACCCTGTTCTTCTCAAGACACCGGCGGTACTGGGCGACGTCGAGGACCAGATCTGGCGAACCACCGGGATGCGCGACCTGGCGGGCGAGCTCGGCGCCACCCGGCTTGACGCCACACCGTTCCTCTTGGGTGATGCGGAGTCGCGATCGTTCTCCCACCGGCTGCAGGGGCGGCACCTGCGAGCATCAGCATCGATCGTCTGGGGCCAGGAGACGCTCACCCTGACGATGGAGATCGACGACTCGGCGTTCTGGGGTGACGTGTGCGTGCTCGTGAACTTCGGCGACCCCGCGTTCGAGTTCTACCGCGGCGCCCCGTACGCCACTCAAAGGGTCCGCAACCGGGGGCTGAGCGGGCCCGGTGTCGAGGACGCCGTCGACCTGGAGTGGAGCAGGACGGGCGGCGGCCTCCTGTCGATGCGGGCCACGGTGCCGCTCGCCGTACTGCCCTCCCAACCTGAGCTCAGCGACGGTGAGATCGGGCTCATGCTCGGCCTGCAGGACATCGTGCCCGATGACCTGGGACGCAGCGCCTCGATCGTGGCACCGCTCCTGCTCGTCCCGCCCCTCTGATGCAGCGTGTGATGGAGGTTGCCAGGGAACGGGTGGCGCTGCTGCGGCTGCTCCGGTCAGCGGGCGGACTCACCGTTGCCGTGCTCGCGGGACTGGCCGCCATCGGCGTGGCCGCCGCGCCCGTCCTTGCGATCCTCGTCCGACACCTGGTCGACGCGATGGTGTCGGGCGCGCCGTACCTCTGGCCGGTCGCGGCGCTGGCGGGGGTCATGCTGCTGCGCCAGGCCGGGGAGATCGTGGGCGAAGCGGTCGACGCTGTCGCCCGCAAGCAGATCGACGGCGCGGTCCGCTCACGAGTGCGCCGCCTCACCCTGGCGCCGAGCGACATCACCCATCTGGAGGATCCCGCGTTCCATGACCTCGCGGCCCGCGCCGGGGACCAGGGGATCACCTGGCGCGTCAGGTCACCGGGAGCGGCGAGCGTAGGGCAAGTCAAGATCACGGTCAGGATGCTCGCCACGATCGCCACCGCCGGGGTCCTCGCCACCTACTTTCCGTTCCTCGCCCTCACCCTGCTCGGCGTCTCGCTGGCCATCCGCTGGATCATCCGCCGCCAGTGGATGTATCTGGAGTCGGTGAAGGACGCCGCCACGCCCGAACGGCGGAAGGTCGACTACTGGGCCGACATCGCCGCAGGACCGGAGGCGGGCAAGGAGATCCGGGTGTTCGGCCTGGGAGGATGGGTCAGCGAACGGCGGCTGGCCGCCCACTACGCCTGGATGGCCGACTACTGGGTGATCCGGCGCAGGGTGCTGCGCAGGCAGTGGACGACGGGATTGCTCGCCGCGGTGGCCGCGCTGCTCGCCCTGCTCGTTCCAGGTCTCGCCGCCCTCCACGGCGAGCTGAGCGTGGGCGAGCTGTCCTCCTGCCTGGTCGCCGCGTGGGGCGTTTTCGCGATCTCGGTGATGGGGCCGGAAGCGTTCGACATCGACTACGGGAGAACCTCTGTGACCGCGCTGCGGGCGCTCGAGTCCCGCCGTTCCAGCCCGCGTACCGGCGTTCCCGCTCCTGGCGGTGTGCCGGAGATCCGATTCGAGGGCGTTTCCTTCGCCTATCCGGGTATGCCGCGGCCCGTGCTCGACGGGGTCGACCTGACGATCGGGGCCGGGGAGCGTCTGGCCATCGTCGGAATCAGCGGATCGGGCAAGACGACGCTGGTCAAGCTGCTGGCCGGGCTCTATCAGCCCACCAGCGGGCGGATCCTGGTCGACGGCGTCGACCTGTGCGACCTCGATCCTCAGGGATGGCGTCGGCAGCTGTCGGTGCTGTTCCAGGACTTCGTCCGCTATCCACTCACGGCACGCGACAACATCACGCTCGCCGCGCCGGAGGCGTCTGGATCGGATGAGGAGATCTCCGCGCTCGCCCGCGAGGTCGTCGACCGGATCGACACGGTTCTGTGGCGTACCGGCACCGGCGGCCGTGACCTGTCAGGTGGCCAGTGGCAGAAGCTCGCGATCGCCAGGGTCAGATACGCGGTCTCGAAGGGCCGCCGCGTGGTCGTCCTGGACGAGCCGACCGCCCACCTCGACGTGCGGGCCGAGGCGGAGTTCCACGAGCGGGTGATCGGCGGCGTCGGCTCCGCCTCCGTCGTGCTGATCTCACACCGGCTTTCGACGGTACGGCCCGCGGACAGGATCGTCCTTCTCCGCGACGGACGGGTCACCGAGCAGGGCAGCCATGACGAGCTCATGGCCGAGGACGGCGAGTACGCACGGCTCTTCCGCCTCCAGGCATCCCGGTTCACCTCGGAAGGGGCCGCTCGATGAGTGTCAGAGAAACGGCCGGGATGGTCCGCCACACGCTGGCGCTGAGCCTTCGGGCCGACCGCCGGGTCACACTCGCCGTCGGCGTATGCGTGCTGGTCCAGTCCGGGCTGATCGCCGGGCTGGTCTCCGCGCAGCGGTGGCTGGTCGACTCCGCGGGTGCGGGACTGGTCACCGGCCTGGTGGCCGCCGTAGCGCTCGGCGTGGCCGTACATGTCTTCCAGCTCGTGGTGCAACGGGTCTCCCACAACTACCGCAACGACCTGTGCAACCGGATCATGATGTCCCTGGAACAGGAGATCACCGAGCGAGCGGCACGAATCCCCACCGTCGCTCATTTGGAACGGCCGGACTTCCTCAACCGGATCACGATGCTCCGGCGTGGCGCGCAGGCACTGACCGACACCGGCTGGGCCGCCGCCTACGCGTTGTCCGCCGTGATCAGCATCGGGCTCAGCCTGTGGCTGCTGACCGGCATCCACCCGGCGCTCGCGCTGCTCGCGGTGAGCGCAGGACCGATCCTGCCGCTGGCCAACCGGGCCAAGCGCCTCCAACGGGCCGCCATGGACGTCGCCGCCGAGCCCATGCGCCAAGAAGGCCTCATCCACGACCTGTTGCTCAAGCCCGAACCGGCCAAGGAGGTGTGGATTTCCGGCAACGGCCTCACCCTCGACGCGAAAGCCAACCTCCTCTGGCGCGACATCGCGCGGCTGGAGGCGCGCGCGAGGTTCCGCGGCCTCGGCGGCCAACTCGCCGGATGGGCTCTGTTCTTCGGCGTACTGGCCGGCACACTCCTGCTCGTCGGGCACCTGCTGCGCAGCGGCCAGGCCACCGCAGGCGACGCCGTACTGGTCATCTCGCTCGCCACCGAACTGCGGACACAGCTGTGGTTCGCCGTCGACTCCCTGACCAAGGTCGCCGACGGCGGCCGAGTCGCCGACCACCACCGCTGGCTCCTCGACTATCCCGCCTCGGACGAAGGAGCCGCCGCGCCCTCGGTCCTGAACAGGGGGATCGAGCTCCGCGACGTCCACTACTCCTACGGAGACGTCGAGGTGCTGAAGGGCATCACCCTGTCCATTCCGGCCGGCGCCTCGGTCGGACTCGTCGGGATCAACGGCGCGGGGAAGAGCACCCTGGTGAAGCTCCTTACCGGCGTCATCACGCCCACCTCCGGCCAGATCCTGGTGGACGGCGTCGACCTGCGGGACATCTCGCCGTCCTCCTGGGCGTCGGTGTGCACCGGCACCTTTCAGGACTTCCTCAAGCTCCAGACGCCTGTACGCGACGCCGTCGGCGTCGGTGACCTGGCAAACCCGGACCGGATCCGCGAGTCGATCGACCGAGCGGGCGCCGCCGCCCTCATCGCGGGTCTCCCCCACGGCCTCGAAACCCAGCTCGGCCGGATCTTCCACGGCGTCGAACTCTCCCACGGGCAGTGGCAGCGGCTCGCACTCGCCCGCGGCCTCATGCGCGAAAACCCCCTGCTCCAGCTACTCGACGAACCCACCGCCGCACTCGACCCCCAGGCCGAGCACGAACTGTTCGAGCTGTTCGCCGACCAGACGCGTGCACAGGCATCGCGCGGCGCGATCAGCGTGCTGGTCTCCCACCGCTTCTCCAGCGTCCACATGACCGACCACATCATCGTCCTGTCCGGCGGCCAGATCACCGAGAGCGGGACCCACACCGAGCTCCTGGCCGCCGGAGGCGAATACGCGGACCTCTACCAACTGCAGGCCCTCGCTTACCACTGACCCAGGCGGAAACCACTGCCGCGGCTGGCGGGTGGTGATCAGTCCTCCCGGCCGAGCGGCCACCGGGCATCCTGCCGTGCTGCCATGTGCGCTGTCCACGCACGGCTGGTGCCCGGTGGCGGTTCGCCTCAGTCGGTCGTGATCAGTCCCCGCTGGTAGGCGCGAACGAGCGGCCGGGGCACGAGCAGCTGCCGGCCGTTCACGGTGATCGGGACGAGATCGGGTGCGGTGGCCTTCCACTGACTGCGCCGGTGCCGGGTGTTGCTGCGCGACGTCTTGCGCTTGGGTACGGCCACGGCTACCAGCTCGCCTTCGTGATGCCGGGCAGCTCGCCGCGGTGGGCCATCTCGCGGAAGCGCACGCGTGAGAGGCCGAACTTGGTGAGGTGCCCACGGGGGCGACCGTCGACGGAGTCGCGGTTGCGCACGCGGGTGGCGCTGGCGTCGCGCGGCTGGCGGGCGAGCTCGCGCATGGCCTGGTCCCGTTCCTGCGGGGTGCCGGTGCGGATGATCTCCTTCAGCGTGGCACGCCGCTCCGCATAGCGCTGGACCACGGCCTTGCGCCGCTCGTTGGCGGCGATCTTGCTCTTCTTGGCCATCAGATCTTCTCTCCTCGGGCCCGGATGCGGGCGATGGCCTGCTCGATGCCGATCTTGTCGATGGTCTTGATCGCGCGGGCGCTGAGTGTGAGCCGGACGTGGCGGCCTTCGCTGGGCAGCCAGTAGCGGCGGCTCTGGATGTTGGGGTTCCAGCGGCGGCGGGTGCGCCGGTGGGAGTGGGAGACGTTGTTGCCGAAGACCGGCTTGACGCCGGTGAGCTGGCAGTGCGCGGACATCAGGTCCTTCCGTAGCGCTGGTCGAACCGCTCGACGCTGCCGTCGGTCCACTCGATCGTCTTGTCGCTCGTGATCGTGGAGCGGGCGAGGAAGGCGAAGTCCACGCCCGGGTCGCGGAAGACGACCCGGCGGTGACCGGGGTGGATGCCCTTCTTCATCGCTCCTCCTGCAAGCAGGACGTGCTGGCGGATGGTCTGGTCAAAACGGTTCCTTTCCACTTGCGAATCATGCCATGATAACGACAATGGTTTTCATTTTGTATTGAGGAGGTCTTGTGCCCATCCCTGTCGCCCTGGTCGCGGGCCTGCACGCCAGCGCCCGGGCCGCCGCGGTCGATCGGCTGTTGCGGCGTCATCCCGGCGCCGTCGCCATCCACCACGATCTGCGCCCCATCGACGCAGGGCGCATCCAGCGCGTGGTCCGCGACGTCTCCGGCACGCTGGACCGCGCCGAGATACGCCTGGCGCACGGCTGCATGACCTGCACCGTCCGTGAGGATCTCCTTGCCGAGCTGCTGCGCCGCTCCACCACGGCGTCCCTGCTGATCGTGGACCTGTGGGACTCGGCCGAGCCACGCCCGGTGGCCGAGGCCCTGGCCGGGCCCGAGGCGTCCGGCCGGCTTCGCCTGGCCTGCGTGCACACCGCGCTGGACGCCGAGCACATGCCCGTGGACATCTGCCGGGGCGACCGCCTCAGCGAGACCGGCCAGGCGGCCGGAGGCGACCAGCGCTTCCTGGCCGAGGTGCTGGCCCGGCAGATCGAGTACGCCACGAGCCTGTCCCTGCACGGCGGCGACGCCGAGGGCACCGAGCTGGCGACCGCCGTGCTCGGCCACCTGGCCCCGCACACGCCGATCCTCACCGGACCCGAGATCTCCGACGCCGCATGGTGCGTGCACGAACTGGCCGAGCGCGTCGACCCGGCCACCGCCCAGCTCCCCGCCGACGCGCAGACGGGCGAGATCACCACACTCGCCTGGCACCGGCTGCGCCCGCTGCACCCGATCCGGTTGTTCGACGCCGTGGACGAGCTGGTCACCACGACGGTCCGCTCCCGCGGCCGGTTCTGGCTGGCCAACCGGCACCCGCGCATGCTGGCCTGGGACGCCGTGGCCGGGGCGGTCTCCGTGCAGGACGCCGGGCCGTGGCTGGCCGCGTTGCCCGAGGCGGCCTGGGACCTGGTCGCCCCCGCCCGCCGCGCCGCCGCCGCGCTGGACTGGAACCCGATCATCGGCGACCGCGTCCAGCACCTCGTCTTCACCGGCCCAGACCTGGACCGCGACCGCATCGTCTCGCTGCTCGACTCGTGCTTGATCGACCACGACGACGCCCTGCCCGGCGCCGCGGAGTGGGCCGGCCACGACGACCCGTTCGCCCCCATGCTGGATCTGAAGGAGAGCGCGTGAAGCCCCGCCGTACACCCAGAAAGAAGACCAACCCGCTGCTCGGCATCGGCCACATCGACTACAAGGACACCGGCCTGCTGCGGAAGTTCATCTCGGACCGAGGCAAGATCCGCAGCCGCCGGGTGACCGGCGTGACCGTGCAGCAGCAGCGGCAGATCGCCCGCGCCATCAAGAACGCCCGGGAGATGGCCCTGCTCCCCTACTCCTCCCGCGAGGCCAGGTGATCACATGACGGATCAGTACGAGCGGTCCGCCGAGTTCGTCGACGCGATGCTCGCGCCCCACTGGACGGTCCTGGGACCAGCACTCGCCGAGGCGCCACGCGGAGCCCCAGGGCCATGCCGTGGACGTCGGACTCGCCGCCGGCCAAGAGCTCAGACTGCGTCCCATCGGCCCATGAAGCACAGCAGACCGGCCTGGCTCCCGTTGTGGCAAGAAGGCTTCACTGCAGCGTTGGAGTCGGTTGCGCACGCGGATGGCGCCGGCGCCCCGCTGAAGAGCGGTCGCGTGAACGTGCCGAGCATCGGGGAGTTCGCCGGCCGCGCCCGGGGCAACCCCGGCCGATCCCCGGCGGGCAGGACCCCGTCCGGCTGACCGGGTTCACCGTGCCATCCGCTCGCGAGAATGAGTGGCATCTCGCGCGCATCGGGGTCATGAATCCATGACGGCTCGTCGCCAGGCGGCATCGCGTAGCAGGCGCAACCCGTTCAGCCCGACGATGACGGTCGAGCCCTCGTGTCCGGCCACGCCCAGTGGCAAAGGCAGTTCGCCGAACAGATCCCAGGCGACCAAGGCGCCGATGAAGGTGGCGGCGATGATGAGGTTGGCCACGACCAGGCGCCGCGCCCGTCGCGCGAGGGCGATCACGGCGGGCACGGCCGCCAGCTCGTCGCGGGTGATGACGGCATCGGCGGTGTCCAGGGCCAGGTCGGATCCTGTGCCGCCCATGGCGATGCCCGTGTGGGCGGTGGCGAGTGCGGGGGCGTCGTTGACGCCATCGCCGATGAGCGCCACTCGGGCGCCTGCCTGTTGAAGGTCGCGCACCGCGCCGGCCTTGTCCTCGGGCAGCAAGCTCGCACGGACATCGGATATGCCGACCTGCTCGGCCAACCTGCGCGCGGTCACCGGGTTGTCGCCGGTGAGCAGCACCGGCACCGTTCCCGTCAAGGTGCTCAAGCGGGCGACGGCGCCGACCGCATCCGGCCGCACTCGATCGGACAGACTGAGCAAACCGGCCGGAGCTCCGTCCACCAGCACCGCCACGATGCTCTGTCCGTCGCTCTCGAGTTCGGCGACGACGTCGTATGCCGGGTGATCTGCCATCAGGCGGTCGGGACTGCCGACTTCGATGTGTCGTCCGTTGACGCGAGCCCGGACACCGCGTCCCGGCATCGACCCGAAGTCCTCGGCTGCGGGCAGCGGGAGGCCGGCCTCTTGTGCCGCCCGCACGATGGCGCCGCCAAGGGGATGCTGCGAGTTCCGTTCCGCCGCCGCTGCCACGACGAGCAGTTCCTCTTCGTCCAGGTCGGCACCGGGCAACGTGTGCAGACCGGTGAGGTGCGGGCGGCCCTCGGTCAGGGTTCCGGTCTTGTCGAAGGCCACCTGGGTGACCGCGCCGAGCTGTTCCATCACCACGGCGGACTTGATCAGCACGCCATGGCGTCCGGCGGTGGCGATCGCGGCCAGCAGCGGCGGCATGGTCGCCAGCACCACGGCGCACGGCGACGCGACGATCATGAAGGTCATCGCCCGGAGCAGGCTGTCCTGCGGACTCACCCCCCACAACAGCGGAATCGCGAACACCGCGACGGTGGCCGCGACCATGACCACGGAGTAACGCTGTTCGACTTTCTCGATGAACAACTGCGTCCTGGCCTTGGTGGCGCCGGCCTGCTCCACCATGGACACGATCCGGGCGATCACGGTGTCGGAGGCCGAACGGGTGACCCGGATCCGCAGCGCGCCGGTGCCGTTCAGGGTGCCTGCGAACACCTCGTCACCGGGTCGCTTGCTCACCGGCAGTGCTTCGCCGGTGATGCTCGCCTGATCCACCTCGCCGGCACCACCGACAACCTGCCCGTCAGCGCCGATCCGCTCCCCGGGCCGGACCAGGATCACGTCGCCGACCTGGAGGAGCGCCGCCTCCACCGTCTCCTCGCCGGCCTCGGTGAGGCGGGTGGCGCGCTCCGGGGCCAGGCTCAGCAGGCTGCGCACGGAATCCTCTGTGCGCTTGGTGGCGATCGCCTCCAGCGCACCAGAGGTGGCGAAGATGACGATGAGCAGAGCACCGTCGAACACCTGCCCGATGGCCGCCGCACCGATCGCCGCGACGACCATGAGCAGGTCGACGTCCAGCGTCTTCTCACGGAGCGCCCGCAGCCCCGACCAGCCAGGCTCCCAGCCTCCAGCGGCATAGCTGAACAGGTATAGGGTCCACCACAGCCAGGGCGCGGCGCCCGCCAGTTGCGCGATCCCGCCGAAGGCGAACAGCGCGGTCGCGGCGCCGGCCCAGCGGACCTCGCGCAACGACCACATACCGGTCCACCACGACGGTCGCCTCCTGCCGGCGGGCGCAGGCTCAGTTCGCGGAGACGAGGACGTTCTCAGATCAGTTGGCACACTGGCATCGTATATGCGTATACACGCAGATACGCAAGCAGCGTTGTTCGGAGATATGCTGGTGAGCATGCATACGTCGCTGCCGGATTTCGACATGCCCACCGAGGAGCAGGTACATCTGGCCGCCGAGTCCTTCCGGCTCCTGTCCGATCCCACCCGGATCAAGATCCTCTGGGCGCTGCTCCAGGGCGAGTCCTCCGTCGCCTGTCTCGCCGAACTCGCCGACGCCGCCCCCACCGCGGTCAGCCAGCACCTGGCCAAACTCCGCCTGGCCGGGCTGGTCAAAGGCCGCCGCGAGGGCACCTTCGTGTACTACACCGCCGCCGACGAGCACGTACGCCGACTGCTGGTCCAGGGCCTCTACCACGCCGACCACATCGATCGCGACGAGGCTCCCAGGCCCGCCCGAACCTCACATCACGAGTAGTCTCACCGCTCCTGTGATCACGGCGGCGAACTGCCGGGGCTGGTCTGGCACCGGTGCTCGGTGTCGTTTTCACCGTCACGTCCTTGTCGGCGGCATTCTGCCGGCCCTGGGCGGCTGGAGTCGCGTACGCACGCGGGCGGCGTCAGGCAAGCGCTCCGCGACCGCATCCGGTAGGAGACCTTGACGCCTGCCGTACTGGACGAGCATCTTTCTGGCGAGACCCTTCCCCGTCACCAGGAACGCGGAACCCATGCCAGATCTCCCGAAGGACAAGGTCCCGCGTCGCTGGGCCGGGCTCAGATGGCTGGTGATCCTCCCTGTCCTGCTCGGAGTGCTCACGGCCGCCGCCGAACTGTCCGGCATCGACGCCCCCGGACCCGCGACGGTCGCCCTCTGGGGCGCGGTGATGGTCACGGCTGTCTCGATGGGGCTGTTCGAGCTGGTCAAGGGGGCAAGGGAGCGCCGCCTGGAGCTGACGGGCCGGTCGGCGGAAGACAGCCGCCGGCTCGCCGAGCTGCGGACTCACTTCCAGCCGCGCGGGCAGGGTGTCCTGCCCTCGTGGCCGAGGCGGGGTTGGTACTTCACCGGGCGGGAGCGCGTCCTCCGCGAGCTGACCGGGTGGTTGGCGGCTGCGCCGGGCGCCGACCATCGGGCCAGGCTCGTCGTCGGGGATCCCGGCTCTGGCAAGTCGGCGGTGCTCGGCAGGATCGTGACGCTCTCCGACCCTGCCCTGCGACCCGCGGTGCCCCTGCAGGTACTGGCCGAGGCCCCGCCCGGCACGCTGCCACCGGTCGGCTGCGTCCGCGCCGCGGTCAACGCGCAGGGCAAGACGCCCGCCCAGGTCGCCACCGAGATCGCGGCCGCTTTGGAGCTGAGCGCCGGCACCCCGGCCGAGCTGGCCGCGGCACTCGCCGAGCGCGAACTGGAGCCCGCGGGCATCGTCGTCGACGCGGTCGACGAGGCGCTCGAGCCGGCCAAGCTGGTCTACGAGCTCCTGGAACCGCTGGCCGCCGGCGCTGCCCGCACGGGTGTCCGGCTGCTTGTCGGAACCCGCCCCGGAACCGACCGGCACCTCGTACGCAGGTTCGGCAACGCGGCGATCGAGTTGGACCTCAACAATCCGGACTACTCGGAGCTCGGCGACCTCGTCACCTACGTACGGCGCTGCCTGATGGCCGAGGACGACCCGGACGTGCCCAGCCCCTACCGCGACCGGCCGGACCTCGCCGCGACGGTGGCGGCCGCGGTCGCCTCGCGGGCGGGGCAGAGCTTCCTGGTCGCCCAGCTGACCAGCCTGTCGCTGGCGGGAGCCGAGCGGGCCGTCGATGTGGAGTCGCCCGGCTGGAGCGATCGTTTCCCTGCCACGGTCAGCTCCGCAATGGACCAGTATCTTGACCGCTTCGGCGCCCACCGCCGGCGGGCTCGGGACCTGCTGATGCCGCTGGCGTGGGCGGAGGGCCCGGGTTTGGCTGATCGTACGGCGTGGGCCAGGATGGCCACCGCGCTGGGAACCGCCTCCTACACCGAGGCCGACGTCTCCTGGCTGCTCCGCGACACCCTCGCCACCGACCTCCTGCGGCGTACCGCACTGGCGGGCTCGGCACACCACCGTCTCTTCCACGCCGCCTTGGACGAGCACCTGCGCTCGCTGATCGAGGACGAGCGGGACCCTCGCGACATCCACGCGAGCATGGCGGGCACCCTGGTGGAGCTGGCTCCGTCCGACTGGCAGGAGGCCGACCACTACACCCGCCACTACCTGGTCACCCATGCGGCAAGAGGAGCGGTGCTCGATCCCCTCCTGAGGGATCCGGGTTTCCTCGTCGCCTCCGACCCGGGCCGCCTGCTCCAGGCTCTCGACGCGGCGCGGTCGCCGCAGAACCGGGCCGTGCTGCTCGCGCTCCAGCGGGTGAGCGCTCAGCTGCTGGTCAGACCCGCGGCCGAGCGCGCGTCGTACCTGGAGATGGCCGCGCGCAAGAGCGGTCTGGCGGAGCTGGCCGACGGCATCCGCGCCCTGCCCGCCGACCGGCCCTGGTCGGTCGCCTGGGCGCACTGGCGGCGGATCGCGGACGGCCGGGTGCTGGCCCGCCATGACGGCTACGTCCAGGGGCTGGCGATCACCCGGCTGCGGGGCCGACAGGTGATCGTCTCCGCGGCGGCGCGAGCGGTCCACGCGCACGACGTGCAATCGGGGGAACTCGTCGCGGACCTGCCGGGCGACTGGCCCTCCCCGATCATTCGCCTGGCCGCGCTCCCCGACGGCGGCCGGGTCGCCACCGTCCACGAGGACGGATCGGTGCTCCACTGGGATCTGGGCACGCAGGCGCGGTCCGGCCCCGGGTTCGCCACCGATCCGGGGGGCGACGACGATTCGCTGAAGATCTTCTCGCTCGGCGGCGACGCCCGGGTCATGGCGAGCATGGGCGCTGACGGGACTATCCGCGTGCGTGACCTCGCCACCGGCGACCTCATCGCCGAACCGTTCCGGGTAAAGCAGGCCCACAGCCTCCTGGGCGGCGGGTTGGCGGGCGGCCGGGCGCTGGTCGTGGTGCTGATGTCCGACCTCGCCTACGTGCAGGTCTGGGACCTGCGTTCGCATCAGCCGGTCGGACCCGCCTTCGCCCCTTACGGCACCGACGTGGAGGAGGGGCGGGAAGCCACGGGGCACGCGCTGATCATCGAGACGGACGGCCGTCCGGTCGTGTTCCTCTCCGGCAGGAACTGGCACCCCTGCCTGCTCTGGGATCCGGAGCGGAATGTGCCGCTCGGAGAGCCGTTCGAGGGGCATGAGATCGGTTCCTGGACCGTGGACGTCATCCCGTGGAAGCGGGGCCGCCTTTTCTGCACCGGTGGCGGCGACGGCACGATCCGGTGCTTCGAGTGGCCGGCCGGCGGCCTGGCCGGCCAGCCGCTGCACGCCCATGACGGGGCCGTCGACCACGTGCTGTTCGCCGAGCTCGACGGCAGGCCCGCCATCGTCTCCGGCGGGCGCGACGGGCTGGTCAGGTGGTGGCCGCTCGCCGCCGACCTCTTCGTCGCCGGTCAAACCGGACCGTATGTGCACGACCTGACGGTCGCCGAGGTGGCCGGGTTACGTCTGGTCATTGGGCGGGAGCCCGACCTTGCGGTGCTGCGTTCCTGGGACCTGGCCACCGGCGAGCACGTCATGGACTGGCCGCTCGGCGAGGCTGATCGCGTGGTCCACCTGGCGCCGCTCCCTCGCCTGGCCGTTGGGCTGCGCAAGGGCGGCCTGAGGGTTTTGGACCTCGAAACGGGCAGCCCACTCGGCTCCCCGCAAGTCTCCGACACCGGGGAATGGACCGACCTGGGCCTGATGGAGATCCGCGGCCGGTCGACGCTCGCCATTGCCTGGTCCGACGGAACCCTGCACCTGTGGGACGTCGTCGACGAGCGTTGGTGGCGGCCCCCCCTCCGCTGTCACACCGGCCCGTTCTTCTTCACGTACGGCTCGGTCGGCGGTGTGGCCCACGCCGTCACCTGGGCGGACGGCGAGGCCGCTCCTCTTCTGTGGAACGTGGAGGACGCCTCGCGCGCGACGGAACTGGAGGCCTGCCGCCACGATCGCCACGACCCTGTCAACTCCGGCTACTGCCTGGGCAGCATCGGCGACCGTCCCGTGATCGTGCTGACCGGGGGATTCTCGCACGTCGACGTGTGGAATGGGGAAACCGGCCGCCTCGACGTCTCCGGGACGCTCCACGATGGTCACGCCATGGCGCTGGGACGCGTCCGCGTCGCCCGGCTGGTCGGCCGGGACTGCGTGCTGTCCGGCGGCTACGCGGGGGCGCTCGCGATCTGGACTCCTGACGGCTCAATCGCGCGGATCATCGAGGTCGGCGGTCCGATCTGGTGGATCGTGCCGGCCGGCGAGTCGCGGATCGTCGTGTCGGGACTGATGGGGATGATGGCCATCGACCTCGCCGACGACTACTTCGACCGCCCCGAACTCCGGGTCGACCTGCGGCTGTAGCCACTCCGCCTCGGTGGGGCCCGCCTGGCTCGGGCGACAGGAGGCGAGACCGCGCCCTGAGCCGCATGGGCACTCGAGCACGTTCGTGATCATCCCCACGTCGGGAGCCTGGTCATTCGGCGCGGACGCCCGTGTCAACCGCCGCTTGCGGCCGACCGCCTGGTGTTCAGCTGGTCGAATCCGACCGCGACGAGGATGAGCACGCCGATGGCGATCTGGAGGTAGAAGGCGTTGATCGCCAGGAGGTTGCCGCCGTTGTTGAGCACGCCCATGATGAGCGCTCCGGTGGCGGCGCCGATCGCGCTGCCTTTCGCGCCGAAGAGGCTGGCGCCGCCGATGACGCAGGCGGCGATCGCGCTGAGCTCGAAGCCGGTGCCGGCGGTGGGGATTCCTGCTCCCAGCCGGGAGGCGAGCAGCACCCCGCCGAGACCGGCGAGCAGGCCCGAGATCATGTAGACCGAGATCGTCACCATGCGGACGGGGACGCCCGCGAGACGGGCCGATTCCGGGTTCGAGCCGACGGCGTAGATGTAGCGGCCGAAGACGGTCCGGGTGAGCACGAACCACATCACGGCGGTGACCACGGCGGCGATGATGAGGAGGTTGGGGACTCCCAGGACCGTGCCGTTGGCGATGACCTGGAATGCCTCCGGTACGCCCTGAATGGTCTGGGCGTCGGTGCTGACCAGGACCATTCCGCGGGCGATGCCGAGCATGCCCAAGGTCGCGATGAACGGCGGTAGCAGGGCACGGGTCACCAACAGGCCGTTGACGATCCCGAGCGCCGTGCCGATCCCCACTCCGAGCAGGATCGACGGCAGGATCGGCACGCCTGCGACCAGGAGCTGCGCGGTGGAGGCGCCTGACAGGCCGAGGATCGACCCGACCGACAGGTCGATCCCCGCTGTCAGGATGACCAGGAGCTGGCCGACCGCGATGATCCCGAAGATGGCGACCTGACGGGCGAGGTTGGACAGGTTGTTGCCGGTGAGGAACTCGTCGCTGGCGAGTGTGAGGGCGCCGATCGCCACGAGCAGCACGACGAGCCCACCGCTCTCCCGTCCAGCGATGTCTCCCAGCGTGATGACCCGTCGCCTCGGCTCGCCCTTCGGCTCGAGCGCCTGCCGGGGCTGCGGCACCGTCTCCAGTGCCGACGCATCGTCCGTCTCGCCGCCGGGGGGCCTGTTCGTGATAGTGGTGGTCTCGATCGGCTCGCGCCAGATCAGCTTAGGCATCGCGGCTCACCCCTCCTGGGTCGTCTGGCGTCGGTGGAGGCGTCGATGGAGGCGTCGGTGGAGGCGTCGGTGGAATCGTCGGTGGAATCGTGCGCTCAGAGGCCGGGACCTCGTCCGAGAGCGATGGGCCACCGTCCGGACTCCCGTCTTCGGCGGCGGGCTCGGCGCCTCCGCTACCGCTCGCCAGGCGGAGCACGTCCTCCTCGGTGGCGGATCCGGGAAGCTCGCCCGCGACTGCCCCGTCGCGCAGCACGAGGATACGATCGGCGAGCCCCAGCAGCTCCGGCAGGTACGACGAGACCACGATGATCCCCAGCCCGCTCGCCGCCAGGTCCCCGATGACGGTGTAGAGCTCGCCCTTGGCCCCGACGTCGATGCCCTTCGTGGGCTCGTCGAACATCAGTACCTTCGGCTTGGTGAGCAACCATCGGGCGAGCAGCACCTTCTGCTGGTTGCCGCCGGACAGTGTCGACACCGGCTGGTCGTAGGAACCGGCACGCAGCCGCAGGCTGTCGAGCAGCCGGTCCGCCTCCTCGACCTGTTCGCGGCCGGGCAGAAGACCACGGCGGGAGCCGCTGCGCAGGCTCGCGATGGTGACGTTCTCCCGGATCGACAGCTCCGGCAGCAGTCCCAGCACCTTGCGATCCTCGGTGAGGAGCCCTACCCCGGCGTTCATCATCGCGCATGGTCCTGACGGTTTCACCGGCTTGCCCCCGACCTCCAGCTGGCCGGCCACGATGGGAGCGGCGCCGAAGATGGACAGCAGCAACCCGCTCCGTCCCGCTCCCAGCAGCCCTCCGATGCCGAGGATCTCCCCGCTCCCGACGTGGAGGTCGATGCTCGGCGAGCGGTCGAACCGGCGCAGCCCCCGGACACGCAGCGCGGGCGTTCCTGCCTGCCGGTGGGTCTCCGGATAGAGAGAGCTGATCTCCCGGCCGACCATGGCGGTGATCAGCCGGTCCTCGTCGTAGTCGCTGATCGGCCCGGCCTCGGACAGACTCCCGTCCCGCAGGACGGTCACCCAGTCGCCGATCTCGAACATCTCCTCAAGCCGGTGGGTCACGTAGAGCATCGCCATACCGCGCTCGCGCAGCCGCAGGATGTGCTGGAGGAGTCGCTCGGACTCCGCCTCGGTGAGCGCCGTGGTGGGCTCGTCGAAGACGATCACTTTGACGGAGTCCGCGGTCAGCACCTTGGCGATCTCCACGAGCTGGCGCGTGGCGGCCGGGAGCCGTTCCACGATCGCCTGCGGGCTGAGATCCGTCAGGCCGACCTCGTCGAGCGCCTTCCTGGCGCGGTTCTGCAGCCGGCTCCTGGCGATGATCCCGGTACGCGCCGGGAGGCGGCCCATGAACAGGTTCTCCGCGACCGACAGGTGGGGCAGCAGGCTGAGCTCCTGGTAGACGGCCTGGACGCCGGCCGCGCGCACGGATGCGGGGCTCGGCGCGGTGACCGGCCGACCGTCGATCTCGTAGCTGCCGCTGTCCCGCCGCAGCGCACCCGTCAGTACCTTGATCAGGGTCGACTTGCCGGCGCCGTTCTCCCCGGCGAGGCAGTTCACCTGGCCGGGGACCAGGCCGAGCGAGACGTCGCTGAGGGCCTGGACGGGGCCGAAGGCCTTGGAGACGCCGTGCAGTTCGACGACTGGACGGACCATCATTCCGCCTTCATCGTGGGCGGGTTCAGCAGCTGCTTCACATCGGGCTCTGTCATGTTCCTCTTGTCGGCCACGACCGCTCCAGGATCGATGTCACGTGGCGGGATGCGCTGGACCGTGGCCATCCCGGCCGCCAGGACACCCTGGTAACCGAAGAAGTAGGGGTTCTGCACCACCAGCGCGTCGATGGTGCCTGCGGCCAGCGCCGCGTTCTCCTGCGGGTCGGAGTCGAACGCCACGACGGGGACGGTCTCGGTGGCGCGGTTGTCCTGGATCGCCCGAGCCGCGCCGACACCTGAGGTGTTGTTGTCAGCGAACACGCCCGCCAGGTCCGGGTTGGCGGTCAGCGCATCGTTGACCTGCGCCGCCGCGGTGTTGATGTCGTTGTTGTTGTAGCGCTGCAGCGCCACCTTGACCTGTGGGCAGTTGTTCGCGATGCCCTGCTTGAAGCCGGCGTCCCGATCGACGAGTGACTGGATGCCGGCCACCGAAGACTCGATCATGACACTGCCGCTCGTCTTGTTCTGCGCCTTGAGCAGCTCGCACATGCGCTTGCCCGCCTGCGTCCCGGCCTTGACGTTGTCGGTGCCGATGAACCCCTCCGAGTCCGTGGTAACGCGGCTGTCCACGGTGATGACCTTGAGACCCGCCTTGCGGGCCCGGTCGATCGCCGAGTTCAGGGCGCTGGAGGAGTTGGGTGCGATGACCAGCCCGTCAACGCCCCGGGAGATGGAGTTCTCCACCAGTTGCACCTGCTGGTCGATGTTCGTCTCGGACGTCGGACCGAAGGTGCTCACGTTGAGACCGAAATCCGCGCCCGACTGCTTCGCCCCAGCGATCATCGTCTGCCAGAACGAGGAGTCGCTCGCCTTGATGATCACGTCGATCTTCTTGCCGCTCGCCGCGCCGCCCGAGCCGCCGCCCGTTGCCTGCCCGGCCGAACTCGTCGCCCGGCCACCCACCACTCCGAGCACCAGCGCCACCAGCGCGATGGCCGCGACCAGCGAGAGCGAGAAGACGATACGAGAACGAGCCATGACGGCCTCCTGAAGGATGTCTCAGACGGCAGTCACGCTCGGTCGTGTCTCTTGAGCCTGATGATGGACAAGCGCCAACGGCGGTGAGGTGCGGCCCCCGGAGAACTCCTCATTCAACAAGGACGCAAACAGTCGGTCTCTTCCAGCAAAGCCCGGCAAGTTACTGGTTGGAAACTAACAAAGAGAAAAGAACTCATTACTCACATCTGCCACCCACTACAACAGCGCCGGAGAAGGAGCGGTTTCAGCGACTCTGCGGCTTACGTCGGCGGTGCGGGTGATGTCGGCCTTCAGTTGGTCCCCGCCCGTCCGACGCCGGGCATCGTCAGTGGCAGGTCTTTTGATAGGCCAGTTCTGGGATGTGTTGTCGCCACTCGGCAGGAGACAGGCCGCCGTCCCGGTGACAGATCACGGCGGTGGCGGTGCCGGGATCGACGGTGATCTCCCGTAAGGCCCCGTCGGTGGATGAGACGAGGAGAGCGGTCCGGTTGAAGGCCACGGCCGGTACGGACCGGGTGTTGAAGCTGATCGGTGAGGCGATCCGCTGATATCCCCGCCAGTCCCATAGCTGGATGCCGAACTCGCCTTCGCCGGCGACGGTGGCGAGGAGTCCGCCCTGCGGGTAAGGGACAAGAGCGCTGATCGATGCCGTGTGCGCGATCTGCGGCGGGGCCAGGGGCCTGCGCAACTCCCTGTCCCAGAACGTCAAACGTCCGTCCATGTCGCCGATCGCGGCCCTGTTCTCGATGAGGAGAATCTCTCCCGCGGCGCGGGCGTCGGATGGGTGCTGGAGCATCTCTCCAGTGGTGGTGTCGACCAGGATTCGCCCCTTGCCGGATCCGTCGACGAGCAACCGGCGCCCGTCCGGCTCGAAGAGCAGAACCCCTGATCCCGCACCGGAGACGGTGCGGATCCATCGTGTGGCTCTCACGTCCCACAACTCCAGGTCGTCGAACTCCAGGCCGTCGACCGCCTCTTCGGTGTCTGGGTTCGCGCTGAGGGGGGCGACCGCGACGGTTCTGCCGTCGGGGGAGAAGGCCACGGACAAGACTCCGACGGCTCCCTGTCTCCGGACGCGCAATGCGCCGATGTTGCGGCCGTTCGCGGCGTCCCACAAGGTCACCACGGGGGACGCGGTGTGGGTGAGCGCGAGCGTGCGCCCATCGGGGCTGAACACCGGGGAGTACGCCGTCTCCGTAGGGTCCTTTTCGGGGAGATCGTCGACGGGTAGCGGGCCGCTCACGGGTTTCCGCGCGGCGACATCCCAAATGCGCACCTCCGGCCTGCCCTTTCGGTGATTCGCCGTCACCAGGAAGCGGCCGTCAGGGCTGAACAGCCGCTTGGCGCTCCCCGGAGCGAGCACCTCAGAACGGGTGTAGGGGGATATGTCCAGGACGTTCACCGTGCCGAACTGGCCGATCACCCGGAGAACCCGGCCATCCGGCGAGATACGGGGATCGGCTCCCACAACTCCGGAGAGAACCGAGGAGCTCATCAACAGTGTGCCGTCGTCCACCCGCCACAGGAGCACCCATCCCCCACCCCGCGTCCCGGCCAGGAACCGGCCGTCGGGGCTGAACTCCACACGTTCCGCAGGCGGAAGCAGGGGGCTCAGGACCTCCTTGCCCGAGGAGATTTCCCACAGCCGGACACCGTCGTCGGTCGAGACGGCCAGGCGTTTCCCGTCTGGACTGAACACGCCTTCCGTGGCGGTTTCCGGTAGCCAGGGGGCCCGGAGCGGCTTGCGCTGCTCGATGTCCCAGAGCTCCACCCTCCGCCCGGAGTTCGCCCTGCTGCCGGGGGCCGACGGGGTGCTCGTGGATTCCTTGGCCTTCGCCGGGATGACCAGGGCCAGCCGGCCGTCCGGGCTGATGGCACTGACCGGTTGGTCGAGCACGCGTGTCTGGTCCGCGATGCTCAAGGCTTCGTTCGTCCCATCGCGGACCCCGAGGAGAAAGCGCCCGTCCGGGCTGAACTTCGTGGGGTCGAGGTGGGGGAATGCCACGCCGAGGTCCGTCAGGCCTCCGGCGCCGACGGTCCACAGCTGTGCGTTGGTCCCGTCGTCCACCGCCAGAGTACGGCCGTCAGGACTCCACACCACTTCCGAGACACGTTGCCCCGTCCATCTCGCGCTCGCGACCTCCTTCTTCGTGGCCAGGTCAAGCACGCGCAGTGCGCCCGGCTCGACCGCCGTACCGGGTGTGTAGACGGCCAGCATGGTGCCATCCACGCTGAGCCCATGCACCAGGTCCGTCGCGCTGTACGGGGCGGTGACCACGTCTGCCAAGGGGAGCGCCATCGAGTTGATCAGCTCGCTCTTGGCCTCGGGGACCTGGGCGATCCGCCAGGCCGCGGCGCTCAATCGGCGAGCCAGCTTCGGGTCGCTCATCCGCAGGACGTCCGCGCGCCTGGCGGCCAGCCGGGCCGTCGCCTCCTCCAGCCGATCGTCGGCCAGGCCGGCCTGCCGGATGGCGACTCCCGCCGCGACCATGGAGGCGACCAGCAAGACCACCAGAACGGCCGAGACGGCGACCCGCCTCTGGGACGTGCGCCGGGCCAGTGCCGCGCTTGCGTCAACGAAGGTCCGTTCCAGGGGTGTGAGGTCGTCGCGGTTCCCCGGCTCGATGAACAGTTTGTCGACGACGGCCAGGCGGGCCCCCCGGTAGAGGAGCCCGGCATCCCGGCCATGCGCCTCCCATGCTTTGGCCGCGTCGGTCAACTGCCGATGGGCGCGCAGGCGATCGCGTCCTTCGTCCACCCATCCACGCAGTCGCGGCCACGACTCGATCAAGGCCTCGTGCGCGAGCTCCACGGTGTCCTGGTGCAGCGTGAGCAGCCTGGCCCTGGCCAGGTGCTCGATGACCAGGGCGGTGTCCGACTCCTCGTACGGGTCCAGCTCGGCCCGGGCGGCGGGACGGCGGGTGTCCTGGGCCTGCTCGCCCGGATTGATCAGCCTGAGCAGGATCCGCCGGGCGATGCTCGCCTGTGCCGGCGACAGGCCGGCATAGAGCTCCTCCGCGGTATGGCTGATCGCCCCGTGAACTCTGCCCACGCTCTCGTAGGCGTCCAAGGTCAGCATCTTCCCCGTACGGCGGCGCCAGACCTCCCGCAGCGCGTGCGACATCAGTGGAAGCGCCCCGGGCTCGTCGGCGACGTCGGCGAGGATCGCGGTCGTCAGTGCTCGCTCCACGGTCAAGCCCTCGGCCATGGCCGGCCGGACGATCGCCTCTCTGAGCTCTTCCTGGTTCATCGGCCCCACCAGCAGGTTGGCCTCGCGCAGGGCTCCGGTGAGCTCGCGGTGCTCGGCGCATCGCCCGTAGAAGTCGGCGCGCACCGCTATGACCACCTTTATCTGGCTGTGCGGTTGCCGCGCGTTGAGCAGCAGGTCGATGAACTGCCCCCGCTCGGGCTGGTCCTGGCAGAGCGTGAACACCTCCTCGAACTGGTCGACCACGATCAGCGTGTCGGAGTCGCCCTCGCCCGGGAGGAGTTGGTCGGCGTGCCGCATCGGGTGCTCGCCTGGTGTGAGTATCCGGCTCTGCCCGAAGGATTCGCCGGTGGGCGTCGTCTCCCCGCGTGCGGCAGGCACGAGCCCGGCGCGCAACAGGGACGACTTGCCACTGCCCGAAGGGCCGAACACCGCGGCGAAACGATGCCGTCGAAGCAGCTCGTGCAATTCCTCGACGAGCCGATCCCGTCCGAAGAAATGTCCGGAATCCTGCGTGTCGTAGGGGGCCAGGCCAAGGTACGGTCCGGCGGCACCGTCATCGTCCGCCCGCTCGCGGGCCACTTCATGAGCGACCTGCTGCCAGCGGCGCTCCCATTCGGAGACGTCTCCGCCGCATGTTTCCACGAAGGCGAGAACGACGGGCAGTGAAGCCAGCCGCTCACCTGCCGCCGCCTGCGACAGCGTGGTGACCGAATAGCCGGCACGCTTGGCCATGGCCCGATAGGTGAGGCCGCCCGCTTCCTGACGCAGCTTGCGTAACTCGGAGGCAAAGCGTTGGACCGGTCCCGCTGCCGGATCCACCGGACTTTCACGACGGCCCACCACCGTTACGGGACTCCATTCACCAGACGACGAAGACGGTTCAGACGTGCCCGCTGATTACATCAAACTGTTGACTCCCCGCTCGCCGATCGCGTGCGTTGCAGGCCTGAATGCCGGTCGGCGTCAGGACCGCCGCCACTGGCTGGGGAGGCGCGGACGTGAGCCATGCGCCGAGAAAGCATTGTTTGCCTGCCTGATGAGGGGTGCCGAACAATCTTGCCGCCACGATCCTGGTGCCGCGGGGCTCGGCGGGCAAGCGCCACGGGGACCGCTTGCCACTGGGAACCGCCGGGACGGTCACACGGACGTGTGACCTGTCCCGGCCTGCTCGCCGATCGGGCTCGGCGACCGCTGATGATCGCGGCCAGTCCCGTGATCCCGTACCCGTTGATCGGCCACCCTGCGAAGGGACATCCGTGCGCACGAGCTTCAAGACCGCCGAATTCGGAGGACAGATGAACCGAGCAACCCGTCACTCGTGGCGTGGGGCGACAAGGCATAACGCCATGAGACGCGGCATCTCTCTTCTGGGGCTCGTAACCGCCGCGACCGTGGCCTTCGCCACGGTGACCGCGGCGCCCGCCGTGGCCGCCTCACCGCAGGTCTGCACGAACTATGGCTGCGCGCCGGCGATGCCATCCCCCTCGACCGGGCCGACGACAACCCAGTGCGCGTAGGGAACCAGCGCCTTTCAGCAAAGAGCGGCACCGCAGCGGTTGCCGCCTGATGTCGATGGAGAGATGAGCTGTGGCGGAAGTCCCGGACGAGGGCGACGGGAGCAGGCGGGCTCGGTCGCTCATGGAATCGGTGCATCTCGGGGAGCTGGACCGCGCGGCCGACGCCCTGAGCGCCGAGCGAGAGGCCATCGCCCTCTACCGACGCCTGGCCGCGGTCTCCCCCGAGCTCTACCTGCCTGAGCTCGCCACCTGCCTGACCAGTCTCGGCGTGACCCTCTCCGAGCTCGACCGGCCTGGCGAGGCGTTGAACGCTGAGCAGGAAGTGGTAGCTCTCTACCGGCGCCTGGCCGCGGCCTCCCCCGGCCGTTACCTGGCCGACCTCGCCGATGCCCTCATCAACCTTGGGACGACTCTGGCGGAGCTGGACCGGCCGGCCGAGGCCCTGAGCGCCGAGCAGGAAGCGGTAGCCGTCTACCGCGGCCTGGCCGCGGCCTCCCCCGGCCGCTACCTGGCCGACCTCGCAGAGGTGCTCGCCGACCTCGGCGTGACCCTGACCGAACGCGGCCTGCCGGCCGAAGCGCTGCCCCTGGCGGAAGAGGCGGTCACCATTCGCCGGGAACTGGCCGCGGCCTCCCCTGAGCGGCACCGCGCCGGTCTCGCCCATTCCCTGGCCGGCCTCGGCGTCGTCCTCTCGGCGCTCGGCCGCGACGAAGAGGCACGTCGATCGCGGCCGGCTACCGGCGGTGTGGACTCCTCACCGCCACAGCGGTAGCCGCGGCGGCTTCCATGATGGCGCCGATCGAGATCCGCGATCCGGCTGAACGGACAGAAATCGTTGGATCGAAGATTTGGCGAACGACACTCTGCGGGACGTCGATGCTGTCCTCAGTGCGATGTTCGTAACGGTGGTGGAGGCTCCGCGCTGGACGTCGGTCGTCAGCCTGCGACCAGGTCCATACGGAGGAACTCGGTGATGCGGAGCAACCTCGGTGGGCGTGCCACCTCATCGGAGAGGGACCGGAACGCCTCATCTTCCCCGACGAGGCGTGGGGCGGCGAGTTCCACCTCCCTCCCCTCGGCCCGGAGCCGCGCACCGCCGGCCGCGAGGACGTTCTGCACCCAGTCCGAGCCCGATCCGTACACCAGAACGAACAGGTAGCCGCCGTCGACAGGGTACGCATCGAGCGGCGTGCGGAACGTCGCGCCAGAGATGCGACCGACGTGAGTCAGCACCGGCCACTTCCCGCCCGCGATCGCGCGGGGGTTGAACACGCGCTTGTTCACGTGCCCCCACCACCTCGGCATCGGCATCGAGATCTCCTCTCGCCCGGAGGGGCGCGTCGTGAAACAGACACACTTACACCCGTAAGGCTGACTTACACATGTAAGATTGTCAACCCACCCGTACTCTGGAGCCGTCGTGCCACTGCCATCACCACCGAAACCACCACGGCAACCGCTCAGCAAAGGACGCGTGCTGGAAGCCGCGATCCGGGTCGCGGATCGGGGCGGCGTGGAGGCGATCACAATGCGACGGGTGGCGCAGGAACTGGGCGTGGAGGCGATGTCGCTCTACCACCACGTACCGAACAAGGACGCAATCCTCGACGGCGTGGTGGATGTGGTGTTCGCGGCGATCAAGCTGCCCAGTGCGGAGTGCGGCGATTGGCGGGACGCGATCCGAGCACGCGCTTCCTCCGCTCGTGCGGTCCTGTCGCAGCACGTATGGGCTCTCGGTCTCATGGACTCCCGTCGCAACCCGGGACCGGCGACGCTACGCCACCACGACGCCGTCCTCGGCGTCCTCCGGGAGGCGGGGTTCACGCTGCCCATGGCCGCGCACGCTGTCTCGCTCATCGACAGCTACATCAGCGGGTACGTCCTCCAGGAGGCGAGCCTGCCGATGAAGACGCCGGACGATGTCGAGGAAGTGGCCGGAGGCATCCTCGAGCACCTGCCGGCGGACGAGTTGCCGTACCTCACGGAGATGATCGTCGAGCACGCCCTGCAGCCGGGCTACGACCACACACGCGAGTTCGGCTACGGCCTGGAGCTGATTCTGGACGCGCTCGAAGCACGCAGGAGGCAGAGCCCCGACATCGCCACGTGAGACTCACCTTGTCGTGGGCGAACTACTTCACCGACGCAGAACGGGGCGCGCTGGAGCTCGTGGAGACCGTCCTCACCCCGAACCCGTCCGGGTCGGTGTCTGATCCGGCATCACTGCCGAGCATGGGCCGGTGCCGTCCATAGGGACGACGTCCGTCACGCTGGTTGCAGCTCGGCGACCGGCGCTTCTCGATTCCTGACCGGCCTGGTCACCTGTTTCGCCACGCACGACGGCATGCCCGCCGCGGTGCCCGCGGCGCGGCGCTGGTAGGCGCTGGGCGGCATGCCGACCAGCTCGGTGAAGCGGGTGCTGAAGGTGCCCAGCGACGAGCAGCCGACCGCGAAGCAGACCTCGGTGACGCTGAGGTCGCCACGGCGCAGCAGCGCCATCGCGCGCTCGATGCGACGTGTCATCAGATAGGCGTACGGCGACTCGCCGTAGGCGAGCCGGAACTGCCGGCTGAGGTGCCCGGCCGACATGTGCGCGCTGTGAGCGAGCGCCTCGACGTTCAGCGGCTGCGCGTACTCCCGGTCGATCCGGTCACGGACGCGGCGCAGTCGCGCAAGGTCGTTCCGGCGCTGTGCCTCTGTACGTGCGCGCCCCCATGCGGGATGACACATGAGAGAACTCCTTTCATCGATGCGCGAGCACCTGGGCTACATAGCGAGGTGCTCGCCGGTGGGGGCGAGGTCAGCTGGTGTGCCCTCGAAGAGGACGCCCCGGCCGCCGTCGAGGGTGAGTCGAGGACAGGGGCCTGGAAGCGCCGGCCGCCGCATTCTCCGCCGCGGCCAAGGGCCAAATCGATTACTGAACGGCTCAGCGAACCTCCTGGATGCGGACCAGGTTGCCCGCGGGATCGCGGAAGGCGCAGTCGCGAACGCCGTACGGCTGCTCCGTCGGCTCCTGGACGACCTCGGCGTCGCCGGCCTGCAGTTGCTCGAAGGTGCTGTCGAGGTCCCGGGTGGCCAGCAGGATCCAGCCGTAGGTGCCCTTGGCCATCATCTCGGTGATGGTGCGGCGCTCGTCCTCGGTGATGCCGGGGTCGGCGGCCGGCGGCGCGAGGAGGATGGACGTGCCGGGCTGGTCGGCAGGGCCTACCGTGATCCAGCGCATCTTGCCGTGTCCGACGTCGCTGCGTACCTCGAAGCCGAGGGTGTCGCGGTAGAAGGCCAGGGCGGCGTCCGGGTCGTCGTGCGGAAGGAAGCTCGTATGAATGGTGATGTCCATGTCCGTCACGTTATCCACGGCTCGGTGACCAGTGCTTCTCGAATCCTGATCAGTCCGGCCACCTGTTCACTAAGATCCCCCTCGGCCGCCTCCCAGGTACAGGTATCGCCGCTGACCGTGCAACGGTGCCGGGACCTTCCAGCCACTGCGCGGGAGTGAGTGCCGTGGACGAACCTCAGGTGTCCACCGCCTCGGTGTGCAGGCGGTGGAAGCGTCGGTCCGCCTCGGCGGTCAGCTCCGGTCCCAGTGGCTTTCGATCAGTTCGTTGATCGACTTGGTGGACCATCCCACGAAGCTCTGCCACCCGCGCCCGCCTTGGCCCCGCGGCGAGACAAGCTTGCCCGCTCTCCCCTTATCGTTTATCGTTGTTATCGAAAATCGATATCCTGACTAGGGAGCGGCCGTGGCCAGACCGCAGGCAAGCATCCGCATCCTCGAACTGACCGTGTGGCTGGGGCTCGGTGTCGCTCTGATCGGGCTCGTGCTCAGCCTCTACGCCGTCTTCAGCGAGTCCAGGACCAACACGCGTTACGTCTCCGTCAACCCCTACGCGACCGCCACCACCGCTGACGATCCGGCGCCCACGCCCACCGGCCCGCCGGGCACGGTCAGCCTCGTCGAGCCCGCTTTCCACGCCACGCTGACCATCGCCAAGCCGAGCCCTTGGCAGAGCTTCCTTCTGATCCTGCCCGAGCTACTGCTCATGCTGGTGCTCTGCGCCGTCGCGGTGTTCCTCCTGCTGCTGTTGCGCAGCTTCCGCGAGGGTGATCCCTTCACGCCGAAGAACGCGAGAAGGCTCTCCGCGATCGGCATACTCCTGCTCTGCGTCGCGGCGATCCCAGGGGTGGACCAGTGGATCCTGCAAGCACTGGTCTCCGGCACCCCGCTGCAAGGAGCGGCCCTGCACGCCGCGGAGGATTACAACTGGGCATGGATCGTCGGCTTCGGTGTCCTGGCCCTGGCCGAATTCTTCCGCCAGGGCAGCCGGCTTCGCCACGACGTCCAGGGCCTGGTCTGATGCCGCCAGAAGACGACCACCACATCACCGTCCACCTGGAGAAGCTGCTGGCCGAGCGTGGGCTGACCCTGACCGAGCTCGCCGACCGGGTCGGCGTGACGATCGTGAACCTGTCGATACTGAAGAACGGGCGTGCGCGGGCGATCCGCTTCTCCACGCTCTCCGCGCTCTGCCGCGAGCTGGACTGCCAGCCCGGCGACCTCCTCCACCACGGGTAGCGCGCCGACACGCACGTGAATGGTTCGCCCGCCGTCCCGGCCCCGGGTCGTGAACCTCGCCACCGGCTATTCCGTCCACGACAGCCACTCGGCTGGGTTCTCCATCATCTTCCGATGTCCGTCCCCCCATACCGACAGCACCCGCCTGCCTGCCGCGCCTGATCACGACCCAGCAGACGTTCGCCGCATCATTGCGCGCTCGATCGCCTCGATGATCCGCGGCCGCAGCTCGGCGGCGCTGATGATCGCGTCCACCGAGCCGACCTCGACCGCGCGCTGGATGCTGTGCACCCGGTCGAACTCGGCGGCGACCTGCCCCAGCTTCTCCGCCCGGACGGCGGACTGCACCTCGGCGAGCTGGACGTGCAGCGCCGCCCGCTCGGCACCGCTGGCTGCCGAGACCTGTGTCTGCAGCTCGGTCACCCTCGGGTCGGTCGCGGTGCGGTTGTTCACCTCGCCCGAGAACACCACGGCAGCCGCCGGGGCGCCGCCGAGCACCGAGGCGAACGAGCCCTCCAGCGCCAGCACGGTCATGTTCGGGTTGAGCGCCTTGGAGAACACCACGAACGCGCCGCCGTGGTAGCGGGAGATCACGCAGAACACGATCGGCCCGTCGAAGTTGACGATCGCCCGGCCGATCTCCGCGCCGTACTCCAGCTGAAGCTTGCGCATCGACTCCGGAGAGCCATCGAACCCGGACAGATTCGCCAGCACCACCAGCGGCCGATTGCCGGACGCCGAGTTGATCGCCCGTGCGGTCTTCTTCGACGACCGCGGGAACAGCGTGCCCGCGGTGTAGGTGTCCGGCCCGTCAGTGGGTGGGAAGCCGCGCCGCGGCACCGACCGCGACTCGATGCCGATCAGGCAGACCGGCCAACCGCCGATGTGAACGTCCTGCACCGCGGACGTCTCCGCGTCAGCCATGCCTGCCCAGCGCTCCAGGACCGGGTGGTCCTGGTCGGACAGGGCCCGCATCACCGTGCGGATGTCGAACGGCTTCTTGCGGTCGGGGTTGTGCTCGGCCGAGAAGATCTGGCCGACGGTGGTGAAGTCGCTGCCGGCGATCGCGTGCGGGAACTCGGAGACGTCGCGGTCGACCGGGTCGGCGGTGCGGGCCGGCCGCGGCGCCGTCTCGCCGGGCACGACGTAGGTGTGGTCGTAGTGCGCCATCAGCACGTCGCGGGCGGCCGGCAGGTTGGGCGCCCAGTATTGTGCCTGGCCGTTCGGCCCCATGACGCGGTCGTAGCCGCCAATTCCGAAGTTGTCCTCGGCCGACACCCCACCGGAGAAGTCCAGCGACTGCTTGCCGGTGAGCACCATCGCCGAGTCCGGCGTCATCACCAGGATGCCCTTGGTGTGCATGAGCATCGTCGCTTCGGCGTTCCAGTAAGGCTGGGCGCCGACGGTGATGCCGGCGACCACGATGTTGATCTCGCCACCGTCCTGGGTGAACGTGACGATCCGCTTGAGGGCGGCCGCGACCCAGTCCATGTTCTCGGTGCCCGAGGTCATCGAGATCCGCGCGCCCGCCGACAACGCGAACCACTCCAAGGGGACCCGCATCCGCTCGGCGAGGTCGAGCGCGGCGATCACCCGCGAGCACTCCGGCTCCGACAGCGCGCCCAGTGCCTTCGTCGGGTCGCCGAGCAGGACCACGCGGGTGACGCCTTCGGGGTGCCGCTCGGTCGGCGTCGTGACGACGCCCGCGACGATCGCCGCGGAGTTCTTCCCCTTCGGCCGGTCCACCGGCACGAGCACGCCATGGTCGTCGAGGTCGTGCTCGACGAAGCCGCCTTCCGGCCCGGCGAGCAGGCTGGTCAGCTCGTACGGGTAGACGTTCCCGCGCCGGGCCGCGCGCAGCACCTTCTGGCGGTAGTCGTCCAGCGGCTGCACCGGCTCCGTCGACGGCTTGCCGACGTGCAGGCTCGCGCCGTTGCCCGGGTCGAGGGTGATCCGTACGGAGACCTCGCTCAGCTCGCCGGCGGCGTTGCGCTGGCGGGCCACGAACTGGACCTCCTCCAGCCCCGCGCCCGCTGTGGTCGGCAGGATGCGATGGACCAGCGCGTTCAGCTCGTCGGTGGTCAGCTCGGTCGACGGCCAGACGTACATCATGATGCGGTTGGTGTCGAACCGCTTGTTCTGGGGTCGCTGCGCCTGGATGTTGCGGATCGCGTCCAGACCGGCGGTGAGCGCGTCCTCCACCGCGGGCAGCGCGACCAACCTGCCGTCGGCCTCACGCAGCGGCGTCAGGTCCCGGACCTGACCCATCGCGATGAGCCGCTCGTCGGCCGGGTTGCTCTTCGCGACGGCCTTGAAGAGGTAGACCTCCTCGTCCGCGGACGGCAGCCGGGTGAGGTCGAAATGGCGCAGCCGCTGCAGCTGCAGGCGCTGTGCGATCTGCGGGTGCAGGCCGCGGATCAGCCGGTCCTCTGCCAAGCCCGCGCCACGAGCTCCGTCGGGCCGGAAGGTGAAGTGGTGGTGTATCACGGCGCCACTGGTGCCGGCGACGATGACGGTGATCCGGCGGACGCCCGCGGGCAGCGCGTGCTCGGCGAGGAGCTGGCCGAGCCGCACCGCCATCGCATCGGCGTCCGGCTGGCCCTCCCACGTGACATAGAGGTCGGCGACCAGCCCTTGCTCGGCGACGTCGGCGGCGTCGGCGGCGAACGTGCCGACCGCGCCGACGGCGTCGGGCAGGGCGGCGATGTCGGCGGCGGTGGCGACCACGCGGGTCACCCCGTCCGGGCCGGTGTGCTCGGCGGTGACGAACCGGCAGCCGGCGGCGTCGACCGCGGTGACGTCGGCGAGCCCGCGGTTGCCGTAGTAGCGGCGGGTCAGCACCTCCAGCAGCGGCGCGTGGTCGCGGCCGGGCCGCCCGATCCGCTGACCGATCAGCCGGACCAGCGGCTCGGCGCAGGCCACCATGACCTGGATCCGCTCGGCGCGGTCCGGCGCGTCCGGGTTGCGGTCCAGGTAACGCAGCTCGTTGCGCACGGCGGCGTAGACCTTGGCGCGGTTGCGGCGCAGCAGCGGCTGGGCGAACCAGCGGAACACCACGCCGCGGGCCAGGTCGGACACTGTGGGGAAGCGCACCTGAGTGGCCTCGACGAGGTGCTCGAGGGCGAGCCCGGCGCGCTCGCTGAGTGGCTCGAGCGGCGGCGCGCCGGCCAGCCACTGGCGCAGCAGCTGCGACACGATCGCGACGCCGGTGCTCATCCGCTGCTGGGCCAGGAAGATCCGGAAGACCGCGGCCTCCAGCTCCGGCGTGCGGTCGAGGCCGGCGATGCCGTGGTGGGCGAGGACCTTGCCGAGCTTGGCCTGGAAACTTTCTGCAACGCCGGCGCGCTCGACGTCGAGGCTCTGCAGGTAGCTGTGGAAGAACTCGCGCGGGCTGTGCACCTGGCTGTCCGGCTCCACGTCGAGCTCATCGCCCGGCTTGTTGCGGCTCAGCTCGGACAGGTCGGCGAACACGGTGAGCAGGTCCAGCTCGCCCTCGATCGGCGGCTCGCTCAGCTCGGCGCGTGCGGCCAGGTAGGCCGGCAGCACCCGCTCGCGGTCGTGCGGGTCGGCGTCGAAGCCGAGCAGCGGGCTGCGCAGGTCCTGCAGGCCGCGTTCGACGCGCTCGGCCGCGGATCCCCCCGCGGGCTCCGCGGGCAGCACGATCTCGACCGTTCCGGCGGGCGAGTCCGCCTCGTCGGCCCCCTCGTCGGGCAGCGGCTCCAGCCGCATCAGCGGCGCCCCGGTCTCCACCTGGCTGCCCACCGACACCGGGCACTCACGGACGCGGGCGCGGAACGGCGCGCGCAGCACCGTCTCCATCTTCATGCTCTCCAGCACCAGGATCGGCACGCCCGACTCGACCTCGTCACCGACTGACAGGGGTGTCGCGACCACCAGCGCGGGTGCGGGAGAGCGGACGACACCACCCTCGTCGCGGCTGATCCGGTGCGTCACGCCGTCGACCTCGACCAGGTGGATGGGCCCGTGCGTGGCCGACACCAGCCGGAAGCGGCGGCCGTTGACCACGATCTGGCCGCTGTGCGCGTCGAACCGCTCGACCTCGACGTCCGCCGAGTGCACGTCACCGCCTGCGGAGATGCCGACGCGGAACCGTCTGTGCCCGACCCGCGCCACGCTCACCCGGTAGCCGACGCCGCGGAGCTTGAGGTCCAGTGGGCGGCCCGAGTCGTGCTGCACTTGCGGGCGCCCGCCGTGCGCGGTGGACAGCAGCCGCTGGATGCTGATTTCTTCCTCGTCCTGGTAGGCCTCGATCGCGGCGGCGGCCAGGGCGATCGCGGAGTGCCGGTGGTTGACCAGGCGGCCCGCGGCGCGTACACGGTCGATCCAGCCGGTGTCGGCGCTCGCGTCGATCACCTCGCGCTGGTCGAGCAGGTCGAGCACGAAGCTCTTGTTGGTGGCGCCGCCCTCGATGATCACTGTGGTCTCGGCCATCGCGCGGCGCAGCCGGCCGAGCGCCTGCGCGCGGTCACGACCATAGGCGATGATCTTCGCGATCATCGAGTCGAAGTCGGCCGGGATGATGTCGCCCTCGCTGACGCCGGTGTCCACGCGGATGCCGGGCCCGGTGGGCAGCACCAGGCGGGCGATGCGGCCCGGGGCGGGCGCGAAGTCACGGTCGGGGTCCTCGGCGTTGAGCCGGGCTTCGACGGCGTGGCCGGCCTCGCCCGGCAGGGGGCCTTCCAGCTTCCCGCCGTTCGCCACGTGCAACTGCAGCCGGACCAGGTCGGTGCCGGTAGTGATCTCGGTGATCGGGTGCTCGACCTGCAGCCGCGTGTTGACCTCGAGGAAGGCGAACAGCTTCTCGCCTGGGTGGTAGAGGAACTCGACGGTGCAGGCGCCGCGGTAGCCGACGGCCACGGCGAGCCGCTCGGCCGACGCCTTCAGCTCGGCGGTCTGCTCGATCGACAGGACCGGCGAGGCGGACTCCTCGATGATCTTCTGGTTGCGCCGCTGCACCGAGCAGTCCCGGACGCCCAGCGCCCACGCGGTGCCCTGCCCGTCGGCGATGACCTGGACCTCGACGTGCCGGGCGCCGGTGACCAGGCGCTCGAGGAAGACCACGCCGGAGCCGAACGCGCGCAGCGCCTCCAGGCTGGTGCGCTCGTAGGCGTCGGTCAGGCCCTCCTTCGAAGCGACCATGCGGATGCCACGCCCGCCGCCGCCCGCGGTCGCCTTGAGCATCAGTGGGTAGCCGATCTCGTCTCCGGCGCGCAACGCGTCCTCAAGGGTCGCGACCTCGCCGCGACTCCACGGCGCGACCGGGACGCCGACCTCCTCGGCGATGAGCTTGGCGCCGATCTTGTCGCCGAGCTTGCGCATCGCCTCCGCGCTCGGCCCGACGAAGGTGACGCCGATCTTCTCGCACAACTCGGCGAACGCCGGGTCCTCGGCGACGAACCCCCAGCCGACCCACGCGGCGTCGGCCCCGGTCTCCGTCAGCGCCTGCTCCAGGACGGCGTGGTCGAGGTACGGCCGGGCCGAGGCGGGGCCCAGCGAGTAGGCGATGTCCGCTTCTCGGACGAAGGTCGCGTTGCGGTCGGCGTCTGTGTAGAGGGCGACCGTCTCGATCCGCGCCCCGGTCTCCGCCGAAAGATCTCGGACGGCATGGATGAGCCGCATCGCGGCCTCTCCACGGTTGACGATGGCGACACGACTGAACACCGGCTGAGCCTCCCAATACCTACGCGCAGAAGGCGACGTCCGGGTTCCGGAGCGTCGCCTGCACCTATTTCAACCCTGCTCGATTGCCGGCAGATACACCAATGTCCGCATCGCTCATGGCTGGGCTGCTGCGTTGTGGGGATCCCACAAAAGGAGCGACCCGACCACACCTCCCAGCCGCCGTTTCACGCAAGGTCTGCCACAAACATGAGGCTATCGTCCGGGAGAGGGGGCGGTGCCAGGCGACGATCGCGCCTCTGTGACCCCGATGGCGCTGAACAGGGCGCGGATCGCCGCTGAGCCCGCCGAAGACCGCTACCCGTACCCGATCTCGCCGAGGTCGAATGCGACGTCGGCCAGCCGAACCGTCCGCACCTCCGGGTCATCGAGGAGCTTGCGCAGGTCGGCGAGTTGCCGATCGGCGTCTGGACGGCAGATCGACGCGCACCCGGCCGTGGCGCACGCGCAGGGTGGGGGCGCACAGTTTCGCCTCCGGCGCCACGGTCGGCGGCAGGGCGATCGGCAGCAGGTGCCAGGCCCAGTCCCTGGCGGAGGCGGGGCAGGCGGTCAGGGGCAGCTTCACCCGCAGCCGGGCGCAGTGCTCGCCGGTGCGCTCCAGGGTGGCCAGTTGCCGGTCGGCCGCGGCCAGCACGATCTGCGCCGCACACGCCGGAGGCCCCTCCAGCTCGGTCAGATCCACCGGCAGCACGCCGTCCTGCGCATCGCGGTAGGCGCGGATCTGCCGGCTGCGATTGCGGATCTCCGCCGCGCCCACCCCATCCGGCAACACCGCCCGCAACGCCGCCCATTCGGCGTCGGTGCGCCTGCCCGCATCGCGCGGCCAGGCCGCCAGGATCGCCGCCACCAGCTCGCGGCGGTGCAAAGCCAGCCGCAACAGGCGGGCAGCCTGCTCTTGGGCGCAGCGCAGCACCCGATCGCAGACATGCACGCCCGGGGCCGGGGTTACACTCCAGCCCAGCCTCCGCAGGGCCATCCAGCCCTTGGCCGGCAACGCCCGCCCGTCCAGCCCCACCCCGCACGCCAGCGCGTCCAGATCCGCCGCACTCCACCGGCCGGCCACGATCTCGGCCGTCAGGTCCCGCGCCAGACCGGTCAGCCAGGCCACCCGCTGGGCCAGCAGCGGCTGCGGGACGACCTGACCTGTCTGCTCCACGATCGCGCCATGGGCAGTGCAGGTCGCCGTCGCGGTGAGCTTGCTCATGCATCCACCCCCGCCCCGGCTCCGGCTTTCACGGTCAGTGACCAAAAGACTACCAACACTTGGCCCTGCCGGGTAGAACATGTGAACGATTTGATGCCCGCCTCGCCCTTACCTGCCTGGCCAGAACCGGCCCGTTACGTCGCGGGCGTGCAAGGCTCGGGGTTCTCACGAGGCAACCAGATCGGCGGGGCGTCTCACTGACGCGCACTGGCCTGGCAAAGTGATCCTGCCCCCGAGGCCTGGCCGTCACCGCCAACCCGAACGAGCGCCACCATGAGATCAGTGCAGACACCTAGGTTTTCATAGCGAATATGACGAGCAGTCCAAACCCTGCGGCGGCCGGGGCCGCTGTCGTACGAGCTCGCGCTCCTCGACTACCGGCACCCGACGCTGCCCGAGGGATATCGCGCTCCTGTGCAGGGGTTGCTGCTCAACTTCGAGGTGGAGGACGTGGATGCCGAGTGGGAACGGCTCGTCGCGGGGGAAGGGCTGCGACCCGAGCTCGAGCTGCGCAGCGAGGACTTCGGGCAGCGGCACTTCGTCGTGGCCGACCCCAACGGCGTCCTGATCGACGTCATCACCCCCATCGCACCCTCTGAGGAGTACGCCGGCCAGTACGTGTGCTGAACCAGAGCCGGTTAACGCGCAGGTGTGGAGCAGGCTGTCCGGGGCTGGATCGCTGACGGACAACACCAGACCGATCAACGGAGACCAGGCGATGGATCCGTGATCCACTGCAAAACGATCGACGGTGTGGCGCGACTTCGTATCCGTTTAGTGATGTTAAGACTGCTAATTGTGACAGAAGGATATGAGGCAACGACCGCGCAACACCACACATACGTCGCAAACCATTCGAAGGCGGCGGGATCCGCCGGATCGGGGCGCCTGCCCAGGTCGATCGCCGCAGCCGGGTTGGTCAGCGTCCTCACAACGGCGATGATCGCTTGTTCCGGGATGGCCGCCGCCAGGGTGCAGCCGCCGACATGCTTCGGCGTGCCGGCCACGATCATCGCGGCACCCAACACGCCCACCAGCGGAACCCCGGGCCCGGATGTGATCGTCGGAACCGCGGGTGCGGATGTCATCGACGGGCAGCTGGGCAACGACCTGATCTGCGGCATGGCCGGAGACGACATTCTCGCCGGCGGACTGGGCAACGACCAGCTCGACGGCGGTATCGGCGATGACGGCGTGCACGGCGACATGTTCCGTTCGGCCGGGAACGCCTCCGGTAGCGGCAACGACCGCCTGGTGGGCGGCGACGGCAACGACCTCATGAACGGCGACAGCTACGCCCCCAACGGCACCGCCACGGGCGGTGGGAACGACGGCCTGTACGGTGGCGACGGCAATGACCTCATGACGGGCGACAGCCGGGGGCGCAGCGCATCCGGTGGCGGTAGGGACCGTTTGGACGGCGGCGCCGACAGCGGCACCGGGGATGAACACCTGGTAGGCGACTCCGGCTCAACTGTCGGCGACGCCGCGGGCGCCGGGGACGACATCATCTTGGGTGGGCCTGGCCTCGAACTCCTGATCGGTGACAGTAACGCTGCCCAGAACGCGAGCGGAAACGGCGGGGACGACCTCCTGGACGTGGGCGCTGACGGCGGCTTCGCGGCGATCGGGGACCACAACATCAATGACCCCGCAGGCGGGAGGGCGATCGGCTCGGGCAATGACCGGATCATCGGCGGTAGCGCGGATGATTTTCTCGTCGGCGACAGCGCCGTTGTGGATGCCACCGTCACCAGCGCCGGCCGGGATGTGATCTCCGGCCGTGCGGGCAACGATTCACTGTTCGGCGACAACACCGACTTCAACGTCACCATGACCGTCGGGACGGCAGGCGGCAACGACCTCCTCGACGGTGGCGACGGTATTGACACGCTCAGGGCAGGCCCTCACAACGACTACCTCGATGGCGGCCCCGATGCCCCGGACGACTGCGATGGGGAGGCGGGCGTCGACATCGCAGCCCGCTGCGAGATCGTCTCGAACGTGCCCTAGTAGGGTCTGCGGCAAGCGTTGATGGTGCCCCTGGCAAGCGAGGAGACGTGCCCCGGGCGGGGGAGTGCGGCATGAACGGCCCGGGCTCCGGTCAGGTGGATCTCCGCCGCGGGCGGTCCGGATGCGCCACATACGTCAGCACACGAGCCCATGGCGAATTTCAGGCGCAGGACTCTAGGTGGTGTCGCGCCGGCGGTTGGTGATGGGCAGGCGGCGGTCCCGGCCGAAGTCGGGCGGCCACCTGCTCCAGCGTGGCGATCGAGGCGTCCGCGAGGGGGAGCGGAGCGCCGGATCCTCCACGGGACAGCCGGTGAGGAACATCTGAGTGAACAGAACCAGGTGCGCGCCGGTTTATCGTCAATATGACCATAACTGGGCGGCCTGGGCTGTGCGTGAACCTGATCGGTTTGTTCTCCGACTGTGCAGGGTGACAGGAGGACGAGATGACCGATGAGCTGCTGGTGGTGCGGGCCCAACTGGGTGAGCGCGCGGCCGTGGCCGAGCTGGTGGCGCGCTGGCAGGCGCCGGTGTGGACGTACGTGCGGCGCATGCTGGATGCCGGGCGGGCTGACGACGTCACCCAGGAGATCTGGCTGGCCGTGATCCGTGGGCTGCCGCGGCTGCGGGAGCCCGGCCGGTTCGCGCCCTGGCTGTTCACGATCGCCCGCCGGTCGGTGACGGACCGGCTGCGCAGCGAGTACGCCGAGGAAACGGCCGAGCTGGGCGATCTCGCTGTCGACGACCCGGTCGAGGCCATGGTGGATCGTGCCGACCTGGTGAGCGCCCTGTCGGGCCTGCCGGTGCTGGAGCGGGAGATCCTCGTCCTGTTCTACCTGGAGGACCTGTCGGTGGAGGACTGTGCGCAGATCTGCCAGGTCCCCGTCGGCACGGTCAAGTCCAGGCTCAACCGAGCCCGTCGTCTGCTGCGTCAGCATCTGGAGGAGAAGGGATACCGGCCATGACCGAAGAAGAGCCGCGCCTGTCGGCTGAGGAGATGATCGACCGGCTGGAGTCGTCGCTGTCGCCGGGAAGGCGGGTGCGGGCGGTGGCGGCGCTGGTGGTGGGGCTTGCCGGTGCGGTGTTCGTGGCCGCGCTGTGGGGGAGTGAGCCGGGGCCGCTGCCGGGCCGTACTCATCTGGCGTTCGCGCTGTTCACAGTGTTCTGCCTGACGTGGGCCGGCTACGGCGGGTGGCTGGTGACGCGCCGGGTGCCGCTGTTCGCGACCGATCGGGTGATCGCGGGCTGGATCGGCCTGGTGGCCTCCACCGTCACGACCGCGGTCCTGGCCGTCGTCGCCGTCCAGCGTGGCGCCGGGCTGGGGCTCGTGCTGGTGGCCGGAGGGCTCTTCGCCGGGGTGGCGCTGGTGCTGGTCGTACGGGCCCATGCCCGCCGAGCCGCGCTGCTGCGCCGCAAGCGTGAGCTGACCGGAGGGGCGGAGGAGTGAACGCGCCAAGCGGCTACTGCCGTGGCTGGAAGCGGTGTGCCCGTTCCGTCCCTCGGACGCGCCGCCCGCGCTGCCACGCCGCAGTGTGCCGCTGGCGCAGGTCCCGCCCGTGCGGCCGGCCGTCAGGCCCACCTGGTAGGAGCCAACGCCCGACGGCACGCCAGAGCCGGTTTCTCAATGAGCCGAACCTGCGCGATCCCCATGCCACGACCGCCACAGAGCCGCGTACGTCCCCCCGGCCGCCACCAGCTCCTCATGCCC
>NZ_VCKY01000536.1 GCF_005889735.1 Nonomuraea turkmeniaca
GTACTCCAGTGACACTTCGCGATCATGGTGCGGATCTGCGCTGGTAGTGGCAATGCCGGGCTGTGGCCTGGTGGCGGCGGCGCCAGTCTGACCAGCGCAGGATGTCCGTGATCGTGTGAGTTGTGCCCAGGATGAGCGCGGCGAGCAGCCGCCGGATTTCGGGCAGTGTCAGGGGGATGCGGTCGTCGTTGGTGCCGGGTGGCTGGGCGGCGGCGATGGCGGCCAGGAGAGCCAGGGCGAGCATGGCCAGGGTGATGTGCCGGTGCCATGCCGTCCAGCCGCGGACCTGGTAGTGGTCCAGCCCGACCTGGCCCTTGGCGGCTTGGAAGGACTCCTCTACCGCCCATCGGGTTCCGGCGATCTTGACCAGGGCCATCAGCGGCTGCCGGGTGGGCGCATAGCAGCGGTAGAACGCCAGCTCGCCGGTGGTCAGGTTGCGCCGGATCAGCAACCACCGATGCCCCTGGGCCACGCTTTCGTCGATGCGCGCCCAGGCCCAGGCATACCAGCGCGGGCCCTTGGCGCCCTGACCGGCGCGGTAGCGGTGCCAGTGCCGGTCGGCCACCCTTGCTGCGACCTCGGCCGCGCTGACCTGGGTGCCCTCCAGCTCGACGCGCCGGTTGCCGGCGATGGCCAGCACGTAGCCCAGCCTGCGCTCCTCCAGGGCGGCGCGCAGGCGCGGGTCTTGACCGTAGACCTCATCCCCAGCCACCCAGGAGGCGCGCACACCCGCGTCCAGCGCGGCCAGCACCATCTGGGTGGCCAGGGCGGGCTTGGTGGCGAAGCCGGTCCCGTCCGGGACGCCGGCCGAGCGGCACCGGCCGATATCAGCCAGCCATGTGTGCTCGGGCAGGTAGAGCCGCCGATCCAGCAGCGCCCGCCCGGCCGGGGTGGCGTAGGCCAAAAACACCCCGATCTGGCAGTTCTCGATCCGGCCCGCCGTGCCGCTGTATTGGCGCTGCACCCCGGCCGAACCGGTGCCCTTCTTGACGAAGCCGGTCTCATCCACGATCAGGACGCCATCGGGGCCGAGCCGGTCGACGGCAAAGGACCGAACGTCATCACGTACGCCGTCGGCGTCCCAGCGAGCGCTGCGCAGCAGCCGCTGCAGGGCCTGCGGACCGATCAGCCCGGCGTGCTCGGCCAGATTCCAGCAGTTCTTGCGGTCGATGTCGGCCAGCAGCCCGCGCACGTAAGCGCCAGCGGTACGACGCGGTTCAACACGGCCGAACCGACCGGCGATCCGGGCCATCATCTCGTTGAAGATGACCATCCAGCCGTCAGGGTCTACGCTGTGGCTCGCGGCCACCGCACGATCTTTGGTTGTCTTCACAAACTCCGAATGATCACGCGGTGGCCGTCGCCATGTGACCCGATCCCTCAAGATCGCGAAGTGTCACTGGAGTA
>NZ_VCKY01000537.1 GCF_005889735.1 Nonomuraea turkmeniaca
GGCCGGTGGGGGCGGGCGTGGCCATCCGCTCCAACTCGCCCGGGAGCGCCAGCCGGGCCGTGAGCGCCGCCTGCTCAGCCTGATACGCCTGCCATGCCGCCGCGGACGCATGCTCCGCCTCTGTGGGAATCAGCGCGGCCGCGAGCGTCACCGCCACGATCGCCGCGATGGCGGCCCACACCAGGCCCATCCGCGGGCTCCTGCCTGGCCGCGCCGCCGGCGGCTCAGGCCGCTGATCGGGCACATGCGCGCGCCGGCGCAGGCGTATCGCTATCGCGGTCAGGATCGCCGCCGTCAGCGCCAGCCGTACGAGCTTCAGCACGTCGCGCACCCTATCCCGAAACAGATCACTCCATGTGCCAGGACTAAGGTCGGACCCATGGAATTCCGACACCTCGGTCGCAGTGGTCTCAAGGTCAGCGAAATCAGCTACGGAAACTGGCTCACCCATGGTTCTCAGGTCGAGGAGGACGCCGCCAAGCAGTGCGTTCAGGCGGCGCTCGACGAAGGCATCACCACGTTCGACACTGCGGACGTCTACGCCGGGACGAAGGCCGAGGAGGTGCTCGGCCGGGCACTGAAGGGCGTGCGCAGGGAGTCGCTGGAGATCTTCACCAAGGTCTACTGGCCGACGGGCCCCGGCCAGAACGACCGCGGCCTGTCGCGCAAGCACATCACCGAGTCGATCAACGGCTCGCTGCGCCGCCTGCAGACGGACTATGTCGACCTGTACCAGGCGCACCGTTTCGACTATGAGACGCCCCTGGAGGAGACGCTCAAGACGTTCGACGACCTCGTGCGCCAGGGCAAGGTCCTCTACATCGGCGTCAGCGAGTGGACGGCCGACCAGATCGCCCAGGCGTTGAAGATCGCCGACGAGATGGGTTTCGACCGGATCGTCTCCAGCCAGCCTCAGTACTCGATGTTGTGGCGGATCATCGAGGCCGAGGTCGTGCCGCTGAGCGAGAAGGAGGGCATCGGCCAGATCGTCTGGTCCCCCATCGCTCAGGGGGTGCTGACCGGCAAGTACGTGCCCGGGCAGCAGCCGCCGGAGGGCTCGCGGGCCACCGACGCGGGCGGCAGCGCCATGATCGCGCGGTTCATGAACGACGACGTGTTGTCCCGCGTACAGGAGCTCAAGCCGATCGCCGCCGACCTGGGGTTGAGCATGGCCCAGCTGGCGATCGCCTGGGTGCTGCAGAACCCCAACGTCTCCAGCGCCATCGTCGGCGCCAGCCGACCCGAGCAGGTGCGCGACAACGTGAAGGCGTCGGGCGTGAAGCTGGACGCGGACGTGCTGAAGCAGATCGACGACGTGCTCGGCCCGGTCGTCGAGCGGGACCCGTCCAAGACCGTGAGCCCCCGTACCCGCCCATAACC
>NZ_VCKY01000538.1 GCF_005889735.1 Nonomuraea turkmeniaca
GCGGGGAAGGCGGGTCGCGCCTGGGCGGAGGGCGGGCTGGGGGGCGCCGTGGAGGGTTGGCCGCCGATGAGGCGGAAGAGCACGTCGTGCATGGCCGGGCGGGCGTGCGGGTCCTTGGCCAGGCAGGCGTACACGATCGACCGCAGCGGCTCCGGCACGCCGTCGAGCCGCGGTTCCTCGTACTGGATCCGCCGGAGCACCGCCGGCAGGGAGTCGTTGCCGAACGGCGGGGCGCCGGTGGCGGCGTACACCATGACGGACGCCCAGGCGAACACGTCCGCGGCCGGCCCGACGGCGGCCCCCGCGAACTGCTCGGGCGCCATGTACGCAGGCGTCCCCACGACGCTGCTGGTCCGTGTCACCCCGTCGTCCATGGCGCGGGCGATGCCGAAGTCGATGACGCGTGGCCCGTCCCGCCCGAGCAGCACGTTCGCGGGCTTGAAGTCCCGGTGCACGACGCCGGCGCGGTGGATGGCGACGAGCGCGGTGGCGGTGGCGACGGCCAGCCGCTGCAGGTCGGCCCCGGTGTGGCGGCCCGCCTCACGCAGCGACGGCCCCTCGACGTACTCGGTCACGATGTACGGCCGCCCGCCCAGCGACGCGTCCAGCACCTGCGCGATGCAGAACGGCTCCACCCGCCGCGCGGCCGTGATCTCCTTGGCGAAGCGCCCGTCCCCGCGTACGCCCTCGCGCAGCACCTTGACCGCCACCCGCGTGCCGTCGGGGGCGGCGGCCAGGTAGACCATCCCCTGACCGCCCTCGCCGAGCTGCCTGATCACCTGGTACGGGCCGATGGAGTCCGGCATCAGTAGGTCTCGATCGCGCACACGTTGAACGACAGGCTCTTGCTCGTCGCGGACGGCGAGGTGATCCGCAGGGTGACCCGGTGGCTACCGGCCTTCAGCATGTACTGGCCGGAGGTCACGAACGCCGTGTACCCGCCCTCGGACACCCACGACCGGTTCTTCACGATGGCCTTGCCGTCCACCTCCCAGACGTAGGAGACCCACACCTCGGATTTGGACGATTCCACCTGGGTCTGGAAGTGCACCGGCGGCATTGTGCAGCCCTGCGCCTCGGACTGGCCGGGGCCGGCGGACAGCTCGATCTCGAGGATGCTGATCCTGGCGCTCGTGGCCGGCTTCTTGGTGGTCCGCGTGGGGGACGGGGCCGGCCGTTCCGTCGTGCGCTCGGGCATGGTGCGGATCTCCGAGGTCATGGCGGGCGCCGACGGCTCCCGTCTCCGGGTCCTTGGCGAGCCAGCGCAGCAGCTCGGCGGCTGGTTCTCCGGGTCCTTCGGGATGCGGCAGGCGTTCTCCAGGTAGAGCGCCGCGCAGACCAGCGCCACGCAGGCCAGGAACGAGCC
>NZ_VCKY01000539.1 GCF_005889735.1 Nonomuraea turkmeniaca
AGATGGGTATAAGAGACAGGCTGGTGCCTGGCGGGCGGGCCCGCCGGGGTGATCGCGGTGCTGGCGTGGGCGGCGGCGCTCGGGTCAGGGGGGTCGGAGTTCCTCGACCACGCGCCGTACGCGGCCTCCTGGGGGATGGCGACGGCGCTGGTGGCGGCGCTCGCGGCGCTGGCCGCGACGCGGTCCTTACCCGACGCTCCCCCGGAGCCGAAGAAGCGGACGTTCCGGCCGCGCCGGTGGGTGCTGCCGGGCCTGGTGCTCGGCTGGGCGCTGGTTTGGAGCGTTCTCATCGGGGACCGGGAGCCGCTGCTGGCCTGGCTGCCGCTCTCGCTCGGCTACTTCGACCAGGTGGCCGTGGTGCTGGCGGCCGTCGTGGCGAGCTATCTGGAGGGGGCGCTGCGGCGGCGATTACCCGTGGAGGGCCGGCCGGGGCGGGCGTTCGTCCTGGCGTGGATCGCGCTGTGCGCGGCGCCGATCGTGTACGCGGCCGTGGTCGCGATCGACCGCGGTATGCGCGAGCCGCTCCTCGCCGCCCCTCTGAACATGGCCTGGGCGGTGGAGTACGCCCGCGACATCGGGGCGGCGCTGGTCGCCGAGCCCGCGCAGATCGCGGTGCCACCGCTGCTGCTGGCGCTGGCCGGCACCGGGCTGCAGATCGTGCTCCCGGGGAAGGAGCGAGAGCCGGCGCCGCCGGATCCGGTGCGGCCCGACCGGCGGTGGTGCCTGCTCGTGGCGGGGGCGGCGCTCGCGCTGACGTACTTCTGCGTGGCCGTGACCTCGCGCCACCCCGTGCTGACGCGGCGGACGTACGACGACGGGACGCCGGTGATGGTGCGGGCGCTGGCCTTCCTCGCGCCGCCGGACCCCGTGCTGGGCGGGACCGCCGTGATGTGGTTGTGGACGGTGACGGCGGTGTTCGCGGCGTCGGCGACGGTCCTCGTCTACGTCGCGGTACGGGGGCGGCTCGTCCGGCTCTTCCCCGCCTCCGACTACCTGGTGCTGGTGGGCGCGCTCGCGCTGGCGGCGGCGGTGGCCTGGAACGCGGGCAGCGTCATCGCGTACGCGGTGACCGGTGAACGGCTGCTGGGAATCGCGCCGGCCGTGGAGGCGGCGCTCTTCACGGGGATCGTCGTGCCGGGCCTGGCGGCGTTGGTGTTCATCGTGCACTCGCAGGTGGGCTTGACCAGGTTCGTCCGGATCGTCGAGCTCGAGGACGAGGAGACCTGGCGGACGCTGGCCGAGCGGTACCGGGCGTGGAAGGAGCAGGTGCGGGAGCACATGCCGCCCCGGCGGGAGC
>NZ_VCKY01000540.1 GCF_005889735.1 Nonomuraea turkmeniaca
GACGCCACGACCGGGCGGATGTTGATCAGGGTCTGCGGGGTGATCGCCTCGACGTCCTGCGTGGTCATGCGCTCGCGGACGACGCGCTCCATGCGGGCCAGGCCCAGGCGGACCTGGTTCTGGATCAGCTCGCCGACGCTGCGCACCCGCCGGTTGCCGAAGTGGTCGATGTCATCGACCTCCACGATGACCTCGCGGTTCAGGCCCGGCACCGACTCCGCACCGGCGTGCAGCCGCACCAGGTACTCGACCATCGCGACGATGTCGTCCTCGGTCAGGGTGCCCTGAGTGATCTCCGAGTCGACGCCCAGCTTCTTGTTGATCTTGTAGCGACCCACCTTGGCCAGGTCGTACCGCTTGGGGTTGAAATAGAGGTTCTCCAGCAGGGTCTGCGCCGACTCCTTGGTCGGCGGCTCACCCGGCCGCAGCTTGCGATAGATGTCGAGCAGAGCGTCATCCTGGCCGGCCGTGTGGTCCTTCTCCAGAGTGGCCCGCATCGACTCGTACTGGCCGAACCGCTCGAGAATCTGATCGTTGGTCCAGCCCAGTGCCTTGAGAAGCACGGTGACGGCCTGCTTGCGCTTACGGTCGATGCGCACACCGACACTGTCACGCTTGTCGATCTCGAACTCGAGCCAGGCACCCCGCGACGGGATGACCTTGCAGCCGTACAGATCCTTGTCCGACGTCTTGTCGACATCACGTTCGAAATAGACGCCAGGCGAACGGACCAGCTGCGAGACCACGACACGCTCGGTGCCGTTGATGATGAAGGTGCCCTTCGGCGTCATGAGCGGGAAATCCCCCATGAACACCGTCTGGCTCTTGATCTCACCAGTGGTGTTATTGATGAACTCCGCCGTCACGAACATCGGGGCGGAGAAGGTCATGTCCTTGTCTTTGCACTCATCGACTGAGTACTTGGGCGGCTCGAACCGGTGATCGCGGAACGACAAGGACATGGTCCCCGAGAAGTCCTCGATGGGACTGATCTCTTCGAAGATCTCTTCGAGACCCGACTGGGTCGGGACGTCCCTGCGCCCGGCCTGGCGAGCCGCCTCTACCCGGGCCTTCCACTTCTCGTTTCCGAGCAGCCAATCGAAAGACTCGGTCTGCAGAGCGAGAAGGTCAGGAACTTCCAGAGGCTCCTGGATACGCGAAAAAGAGACGCGACGGGGACCAGCGGGTACGGCGGAGGCGTTGCGCGAGGCTGCCAACAGATGTCCTTCCGAGGGCTCGCGGCGGACTGACTACACGCACGCCAGACAACCTCGCAACGTGAGCAAGCATCGCGGGTCGTCAAA
>NZ_VCKY01000541.1 GCF_005889735.1 Nonomuraea turkmeniaca
GGCCCAGCCCGCCGGCTGCGCTCGAACTTCATCAACGGCATCAAGGAGCTACCCGTCACCGTCGGCTGACATCCGGCACGAACCAGGAAGTTGGCGACGGGCTTCGAGGACACGGGTAGCACCATCCCAGGCCGGGTCACCAGCCACGCTCCTTAAAGGGCCACCCATCGCCAACGGCTGCCCGACCTGAAGAGGGACGGATCGGCGTCGGGCTCGCGGAGGCGTCGGGAGGACGCGGATGGCGCCCCGGCGAACCGGGTTGCCAACCCATGGCTCATATCAACAAACCAGCCGTCACCAACGTCTGGCCGGGCTGAAGCGGGATCGGCGGCGGGCCGCGCGGATGCGGCAGAGGACGCGGGTCATGCCTTCTGGGCCGGGTTGCCAGTCGCGCTCGATCAAGGCATCGGCCACGTGATGGAGGAGGTCGGCTATCTGGCCGGGGATGACGTCTCTCCGGACGGCGATCACCCGCCAGCCCCGTCGGCGTAGCTCCTCGCGGCGGTCGGTGTCATGTTGCTGGTCGGTGGTCGAGGTGTGGTGTTCCTGGCCGTCGTATTCGACCGCGACCTTGAAGTCCTCCCAGCCCAGGTCGAGATAGGCGTACCTGTCGTCGTCCAGGTCGACTCTGATCTGGGTCGCGGGTCTGGGGAGGCCGCCCTCCACGAGGATGACGCGGAGCCAGCTCTCCCTGGGAGAGGCGGCTCCGGGATCGGCCAGGCTGAGGGTGTCACGTAGGCGCCAGGTGTTGAGCGGGCGGTGCCACAACGCTTCCAGGTCAACGCCCCTGCGGGCGAACTGGTCGAGGATCGCCACACCCTCCATGCGGGGCAACCAGCGGGCGCAGTCGAGGGCTGTGCGTTCCATCGTGGTGATGCGGACGCCCTTGTGGTCGGTGACGTCCTCGTCGGGCAAGGGTGCGATGTAGGTGACGCAGTCCGGGACTGCCAGGTGGCTGGGAGCGGTCAGCTCGATCGGCCAGTCGTCCTGCGGGGAGGGCAGGACGTTGAGGCCCCAGATGCACGCGGCCGTCTGCCGGCAGACGACGGCCTGCGGGATTGCGCGGGTTATCCGGATGGCACGGTCGATCAGGCGAATGGCGGCGATGGCATCGCCGGTCGTGTCGGTGCCGGACACCGGGAGGGGGCGTGGGTTCATGGCGGCAAGGATGCTTCGGCTGAGGCGTCCGCCGCAGAGCCGAGCGGGATTCTGTGGACGAGCGAATTCTGGGAAGAGGGCGAGGCATCCGCAGGGGCCGCGCACCACAAGCCCCCCGCACTACTGGCCCCCCGCACCACAAGCC
>NZ_VCKY01000542.1 GCF_005889735.1 Nonomuraea turkmeniaca
TGGTAGAGCAGTTGCAGGTTGCAGGGGTCAACGGTCATGGTCTGGTCGGCGCTGGTGCGGATGAGTTCGCCGTGGCTGATGTCGTTGGTCCAGGTGGCGCCGCTGTTGGCCTTGCCGGCGAAGGGGTTGCTCTCGGTGGCGGCCTGGGGGGTCCACGAACCGTTCAGGCTGGTGGCGGTGAAGGAGCGGAAGTAGCGGCCTTGTGAGCCGATCGCTTCGACGATCATGAGGTATTTGTTCTGGCCCTGGAGTTTGTAGACCTGGACGGCTTCGAACAGGTTGTTGGTGGTGTCGCTCATGATCACCGTGGCTGTGGTACCGAAGCTGCCCGGGAAGTTGCCGATGGGCATGCTGGCCCGGTAGATCTTGCCGTTGTCGCCGGCGAAGAACAGGTACATGTTCGTGCTGTCACCGATGAGTGTCTGGTCGATGGGGCCGGTTCCGGAGCCGGAGATGCTCGCGGTGGAGAGCACTTGCTGGGCTGACCAGCCGTTCGGGTTGGTGGGGTCGGTGGAGGTCCGGTAGGAGAAGGCGGTCCCGCCCCACTGGTAGGCGAGCACCCAGATGTTCTTGGGGGCGAAGTACAGGAGCGTGGGCGCGACGGTCGAGGAGTTCATCGTGTTCTGGCTGGCCGTGGCCATTTCGGACCAGTTGGTGAAGAGGCTGAAGTTCATCGAGCCCCATCTCGTGCCCGTGTCGTGTGTCGTGGCGTAGACGAGGTGCCTGCCGTTGTAGGGGGCGACGGTGAAGTCCTTGAGCGAGACCCAGCCCGCCTTCGGCTGCGCCAACGGGCCGGTCGAGGTCCAGCGGTACGTTGAGGGAAGGTCGCATTGACCGGGGTTGCCGCCGCCGTCGACCTTGACGAGCTGCCATTGCTGGTTGGCGCCGCCCCAGTCGTCGTACTGGACGATGTTGGCGCCGTCGGCGGTGGAGGCGCCCTGGACCTCCAGGGCCTTGTTGCTGTGGCGCGAGATGAAGCGTACGTGGCCGTCGGAGCTGTCGGCCAGCCGCCACTGCTGGTTGGTGCCGTTGGTGTCGGACCATTGCACGATCGCGCCGCCGTTGGCGGTGGAGAAGTTGGAGACGTCCAGGACCTTGCCGGAGTGGCGGGACTTGATGCGGTAGTAGCCGCCGCCGGAGTCGACGAACTGCCATTGTTGCTGGTTGCCGTTGTTGCGGGTCCATTGGGTGATGCGGGCGCCGTCGTTGGTGGCGAGGTTGTAGACGTCCAGGGCCTTGCCGCTGTTGCGGTTGAG
>NZ_VCKY01000543.1 GCF_005889735.1 Nonomuraea turkmeniaca
GGGTTGGACAGGGGGTCGTAGGGGGATCATGGATCGTTCCGAAAAGTGGTCAGGCGGCTGTCCCCTTTTCTGCGGTGGCCAGGAAGTCCTGGGCGATGAGCGGCAGGCGGCGACGGGCGTGCACCACGGCGATGACGCGGCGCACAGCGGGTTCGAGCGACCGCACCACGAGACCGGCGCGACTGGCCTGCTCGGCCATGCCGCGGTACCAGAGCAGGGACGCCTGGCCCGCGCGTACCGCGTTGAGCCAGCCGTTGCGTTCGTCGGTTTCGAGCACGACCACCGGGGTGACCGCGTACTTGCCGAACATCGCGTCGAGCTCCCTGCGCCGGGTGCTGCCGCGGGCCGGCAGCGCCAGGCGCATGCCGTGCAACTTGCCCATCGGCACCGGATTGGGCAGTTCGAGCCCTGGTGGGGAGATCAGCACGATCTCCTGGCGTTCGAGCGGGTGCGTGACGAGGTCGGCGGGCACGGGGAGATCGGTGAGCCCTAGATCGGCTCGTTGATCCCGGATCGCGGTGACGACGCCCTCTCTGCCGTCGCAACGCACGATCTGGACGCGTACGCCCGGATGCTCGGCCGTGTAGGCGGGCAACAACCGCCCGGCAAGGCCGGCCTCGAGGCTGGGCGTCGAGGCGATGCGCAGTTCTGCCTCGGTGACGCCGCCGTGGTTGGCCAGGCCCTCGATCTCGTGTACGGCGTCGAGTGCCTCCCTTGCCAGCTTGACCACCCGGCGGCCCTGTGCGGTGACGACCACGCCACGGCCTGAACGAGCGAAGAGCGTCATGCCGAGCTCGCGCTCGAGATCGCGAATCGCGCGGGACAGCGCAGGCTGCGCGATATAGAGCGACCTGGCCGCGTCGGTCATGGTGCGGTGCTCCGCAGTCGCGACCACATAGCGGAGCTGCTGGAGATTCATGCCAAAGAAGCTAGGACACCGCCCGCTTCGCGGATGGGGAGATAACCGAGATCACCTCGAATGATTTCGGACTGTAACCGTGCACTGCTACATCCGTGACGGGTGATAAATGAGTATGCTTTTGCCCCAAATTTGCCAAGGGTCCGTGAAGTCGCGGCGCGAAGCTAGGCATTACCGACAACCGGGTGAACGGGGAGACACGGTGACAGGGAACGGGCAATATCCACCCCCGCCACAGGGGCCAGGCCAGCCTCAGCGGCCACCTTCGTTACCATGGCCGCCGCCGGGCCATCGTCAGCCGCAGCCTCAAGG
>NZ_VCKY01000054.1 GCF_005889735.1 Nonomuraea turkmeniaca
GAACCACCCGGCTGCGCCGTCCTCGTGGGCGGCGGGCTCCGGGCTGGGGGTGGAAGCCGTCGTGTCGGGCTTCGGCGGAGCGACCGGCGGACGCAGGTCGCGAGTCTCCGCGGAGGTCTCGGCCCGGCTCTCCGCGGCGAACGCGGAGGGGGGTGCAGCGGGCTCGGGGTCGGCGGCAGGCGGCAGCTGCCGTCCACCGAGCGCTGCGTCTGGCAGGCACGTCGTGCAGGGCGTGAAGCCCTCCTCACGTGCCTCCTCGTGAGTGAGCTCCTCGTGCTCCCGCCCGGCCAGCTGACGGCAGCCGGCCATGTGGTAACGCTTGCGTCCGGGGATCACCAGCACGAGCGCGTCCGGCGCGAGGCCACCTGCCGGGGGGCGGCGCGGGGCGGCGGCCGGAACGGTCACCGTCCGCTGCGGCGGTTGCGGACGCGTTTGCTGAGGGGGTGGCTGGTGAGCCACGGGACCGGTCTGGTTGTACGGCAAGCCGGGCGGCAGAAGCCCTGCCGGAGGGGTGGCCGGCGGAGCGGCCTGCCCACCACCGGGGAAGAGCTCGTGTCGCCGCAGGAAGGCCCCGATCACCAGGAACAGCGCGGACAGCACGCTGACCACGATGGACCACATGATCAGGAACGGCTTCGCCAGTACGAAGCCCGCGATCAGCAGCACGACCGCCGCGAGCACCAAACCAGCACTGATAAGGATCACAGAGGGCTCTTTCGAGTGACAGGTCCTAGAAAACCTGTAACTTTACCGGCGGTCGTTGTGCGGACCGTCACCGCCGGGGAAGGCGCCCTGCGGAGCCTCGCCGCCGAACGGGTTGGGGCTGCCGGGAAGAGGCTGCTGGCCACCCTGCACGGCGTGCGACATGGCGGGAGCCTGACCCTGCGGACCACCGGACATGACCGGGAACCCGCCGCTGCCCTCGGCCGAGACGTTGAGCTCGGCGAGCTGGTTCTCCAGGTACAGCTTGAGCCTGCTGCGGTATTCGCGCTCGAAGCTGCGCAGCTCCTCGACCTTGCGCTCGAGCTCGTCACGGGTCTGCACCAGCGAGCCCATGGCCTGGCGGTGACGCTCCTGCGCGTCGCGCTCGAGCGTCTCGGCGCGGGCACGGGCGTCGCCGATGACCTGCTCGGCCTGGCGGCGTGCCTTGGTGAGGATCTCGTCGGCCTCGCGGCGGGCGCGGGTGACCGTCTCGTCCGCCTCCCGGCGGGCGTCGGCGATCGCCTGGTCGGCGGTCTGCTGGGCGAGCGCGAGCACGCGGGCCGCGGTGTCCATGTTGTCCTCGGCGGGAGGCATGCTCATGGCCACGGGGACCGGCTGCTGCTGCACCGGCGGCGGCTCGGGGGCCCGCATGGGCTCCGGCTGCGGCGGCGCCATCATCTCCGGCTTGGGCTGCTCCTGAACCGGGGCGGAGGCCATGGGCATGCTCATGCCACCCGGCACCTTCCCGCGCAGGCACTCGGCCAGCTTCGCGCGGAGCTCCTCGTTCTCTTGGATCAGGCGGTCGAGCTCAGCTTCCACCTCGTCGAGGAAGGCGTCGACCTCTTCCTCGTCGTAGCCCGGCCGCAGCCGGGTGGTACTGAACTGCTTGTTCCGCACATCAGCGGGCGTCAGCGGCATTTTTTGGTCTCCTTGGCGCGCTTGGGAGTCTGTCCGGAGGGACGGTAACCCGAATCACTTCAGCGCGGACACGAGTTGGATCACGACCGGCGCCACACAGCCCGTCATCGCAGCGACCCGGCGATCTGGATCAAGATCAGGACCACGATGAACAGGACAGTGAAGCTTAGGTCAAAGGCCACCGTACCCAACCGGAGCGGGGGAATGAAACGGCGGAGGAACTTGAGTGGTGGGTCTGTTGCGGTGTATGTGGCCTCCGCCAGCACCAGAACGACGCCCGAAGGACGCCACTGGCGAGCGAAAGCCTGCACCGTCTCAAAGATCATCCTGCCGATGAGCAGCACCAAATAGAGAGACAGGACAACGACCAAGATCTGACTGACGATCCCCACGGCCCGGCCGCGCCTCCACTTCTGATGAGCCCTTCCGGTCTCGGCGAGACCCGGTTGGGTGCGATAGACATACAGAGACTCTAACTCTGATTGAAGAACCCGCGTTCCGCGATTCGGGCCTTGTCCTCGGCAGTCACCTCGACATTGGCAGGGGACAACAGGAACACCTTGTTGGTAACACGTTCAATGCTGCCGTGTAGGCCAAAGACGAGACCTGCCGCGAAATCGACAAGCCGCTTTGCGTCACTGTCGACCATCTCGGTCAGATTCATGATGACCGGGGTGCCGTCGCGGAAGTGCTCTCCGATGGTGCGAGCCTCGTTGTACGTCCGCGGATGCAGCGTCGTGATCCGGGCCAGATCCGTCGTGCGGCGCTCCAGGATCGTCGTGGCGGGCCTGGGCGCGGGCACCGGGGAGTCGGGCTCCTCGTCGCGCTCCTGGACCGCTACGGCCCGCTCTTCGCCGGTACGCTGCACCTCGTCCTCGTAGGCGTAATCGTCCGGGTAGGTCTCGTACCTCTCGTAGCGGTCGTCCTCCACGAGACCGAGGTAGACCGCCATCTTGCGCATCGCGCCGGCCATCGCTACGTCGTCCTCCTGCTCATGGTCGCCCTCGCTCGGAGCCCGGCGCCGGGCTCCGAGGCGGTAGCCGTACCCCCTTGGAGCTCACCGCCGATCGACCTCTACCTGATCATGGGCCTGGAGACCCACTTGAGGGGACATTACCTGACGAAGGGCTTGCGACGACCGAGCAACGCCGTACCGACCCGCACGTGTGTCGCGCCGTAGGCGATCGCCTCCACCAGATCCTCGCTCATGCCCGCGGAGACCATCGTGGCGCGGTGGTGCTGCTCCTGTACGCGGGTGGCGATGTCGCGCAGCCTGGCGAACGCCTTGGCGGGCTCCTCGCCCAGCGGCGCCACCGCCATGACGCCGCCCAGCCACACGCCCTCGGCGAGCGCCACCTCGTCGGCGAGCTCCAGCACGTCGGCGGGCCGTGCGCCGCCTCTGGCCGGGTCGTCGTCGAGCGCGACCTGCACCAGGCAGCCGACGTTGCGGCCCTGGCGCACCGCCTCCCTGCTGATCGCCTCCACCAGCCTGAGGCGGTCGACGGAGTGGATCACGTCGGCGTACCCGACGACGGAGCGCACCTTGTTGGTCTGGAGCTGGCCCACGAAGTGCCAGGTCAGCGAGAGGTCGGCGAGCTCGGCGGCCTTGGCCGCGGCCTCCTGGTCGCGGTTCTCGCCGATGTCGCGCACGCCCAGCTCGGCCAGGAGGCGCACGTCCGCGGCCGGCCGGGTCTTGGTGACGGCGATCAGCGTGACCTCGCCGCGGTCGCGGCCCACCGCGCGGCAGGCCGCCGCGATGCGCTCGTCGACCTCGGCGAGACCGGCCGCGATCTCGTCCCTTCTCACGTGAGTCTCCTCCCCGGTACGGCTCTCGGCGCACATGAGCGCGCCGCTCCCGTATCCCTGGGGGAGCGGCGTCGGGTTTCCGTGCTACTTGAGGAAGTCAGGAACGTCGAGTTCCTCTTCTTGTTCCTCGAAGATCACGCGCGGACGTTTGGCCGGCTCCGACATGCGGGAGGTGATGGGCGTGGGTGGGTTGGCGGGCTCGGGCGCGGGCCGAGGGATCGAGACGGGGCCGGACGGCCCGTCGGCCGCGGGCTGGTCGTCCGGCTCGGCGGCCGCCTGCACCGGCTCCACGGGGCGCACCGGCTCGGGACGGGGCTCCGGGCGGGGCTCGGGCCTGAACTCGGTCCTGGGCTCCGGGCGAGGCTCGGGGCGGAAGTCCGTACGGGGCTCAGGACGGGGCTCAGGACGCGGCTCCGGCCTGAAGTCAGTGCGAGGCTCGGATCGCACCTCAGCGCGCGGCTCAGGGCGCAGCGCGGGCGGCTCGGACTTCACGCTGGGAGACGAGACGCTCGGGCGTACGGGCGAGGACACGGGCGGGGCGGGAGGCGGCGACGCGGCGGGACGGCTCGCCGGACGCGGCAGTGGCTTCTCGGCCGGCGCGGGCACGTCGTCGAAGCCGGCCGCGATCACCGTCACGCGCACCTCGTCGCCGAGCGCGTCGTCGATGACCGTGCCGAAGATGATGTTGGCGTCGGGCGCGGCGGCCATGGACACGAGCTGGGCCGCCTCGTTGATCTCGAACAGGCCCAGGTCCGAGCCGCCCGCGATGGACAGCAGCACACCGTGCGCGCCGTCGATGCTCGCCTCGAGCAGCGGGCTGGAGACCGCCATCTCGGCGGCCGCCACCGAGCGGTCGTCGCCGCGGGCGTGGCCGATGCCCATGAGCGCCGAGCCGGCACCGGACATGACCGACTTGACGTCGGCGAAGTCCAGGTTGATCAGACCCGGGGTGGTGATGAGGTCGGTGATGCCCTGCACACCGGACAGCAGCACCTGGTCGGCCGCCTTGAACGCGTCGAGCACGCTCACCTGCCGGTCGGAGATCGACAGCAGCCGGTCGTTGGGGATCACGATCAGCGTGTCGACCTCGTCGCGCAGCGTCTCGATGCCCGCCTCGGCCTGCATGGCCCTGCGACGGCCTTCGAAGCTGAACGGCCTGGTCACGACGCCGATGGTGAGCGCGCCGAGCGACCTGGCGATGTTGGCCACGACGGGCGCGCCGCCGGTGCCGGTGCCGCCGCCCTCGCCCGCCGTGACGAAGACCATGTCGGCCCCCTTGAGGACCTCCTCGATCTCCTCGCGGTGGTCCTCGGCCGCCTTGCGCCCGACGTCGGGGTTGGCGCCCGCGCCGAGTCCGCGCGTGAGCTCGCGGCCCACGTCGAGTTTCACATCGGCGTCACTCATCAGCAGCGCCTGGGCGTCGGTGTTGATGGCGATGAACTCGACGCCCTTGAGTCCCTCCTCGATCATCCGGTTGACGGCGTTCACTCCGCCGCCGCCGATGCCGACGACCTTGATGACCGCGAGGTAGTTCTGCGGTGCTGCCACGACGAGGGGCCTTTCCGCTCGTTGACTTGCCATTTCGGTGCGGATCGTCTCCGCTTTTGTCAGTTCGGGTAACTCTCAACCTCAGGTTGAGATTTAGATTTATGTCAACCTGAGGATTGATACGGACAGTAGGAGCCCCCTACCTGGCGGGTCAACTAACCGCGCCGCAAGCACGTCCGGCGTGTCGCGGGCTGTCCGTTTCGCTCCGAAGTCGCGCCTGGTCGGAGCACTCCTCTGCCGAACCTCCGACTTTAGGCTCTCACGCCGCGACCCCCACCTCGCACAGGCTCGGCGATGCCCTTGCCGCGGACTTGCCAGACCCTGACACTCTTGATCACTTCAGGGTCACCACGTCCGGAGAGCTGACGTCGTAAACCGTGGCCTTCTCCCGTTTGAGAAGCGAGGCCAGAATGCGACCCTTTTCCTTCGGACGGTCGGGGCCGCCCCACACGACGGTACGACCGTCGGACAGCTCCAGGGTCACGCCCTCGGCCGTTCCCGCGCGTACCTGCCTGACCTTCGGCGCCACCTCGTCCGGCAGCGCCTGGATGACCTGGAGCGCGGCCATCATGGCCGGGTCGCCCGCGGCGGGGCGGTCGACCTTGAGCTGGGGCAGCAGCGGCGGGAGCGCGGACTTGATCTCGATCACCACACCCTGCTTGTCCACGACGGCGAACTTGCCTCCGGCGGGGATGGCGGCGATGGGCTCGCGCTCGACGACCTCGATCTTGAGCGTGCCCGGCCAGACCCGGTCGACCTTGGCGCCGGCGAGTTGCCTGATGCCCAGGACGCGGCTCTGGACGCCGGCGAGGTCGACCGTGGCCAGCGGGTGCAGGTCCGCCACCCCGGCCTGCTGCTTGATCCGCTCGCTCGGGACTGTGAGATTTCCCACGATCTCGATCGAGCGCACGCCCAACACGGGTGAGAAGAACACCAGCCAGGCGGCCGTCCCCACCACCCCTGCCGTCAGCAACACCAGGAACGCCGTCCGCGCCTTCAATCGCCCTCCCGCCGTATCGGCACCGAACCTACGCCTGAGTACGACATGACGCCGCACGCCACGCCCAACGCTTCTTGAGAGGAGGCGGCGGCGCGTAAATACGGCGAGCCGTCAGGACAGGCGGGTGACGATCTGCGGGCCGAGCTCCGTGACGTCGCCCGCCCCCATCGTGAGCACGATGTCCCCAGGCCGAGCCCGCTCGGCCACCAGCGCGGGGACCGTGGCCCGGTCCGGGGCGTACGCCACCCGCTCAGGTGGCAGCGGCACGCGCGAGGCCACCATCGCCCCGGACACCCCGGGCTCGGGGTCCTCCCGGGCGCCGTAGACGTCGAGCACGATGGCCTCGTCGGCCAGCCCGAGCGCCGCGCCGAACTCGTCGGCGAAGTACCGCGTACGCGAGTACAGGTGCGGCTGGAAGATCGCGATGACCCGCCCGGTGCCGGAGTAGGAGGCGACCACGTCGCGGGCGGCCCGCAGGTCGGCGGCGAGCTCGGTCGGATGGTGGGCGTAGCTGTCGAACACGGCGACCCCGCGCGCCTCGCCCTTGGCCTCGAAGCGCCGCTTGGCCCCTGTGAAGGCCCCCAGCCCCTCTCTGATCTCCTCGAAGGGCAGCCCCAGCTCATCGGCCACGGCGATCACCGCGGTGGCGTTGAGCGCGTTGTGCGCCCCGGGGACCGCCAGCCGCACGGCGCCCCTGCCCGCGATCTCGAACACGGTCCCGAACCCGTCGGGCCGTACGCCGCTCACGAGGTAGTCCTCGCCCTCGAGGCCGTACGTCCTGACCCGCAGCCCCCGCTCCCGCGCCTTGCGGGCCAGCTCGGCCGCGCCGGGGTCGTCGGCGCAGGCGATGAGCAGCGAGCCGACCCGGTCGGCGAACCTGGCGAAGCTGTCGTGCACGGCCCGCGGGTCGCCGTAGTTGTCCAGATGGTCGGCCTCGACGTTGGTCACCACCGCGATGTCGGGGGCGAGCATGAGGAACGACCCGTCGCTCTCGTCGGCCTCGGCCACGAACACCGTGCCCTGCCCGTCGTCGGCGCCGAGCCCGGTGGTGACGAGCTGGCCGCCCACGCAGTAGGACGGGTCGGCGCCGCACTTCTGCAGCGCCACGGTGAGCATCGAGGTCGTGGTGGTCTTGCCGTGGGTGCCCGCGATGGCCACGGCGGTGCGCCCGGCCATGACGGAGGCCAGCGCGGCCGCCCGCGGGATGATCCGCAGCCCCTGCTTGAGCGCCTCGCCGAGCTCCGGGTTGGAGTCGCGGATGGCGGTCGAGACGACCACGGTGTCGACGTCCCTGATGTGGGAGGCGGCGTGGCCGATGTGCACGGTCGCGCCCAGCTCGCGCAGCTCGGTGACCAGCTCGGAACTGCGCGCGTCGCTGCCCGACACCCGCACGCCGCGCTTGAGCAGGATGCGGGCGATCCCGGACATGCCCGCGCCGCCGATGCCGATGAAGTGCACGCGTCCCAGATCTTCGACGCGGACGGAATCGACCAGCTTGACGAGACTCATCGGGCTATCTCCAACACTTTCCTGGCAAGCATGATATCGGCGTCTTTGCGCCCCAGCCGGGAGGCGGCCTCCGACATGGCGGCGACCCGCTCGGGGTCGTGGAGCATGGGCAGCACGTTCTGGATGATCCAATCGGGTGACAGGTCGGCGTCGTCGGCCATCAGGCCGCCGCCGCCCTTGGCGATGCGCTCGGCGTTGATGCGCTGCTCGCCGTTGCCGTGCGGCAGCGGCACGTAAGCGGCCGGCAGGCCCACCGCGGTCAGCTCGGCGCACGTCAGCGCCCCGCTGCGGCACAGCGCGACGTCGGCGGCCGCGTACGCGAGGTCCATGCGGTCGACATAGGGCAGCAGGACGTATTGCGGGTCGCCGGGCGGTGGCTCGTGGTCGACGGTGTTCTTCGGGCCGAGCACGTGCAGCACCTGCACGCCGGCCCGCCGCAGGACCGGCGCGGCCGCCAGCGCCGCCTGGTTGAGCGATCTGGCCCCCTGCGAGCCGCCGAACACCAGCAGCGTGGGCCGGTCGTTCTCCAGCCCGAACCAGGAGCGGGCCTTGTCGCCCATCGACAGCCGGTCCAGATTGACGATCTCGCGGCGCAGCGGGGTGCCGATGAACTCGGCCTTGGGCAGCGCGGAGTTGGGGAAGCCGGTGAACACGTGCTCGGTGAGCCGGGCGCCCAGCCGGTTGGCGAGACCCGGCCGCGGGTTGGCCTCGTGGACGACGATCGGCAGGCCACGCCGCTTGGCGGCCAGGTAAGCTGGAGTTGCGACGTAACCGCCGAAGCCGACCAGGATGTCGGCTTTGACGCGGTCGAGTATGCCGGCCGTGGCGTTGATCGCGCCTGCGAGCCTGCCGGGGACAGTGAGCAGGCTCGGGGTGATCGCCCTTGGAAGCGGCACGGCCGGCACCAACTCCAGCTCGTAACCCCTGGCGGGCACCAGCCGCGTCTCCAAGCCGCGCTCGGTGCCCACGCAGGTGATGCCGATGGTGGGGTCTAGATGGCGCAGCGCGTCCGCAAGGGCGAGCGCGGGCTCGATGTGCCCGGCCGTCCCCCCACCGGCGAGGACCACCCTCATCTCGGTCACTCCCTAACGTGTCACTCGGCCTCTGGTCGTACCTCCCAGGCCAAGCCAGCTTAGGGCCCGGGCGGCGGCTCCGGGGCCACGGGCCGCCAACGCCTCGCGCGCTCCCGGCTCGCGTTTGGCGAACGACAGCAGCATGCCGAGCGCCGCGAGCGTGGGCAGCAACGAGGATCCACCGTACGAGACCAGCGGAAGCGGGATGCCGGTGATCGGCAGCACGCCGAGCACGGCCCCCATGTTGACGGTGGCCTGACCGACGATCCAGGCCACCATGGCGGCGGCCGACAGCCTGATGAAGGGGTCGTTGACCCGCACGGCCACCCGCAACCCGGCATAGCCCATCAGCCCGAACAACGCGACCACCATCAGCGTGCCCATCAGCCCGAGCTCCTCGCCCAGGATGGCGAAGATGAAGTCGCTCTCCCCGTGCGGCAGCCAGCTCCACTTCTGCCGGCTGCTGCCGAGCCCGAGCCCGAACCAGCCGCCCGAGCCCATGGCGATCTGCCCCTGGACGGCCTGGTAGCCGGCGCCCTGCGCGTCCGCCCACGGGTCGAGGAACGCGCCGATGCGCGCCATCCGGTACGGCTCCACCTTGATCATGATGATCGCGGCCAGCACGGCCAGCGACAGGATGCCGCCGAACAGCTTGATCGGCGCCCCCACCACCCACAGCAGCGCCAAGAAGATCATGAACAGCACCAGCGTGGTGCCCAGGTCGCGGCCCAGCATGACCAGGACGGCCAGGATCGCGGTGCCCGGCATGAGCGGGATCAGCATCTGCCGCCACTCGATCCGGCCCTGCCGCGCCCGCCTGGCCAGCAGGTCGGCGCCCCACAGCACGAGCCCCAGCTTGGCGGGCTCCGACGGCTGGATGGTGAGCGGGCCGATGTAGATCCACCGTTGCGCGCCCAGCTCGGACGAGCCGATGAACAGCACCATGACCAGCGCGATGATCGACAGCGCCATCAGCGGGTAGCCGGCCCAGCGGAAGAACTTGACCGGCAGGCGCGAGCAGGCGTACATCACGGGCACGCCGATCGCGGCCGACAACGACTGCTTGATGAACCACGAGAACGGGCTGCCGGTCTTCTGCAGCGCCTCGATGCTGGAGGCCGACAACACCATCATCAACCCGAGCGCGAGCAGCAGCGCGCTGCACATGATGATCAGGTAGTAGGTGGTCAGCGGCTTCTCGAGCAGCTCCTTCAGCGCGGCCAGCTGCTCGCGGAACGGGCTCGCCGGCCGCTGCGCGGCGCCCGGCCGCTCCTCAGCGGTCGTGCTCACGTCGCCGCCTCAGCTCGTGTACGGCACGCGCGAAGGCCTCCCCTCGCGCGGGATAGCCGGCGAACATGTCGAGGGAGGCCGCCGACGGGGAGAGGAGCACGGTGTCACCCGGCGAGGCCAGGCGGGCGGCTTCGGTGACGACTCTGTCCATCGCACCAGTGTCCCGATCAGCGATGTCCACGACGGGGACATTCGGGGCGTGTCGCGCGATGGCTTCAGCGATCCTGGCTCGATCGGCGCCGAGCAGCACCGCGCCGCGCAGTCTGAGGGCGGCCTGGCGTACCAGGTCGTCGACGTCAGCGCCCTTGAGCTGGCCGCCTGCCACCCACACGATCGACGGGTACGACGCGAGCGCCGCGGCGGCGGCGTGCGGGTTGGTGGCCTTGGAGTCGTCGACGTAGTCCACGTCGCCGATCCGGTCGACATGGGACAGGCGGTGCGGGTCCGGTGTGAAGTCCCGCAGGCCCTGACGTACCGCCTCGGACGGGACGCCGAGCGAGCGGGCCAGGGCGGCGGCGGCCAGCGCGTTGGCGACGTTGTGCGGCGCGAACGGCCGTACGTCCTCCAGCGTCGCCAGCTCCTCGGCCGCCTCCACCGGGTCCGCCACGAACGCCCGGTCCACCAGCAGGTCCTCCACGACGCCGATCTCACCGCGCTTGGGCACCCTGAGCGTGAACCCGACGGCCCCCGGGTAGGGCGCGGCCAGCCGGGTCGCCTCGGGGTCGTCGGCGTTGAAGATCACGGTGCCGGCGCGTTCGTAGATGCGGCCCTTGGCGGCGGCGTACGCCTCCATGGAGCCGTGCCAGTCCAGGTGGTCGGGTGCGACGTTCAGGATGGCCGCGGCGTGCGGGGCCAGGGTGCTCGACCAGTGCAGCTGGAAGCTGGACAGCTCGACGGCCAGCACGTCGTACGGCTCGCCGACGGCGCGTACCACGGGGACGCCCACGTTGCCCACGGCCAGGGCCTTGTGGCCGGCGGCGAGCAGGATGGAGGTGAGCATGCGCACGGCGGTGGTCTTGCCGTTGGTGCCGGTCAGCGCCAGCCACGGGGCGGCCTGGGCCGGGCGCAGCCGCCAGGCCAGCTCCACCTCGCCCACGACCTCCACCCCGGCCTCGGTCGCGGCGGCGATCAACTGGTGGTGCGGCGCCCAGCCCGTGGTGACGAGCCGGGTGACGCCCTCGGGCAGCGTCATCTCCCCGAACCGGGTCTCGACGCCGAGCCTGGCCAGCTCGGCCGCGGCGGCGAGCTGCGGCTCCCCGGCCACGGCCTCCACGACCACGACCCGCTCCCCGCGCTCGGCCAGCACCCTGGCCACGGCGGTGCCGGAGACGCCGAGCCCGGCGACGCACGTCACGCTCATCAGGGCATCCACTCGACGTAGAAGAGACCGAGCCCGAGCGCCGCGCAGAGCATCGCGATCAGCCAGAAGCGGACCACGATGGTGGTCTCCGCCCAGCCCTTGAGCTCGAAGTGGTGCTGCAGCGGCGCCATCCTGAACACCCGTTTGCCGGTCATCTTGAAGAACCCGACCTGGATGATCACCGACATCGTGATCATCACGCACAGACCGGCGAGGATGATCAGCAGCAGCTGGGTGCGGGTGGCGATGGCCAGCCCGGCCAGCACTCCGCCCAGGGCCAGCGAGCCGGTGTCACCCATGAAGATCCGGGCGGGCGGGGCGTTCCACCACAGGAACCCGATGAGCGCCCCGAGCACGGCGGCGGCCACCACGGCCAGGTCGAGCGGATCTCGTACCCAGTAGCAGTTGGGGCCGAGCTGGTCGATGCAGTTGTTGCGCAGCTGCCAGTTGCCGATCAGCACGTACGCGCCGAGCACCACGCCGGACGCGCCGCTGGCCAGGCCGTCGAGGCCGTCGGTGAGGTTCACCGCGTTGGAGAACCCGACGATCATGATGAGCACCCAGATGGTGAACCCGGCCAGGCCGATCGACGGGCCGATGTCGCGCAGGAACGACACGCGGGTCTCGGCGGGGGTGATGCCGTAGACGTTCGGCTGGCGTACCACCAGGACGGCGAAGACGGCGCCCACGATGAGCTGGCCGAGCGCCTTGGCCCCACTGCGCAGGCCGAGGCTGCGCTGCTTGTAGATCTTGATGAAGTCGTCGAGGAACCCGACCGCGCCGAGGCCCGTCATGAGGAACAACACCAGCATGCCCGAGACCGTCGGCGGCGTCAGCGTGGCCAGGTGGGAGGCGCCGTACGCGAACAAGGAGGCCAGCACGAACACCGTGCCGCCCATGGTGGGGGTGCCCCGCTTACCGTGGTGGCCGCCCTGCTGCAGCTCCTCACGGATCTCCTGGCCATAGCCGCGCCGCGAGAACAGCCTGATCGCCAGAGGGGTGCCCAGCATCGACAGGACCAGGCCGATCGCGCCGGCGATGACGATGTTGATCACTGAGCGGCACCTCCGAGCACGAGCTCGGCCGTCCGCTCCAGACCCATCGCCCTCGGCCCCTTGATCAGCACCGCGTCACCGGGGCGCAGCCACTGGTTCAGCTCTGCCGCCGCGGCCTCGGCGTCGGGCACGTGCACGATCCGGGGCGGATACGCCGGTCCCCCGCCCCCGGGCGGCCCACCGACGGGCGGCGGACCGCCAACCGCATGCTGCGGTCCCTGCGGCGGCGCGGGCGGCGGGCCCGCGGGCGCCTGCCAGCCCTGCGGCACACCGCCGGCGGGCGCCTGCCAGCCGTGCGGCTGGCCCTCCTGCGGGCCGGGCACCGGCGCGCCCGGCGGCGGCACCGGCGGAGACCCGGCCGGCCCTTGAGGGCCGGAAGCGGGCTGCGCGGCTGGGGGCAGGGCGGCGGGGCCGTGCGGAGCGCCTGGTGCGGGCGCGTGGGCGGCGGCGTGGGCACCTTCCAGGACCGGTTCGGCATCCGGGCCGGCCACGATGAGGCCGGCCAGGCCGGCGCCCCCGGCCAGGCGGCCGAGCTCGGCGTTCAGCGCGGGCCCCTCGTCGCCCAGCTCCCGCAGCGCCGCGATGACGGCGAAGCGCCGCCGCCCCCGCCCCAGCACCTCGAACGCCTCGAAGGCGGCCCGCATGGAGTCCGGGTTGGCGTTGTACGCGTCGTTGACCACTGTCACCCCGTCGGCCCGGTCGGTGACCTCCATCCGCCACCGGCTGGCCGGTGTGGCGGCGGACAGCTCCGCCGCGATGGTGGCGACCGGCAGCCCGAGCTCGTATCCGGCCGCCGCGGCCGCCAGCGCGTTGTCGACCGCGTGCGCCCCGTACAGCTTCAGCGACACGTGCGCGGACCCCGACGGGGTGCGCAGCGTGAAGGAGGCCCGCCCGCGGACGTCCACCACGACCCCCTCGGCCCGGATGGCCGCCTCCTCGCTCCGCCCGAAGTACGTGACCCGCGCGTCGGTCCGCGAGGCCATCTCCCGCACGTACGGGTCGTCGGCGTTGAGCACGGCGACCCCGGTGCGCGGCAGCGCCTCCACCAGCTCGCCCTTGGCCTTGGCGATGGCCTCCTTGCCGCCGAACACGCCGAGGTGCGCGGTGCCGACGTTGAGCACCACGCCGATCTTCGGGGGCGCGATGCGGGTCAGGTCCTTGATGTGGCCGAGGTTGCGCGCGGCCAGCTCCAGCACCATGAACCGGGTGCCGGCGTCGGCGCGCAGCACGGTCAGCGGGTGGCCGAGCTCGTTGTTGAAGCTGCCGACCGGCGCGATGGTGGGCCCGATCCGCGCGGTCAGCCTGGCCAGCAGGTCCTTGGTGCTGGTCTTGCCGGCCGAGCCGGTCACGCCGATCACGGTGGCGTCAGGCAGCGCGGCGACCTGGGCGGCGGCCAGCTCCGCCAGCGCGACGGCGGCGTCGGGCACGATCACCGCGGGCGCGTCGACCGGCCGGGCGGCCAGGACGGCGACGGCTCCGGCCCGGACGGCCTGCGCGGCGTAGTCGTGACCGTCGACCCGCGCGCCCCTGAAGGCGACGAACAACGATCCCGGTTCGACGGCCCGCGAGTCGATCACAACGGGCCCGCGCACCACCGCGCGGGGATCGGCCATGCCCGACAGGGCGCCCGAGGTTATCTCGGCGATCCTGGCCAGAGGCAACGGGATCATTAGTGCTTCCTGCTTTCCTTGCGTGCGTCGATCGCCTCGGCGACCACCTCCCGGTCGTCGAAGGGGATCACCTCGCCTGACATGTATTGACCCTGCTCGTGACCCTTGCCTGCCACGACGATCACGTCGCCGCGGCCGGCGCCGGCGATCGCCAGGCCGATGGCGGCCGCGCGGTCGGGCTCAATGATCACATGAGCGCGGTCGTGCTGCGGAACGCGGAGCGCTCCCTCCATCATCGTCGCGAGGATGGCGAGCGGATCCTCCGAACGGGGATTGTCGCTCGTGAAGATGGCCACATCTGCCAACTGTGCGGAAATCTCACCCATGATGGGCCTTTTGCCCTTGTCGCGGTCTCCGCCGCAGCCGAGCACGATCACGAGCCGGCCCGCGGTGACGGTGCGCAGCGACCGCAGCACCGACTCCACGGCGCCGGGCTTGTGGGAGTAGTCCACGATCGCCTGGAACTCGTCCTCGGCGCCCGTGACCCGCTGCATCCGCCCGGGCACGCCGGTGAGCATGCCGACGCCGTGCACCGCCGTCTGCAGCGGCACCCCCGCCTCGACCAGCGTGACGATGGCCCCGAGCGCGTTGGCGACGTTGAACGGCCCCGGCAGCGCGATCTGCGCGTCGGCCTCGACGCCGCCCGGACCCACCACGCGGAACGCGCTGCCGTCCGCGCCGAGCCTGACCTCCAGCGCCCGCCACGCGGCCTCCGGGTCGCCCTGCGCCGAGAACGTCGTCATCGGCACCTTCGCCAGGTCCAGCAGCTCGCGGCCGTAGCGGTCGTCGATGTTGGTCACGCCGACGCGGCTCAGCTCCGGCTGGAACAGCCGCGCCTTGGTCGCGAAGTAGTCCTCGAAGTCCTTGTGGAAGTCGAGATGGTCCTGGGAGAGGTTGGTGAACAGGGCCACGTCGTAGAAGACGCCGTCGATCCTGCCGAGGGCGAGCGCGTGGCTGGAGACCTCCATGGCGGCCGCGGTGACGCCCTCCTCACGCATCAGCGCGAACAGTCCGTGCAGCGCCGGCGCCTCCGGCGTGGTCAGCGTCGGCTGGTAGCGCAGGTCACCCGCGCGGATCTCGACGCCGCCCACCAGGCCCGTCCGGTGCCCGGCGGCCCTCAGGCCCGCCTCCAGCATGAACGTGGTGGTGGACTTGCCGCTGGTGCCGGTCACGCCGATGACCTGGATGTCGTGGGCCGGCTGCCCGTACACCCAGGAGGAGATCTGCCCGAGCAGCGCGCGCGGATCGGGCACGATCAGCACGGGCAGCCCGGTGGCCACGGCCGCGTCGCGCCCCTCCCGGTCGGTGAGGACGGCCACCGCGCCGCCGGCCATCGCCTCGGCGGCGAAGGCGGCGCCGTGGACGCGGCTGCCGGGCAGCGCGACGTAGAGATCCCCGCGTCTGGCGTCGCGGGAGTCGATGGTGACGCCGGTCAGGGCGGCGTGTGGCGAGCGCGACGTGCCCGAATCGGCATCGAGCATGGTCGCGAGCCCGGTCAGCGGGCGGGGCGGGCTGGTCGTGGGACGCATAGACGACGGGGGACGCACGGCGGCAGCGTACCTTCCCTGGTCACTGTCCCGCGCCCGTACGCACCGGCGGCGCGACGGAGCCTGTGGGAGGAATCTTCTTGCTCTTGATGGCGAACGTCATCACATCCTTGAACACGGGGGCCGCCAGCTGCCCGCCGAAGTGACCGTTCTTCGGGTTCTGCAGCACCGACAACACCACCAGCCTGGGCTTGTCCGCCGGGCTGAACCCGGCGAAGGAGGCAGTGTAGCCGTCGTAGCGGCCGAGCCCGGCGTCGTAGCGGTTGGCCGTGCCCGTCTTGCCCGCCACCCGGTAGCCGGGAATGGCGGCCAGATGGCCGGTTCCCTCCTCGCCCACCGCGCTCTCCAGCATCGTCGTGATCTCCTCGGCCGTCGTCCCGCTCACCACTCTGGTCTGCTTACCAGCAGGAGCGGGGACGAACCTGCCGGAGCTGTCCGTGGTCCCGGCGACGATCTGCGGCTCGATCTTGACGCCGCCGTTGGCGATGGTCTGGTAGACGCTGGCCATCTGCAACGCCGTCACCGACACGCCCTGGCCGTAGGCGACGGTGCAGCTCTGGCTGCCCGACCACTTCTTGTAGTCGGGCAGCAGGCCCGCCTCCGCGCCGGGTACGCCGCCACCCGGCGCGGTGCCGAACCCGAACGTCTTCAGCATCTGGTAAAGGCGCGCGCTGCCGACCTTGCGCGCGGCCATGATCGTGGCCACGTTGCTGGACTGGGCCACGGCCTGGCGGAACGTCATCGACTCCGCCTTGTGCGCGTGGGCGTCGCGCAGCACCTGGTCGGCGCACCTGATCCGGTCGGGCACATGGAACACCGTGTCGGGGGTGACGGCGCGGGCCTCGAGCGCCGCGGCGGCGGTGATCACCTTGTTGGTGCTGCCAGGCTCGAACACGTCGGCGGCGGCCTTGTTGATCTGGCTGGACTCGGGGGCCTTGCGCCAGTTGTTCAGGTCGAGTTCGGGGGCGTTGGCCATGGCGATGATCTGGGCGGTCTGAACGTCCATGACGATCACCGTGCCGCTGTCCGCGCCGGCCTTCCTGACCTGCTCGGCGATCGACTTCTGGGCGGCCCACTGGATGTCGCGATCGATGGTCAGCCGGATGTCCTGGCCGTCCACGGGGGCGGTGCGCTGGCTGCTGGTCATCGGGATGCGCTGGCCGTCGCGGCCGGTCTCGACGCGCTGTTGGCCGTCGCGGCCGGCCAGGAGGGTGTTCCTGCCCCGCTCGATGCCGACCAGGCCGTTGCCCTCGTCCCCGACGAAGCCGATGAGGCTGCCCGCCAGGTCGCCCGCCGGATAGACCCTGCGGTAGGTCTTCTTGGCCGTCAGCGCGGGCACGCCGGCCTGCAGCAGGCGGGTGGCCACGACGGGGTCGACGTCCGAGGCCAGGCGCTGGTAGCGAGTGTCCGTTCTGGCAAGTTTGGCGGCGATGTCCTGCTCGCTCTTGCCCAGTTGCCTGGCCAGGAGCGTGGCGACCTTCCCGCGCACGTCGGCACTGATCTTGGACGGGTCGATCGACAGCTCTCTGGCCTCGACGGTCACGGCCAGGTCGTGGCCGTTGACGTCGGTGATCGAGCCGCGCTTGGCAGGGATGGTCTCAGTGTGCAGGCGCTGATCCACGGCGGCGGCCTCGTACACCTTGGAGTCCAGGCCCTGCATCTGGATCAGCCGGCCGGCGAAGATCGACAGCACGAACGTCATGCCGATCAGGCCGATGTTGATCCGCCGGCGCGGGCTGCCCAGCCGCAGCACCAGCGGCGGCCTGGGCGGGCGCGGCGGTGTGGGGGGCCGCCGGCCCGGGCCCCTGGGTGGCGGCACGTCTCCGCCGCGGCGTGCCGCCACCCGGTCACGGCCCTGCGCCTGCTCGGACCGGGAACCCCCGGTCTGCGTCCGGCGCAGCGGCCCGTCCCCATACCTGTCGCGGCCCCGCGGGTCGTCGCCCCGCCTGTCGCGACCGCGCGGGTCGTCGTCCCGCCTGTCGCGACCGCGCGGGTCGTCCTCCCGCCTTCCGCGCGGCCCGCCGTCCTGCGGAGACCGGCCTCGCAGCTCGTCGTCCTGCCGGGAGCGGCCCCGCGGCCGCTCGTCCCGCCCTTGGACGCGTCCCCGGAGCCGGTCATCCCGCCCCTGTGAGGGACGCCGAGGACGGTCGCCTTCCGCGTCCGCGCGACCTCTGAGACGGTCGGCATCCTCACGCCCCGCAGCGGCCGGCCCTCGGCGGCGGTCGCCTGCGTCGCGGCCCCGCGCGCGGTCGCCCTCGTCCCGCGGACGCCTGCGGACGCTCCCGTCGTCGGCGGCGTCGCCGCGGGAGCGCGCGCCGTCGCCGCGGGGACGGGAGCCGTCGGCCCCGTCCCGCCGGGCGCGATCGGAGCCCGCCGGGCCGGGGCGGTCGGCGCCGGGGCGCCGAGCGCTCCCGGATTCGCCCTCGGCCGGATCCTGCGGGGGACGGCCGCGGAAGGCGTCGTCGTCCCCGAACGGCAGGTCCAGGGGATCGGGCCGCTTGCGTGGCTGGCGCGGTGGATTCTCCGGCGACGCCGGGCGGCCCGCCCCCTCAGAACGGGCAGAGCCCCCTTGGCGCCCTGCCCGTCCCGGGCCGCCCGGCGTACGACGAACGGCGCCAGGCCCTCCTTGAGAGCCGGCGCCGCCAGCGCCGCGGCCGGGACCCTGTCCCCTGCCGCCTGAGTCCCTCACCGCTCCGTGTCCACCTGGCCGACCCGGTCACCGGCGCTGCTCCAGCCGTTGACGTCGTCCCAGTCGGGCTTCTGCCCCTGCTGCTCGGCGAGCTTGGCGATCGCGTCCGGCTGCGTCTTGAGCCGGTATTCCTGCTCGATCTTCTCGTTCTCCTGCCGGGCCACCTGGATCTCCTCGCGCAGCGTCGCGTCGGTGATGGCGTCCTGGGCAAGCATGGTGTTGAGCAGCAGCAGGCTGACCAGGCCGCCGGACATCAGCCCGACGACGAGCAGCACGAACGGCGTGCGCTGGCGGCGCGCGGGACGCCGCCGCGGCGCGGGACGCGCCTCTGCGACAGGGCGCTTCGCGCCGGCGTCGGGACGCGCCCGCTCGTCGACCGGCGCCTTCCCGCCGTTCTCGGGGCGCGTGTCAGGACGGGGCCGCGGCTTGGACTGGTGCGGCGCCCCGTACCGGCGCGTGCCCGTCTTGGGCACCGCGCGACGGACGGGCGCACCCCGGCCGGTCTCCTGCTCAGTCGTCAACACGGATCCTCTCTGCCGCCCGTAGCCGGGCCGAGGCCGCCCGCGGGTTGCGGGCGAGCTCTTCTTCGCTTGGGAGCTCTGCTCCCCTCGTCAGCATGCGGAACCTGGGCTGGTGAGCCTCCAGCGGGACGGGCAGCCCGGGGGGGCTGGTGTCCCTGGTTCGCGCCGTGAGGGCCTGCTTGGTGAGCCGGTCCTCGAGTGAGTGGTACGAGAGCACGACGACTCGCCCACCCAGCACCAACGCGTCGAGTGCCGCCGGGAGCGCCGCCTCCAGGGCGGACAGCTCCGCGTTCACCTCGATGCGCAGCGCCTGAAAAGTCCTCTTGGCGGGGTTACCCCCGGTGCGCCGAGTAGCGGCGGGAATCGCCTCGCGAACGATGTCCGCTAGCCGCTTCGTCGAGGTTATTGCCTCTTTGGCCCGTTCCTTAATGATCAGGCCCGCGACACGCGGAGCGAATCGTTCCTCGCCGTAGTCGCGCAGGATGCGGGTCAGCTCCGCGGCGGAGTAGGTGTTGACCACCGTCTCCGCCGTCAGCTCCTGCGACGTGTCCATCCGCATGTCGAGGGGCGCGTCGTAGGAATAGGCGAACCCACGCTCGGCCTCGTCCAGCTGCGGCGAGGAGACCCCCAGGTCGAACAGCGCTCCGTTGACCGTGGCGTGCCCCGCTCGGGCGAGCACCTCGGCCAGATCGCCGGAGGACGCGTGGACCAGAGTGATCCGTCCCGCGTACGGGCTCAGCCTGCGAGTCGAGAACTCGATCGCGAAAGGGTCGCGGTCGATCCCGATCAGATGCAGCGCCGGGTAGGCGGCGAGCAGGGCCTCCGAGTGGCCGCCGAGGCCGAGGTTGGCGTCGACGACGACCGGCGCCGGGCCGGACAGCGCGGGCCCGAGCAGCTCCAGAACGCGCTCGAGCAGCACCGGAACGTGACCGCCTGTGCCGATGTTGTCGTCCATCTCCAACCCCCCTCTCGCGCCCTTGCTCGCGGATGACGCGGTTATTCGGTCGATCGTGGTCATTCCTGGGTCCCCACCCGGCGCCGTCCGGCCAGGTCCCCATCCGCACCCTCTTCGTGGACGCCTGCCCTCTGACACCGGGGAAGGTGCATCAGTTGGCAGACAGTGGTTGCGGGTGGAGACCTCGCCGAACGACATCACCGACGGATCGACCGTGATCTCTACAGGATCCCTGGCAACACCTCCTCCGACAGGTCGGCGAACGCCTGCTCCTGCGCGCTGAGGTAGGTGTCCCAAGCCCCCGCGTCCCAGATCTCCAGCCGGGTGTTGGCCCCGATGACAACGCAGTCACGCTCCAAGCCGGCGTACTGCCGCAGGCCCTGCGGGATCGTGATGCGTCCTTGTTTGTCTGGCCTCTCGTCGGACGCGCTGGCGAAGAAGACGCGGCTGTAGTCGCGCACCGCCTTGGCGGTGACCGGGGCGGTGCTGAGAGCCTCGGTTATGCGCTGGAACTCCTCCACGGGAAAGACGTAGAGGCATCGCTCCTGGCCTTTGGTGATCACAAGACCCTCCGCCAGCTCCTCACGGTACTTAGCCGGCAGGAACAGCCGTCCCTTGTCGTCCAGACGCGGTTGATGGGTGCCGAGGAACATCGGCCCCACCTCCCGTGCCTCGTGAAGCGCTCAGCGCTGGTGCCCCGGGCTCTCCACTGCGCACCACCATACTCCACTTCTCCCCACCGTCAACTGATTAGGACCGTCTTCATCACCAGTTTCCGTTGCGTTACCGCAGGTCAGCGCGATGAGGCGGGGCGGAGCGCGGCGCGGGCACCGTCAACCCTCATGGGCGTGTCGAGGGTTCAAAAGATCGCGGAAATAGGGGCTGAGACACCTCGCGTTGGTCCCGGTGGAGGAAAGTGGAGCGGATCGAGGGTGCTCTGTCACGGGATTCGCACTGCTACGCGACAAGAACGGGAACATCGCCCGGGTTCCCTGGAATATCCACAAATGTCGCTCGAGAACCCACAGCGTCGTAGGGTCGTAACCACAATGAAAAGGAATGGCATGGCTCCCGCAATGCACCCCGGGGCAGCCGTAGCACTTCTCATGGAGGCCTGGTGGCAGTAACCCATGATGTCCCTCCCCAGCTCGACGAGCTGGTCACCACAGCTCACCGGATTCGGGAAGCCATCGAATCGGTGATCGAGGGCAAGAGTGACGCCGTCCGCCTCACCCTGACCGTCTTGCTCGCCGAGGGGCACCTCCTGATCGAGGACGTCCCCGGAGTGGGCAAGACCATGCTGGCCAAGGCACTGGCTCGTTCCATCGATTGTCCGGTCCGCCGGGTTCAGTTCACCCCCGACCTGCTGCCGAGCGACATCACCGGCGTGAGCGCTTATAACCAGCAGACCCGGGAGTTCGAGTTCAAGCCGGGACCCATCTTCGCGAACATCGTCGTGGGCGACGAGATCAACCGCGCCTCCCCCAAGACCCAGTCCGCGCTGCTGGAGTGCATGGAGGAGCACCAGGTGACCGTGGACGGGGTGACGTACCAGCTCGACGCACCCTTCATGGTGATCGCCACACAGAACCCGATCGAGATGGAAGGCACCTATCCCCTGCCCGAGGCGCAGCGCGACCGCTTCACCGCCCGGGTCGCCATGGGCTACCCGGAGCCGACGGCCGAGCTGGAGATGCTCGACGTGCACGGCGGCACCTCGCCGCTGGACAAGCTGCAGCCGGTGGCCGCCACGTCGGAGGTGCGCGCGCTGATCGAGGCCGTACGCGGCATCTACGTCTCGCAGGCGGTCAAGAGATACGCCATCGACCTGGTGGTGGCCACCCGCCACTCCCCGGACCTGCGGCTGGGCGCCTCACCCCGGTCCACGCTGCAGCTGGTCAGGGCGGCCAGGGCACACGCGGCGCTGGCGGGCCGCGACTACGTCATCCCCGACGACCTGCAGGACCTGGCCGTTCCCGTCCTGGCGCATCGGCTGCTGCCCAGCGTCGAGGCCCAGGGGCAGCGCCGCCTGCCCGAGCAGGTGGTGACCGAACTGATCAGGCGCGTGCCGGTGCCGGAGACGCGAGGCCGTTGATATGCGGCACGGATGGAGCGAGGCGCCGTGAGGGCCGGGCTGCAGGCACTGACCAGCAGGGGCAGGTCGTTCCTCGCCTCCGGGATAGCGGCGCTGCTGATGGCGCTCTTCCTGGGGGAGAACGACCTGTTCAGGATCGGGGTGCTGGTGACGGCGCTGCCGCTGCTGGCCGCGATGGTGGTGGCGCGCACGCGCTACCGGCTCAGCTGCGCCAGGCGCCTCGACCCGCCGCGGTCCGAGGTGGGCGGCGAGGCCACCGTGACCCTGCGCCTGGAGAACGTCACCAGGCTGCCGACCGGTCTGCTGCTCATCGAGGACACCGTCCCGTACGCGCTGGGCGTGCGGCCCAGGTTCGTGCTGGACCGCGTCGAGCCGCGCGGCGTACGGGAGATCGACTACCGGGTGCGCTCGGACCTGCGCGGCCGCTACACGATCGGCCCGCTGTCGATCCGCATCGCCGACCCGTTCGGGCTGGTGGAGCTGACCCGCTCGTTCACGATCAGCGACACGCTCGTGGTGACGCCGCACGTCGCGGCGCTGCCGCACGTACGGCTGTCGGGCGAGTGGACGGGCGGCGGCGACAGCCGTACCAGGAGTGTGGCGGCCGCGGGCGATGACGACGTGGCGCCGCGCGAGTACCGGCAGGGCGACGACCTGCGGCGGGTGCACTGGCGCTCGACGGCCCGCCGCGGCGAGCTGATGGTGCGCCGCGAGGAGCAGCAGTGGCAGAGCCGCGGCGCGCTCCTGCTCGACACCCGCAGGCACGCGCACCGCGGCGAGGGCCCGCGCTCGTCGTTCGAGGTGGCGGTCTCGGCCGCGGCCTCCATCGGCGTGCACCTGGCCCACGAGGGCCTCGGCCTGCGGCTGGTGACCGACCAGGGCGCCGAGCACCTGACGGACCGAGGCCTGAGCTATTCACTGCTCGACACCCTCGCCGTGGTGCGGCACAGCCCCGCCCGCTCGCTGGAGATGGGCGTGTCCGCCCTGCGCCAGGGCGGCGGCGACGGGCTGATCGTGGCCGTGCTCGGCGCGCTGGACGCGGAGGAGGCAAGGGAACTGGCCAGATTGCGGCACAGCGGCATCACCGGGGTCGCGGTCCTGCTCGACGTGGGCACGTGGGACGGCGGCGACGCGGAGACGGCGGAGAACCACCGTGCCGCGCAGACCGTGCTGGCCGGATACGGCTGGCGCATCGTCCAGCTGCCCGCGGGCACCTCGATCGCGTCGGTCTGGCAGGACGCCGCCAACCGCGACAGGTTCGCGCTCAACCCCACGGGAGGTGCGGCATGAGGCTGACGATCGCCTCCGGCGTGGCCGCGTTCGCCGCGGCCCTCCTGCTCTACCCGCTCTTCGATGGCGGGACGTGGTTCTGGGCGGCTCTGGGCGCCGTGCTCGCCGTGGTGGGAGCGGGCCTGGTGAGCAGCCGCCTGTCGCTGCCGGCGTGGGCGGCGGCGCTTCTGGGCGTGGCCGCGACGTGGATCTATCTGACCGCCTCGTTCGCCGCCGAGGAGGCGTGGGCGATATTCGTGCCGACCAGGGGATCGGTGCTGGAGCTCGGCCGGCTGCTCGGCGTCGGGTGGGCCGACATCCAGCGGTTCGCCGCGCCCGTGCCCACGACGGAGGGCATCACGCTGCTGACCGCCGGCGGGGTGGCGCTCATCGCGATCATCGTGGACCTGTTCGCCGCGCGGCTGCGGCGGGCGGCGCTGGCCGGGCTGCCGCTGCTGGCGCTGGCCACGGTCCCGGCGACGATCCTGCCCGACCCGATCAGCTGGCCGGCGTTCATCCTCGCCGCGCTCGGCTTCGTCGGCCTGCTGATCGCCGACGGGCGCGAGCGGGTGGGCCACTGGGGCCGGGCGGTGCTGGTGCGCCGCACGCGCATCGCGGCCGCACCGTCCGCCAGCGGCCGGCGGACCTCCGCCCCCACCCCCGTCTCCGCGGACACCAGCGGCCTGCGGCTGTCCGGCAAGCGCATCGGGTTCGCCGCGATCGCGCTGGCCGTGGCGGTGCCGGCGCTGCTGCCGGCGATGGAGCCGGTGTCGTTCTTCCAGTTCGGCGTGGGCGGCAGCGGTACGGGCGGCCGGGGCAACTCGATCAGCATCCCCAACCCGATCGCCGGCCTGAGGGGTCAGCTGGACCTGCCGGAGCGGCGGACCGTCCTCACCTACACCAACAACGACGACAAGCCGCGTTACCTGCGGATCTACGCGCTGGACACGTTCGACGGCCAGCAGTTCGGCATGACGCAGCCGAAGGGGTCCCCCGAGAACCGGACGGACAACGGCCCGCTGCCGGCGCCGCCCGGGCTCACCGGGAACCCGAAGATCAACGACGTGCGGACCAACATCCAGATCAGCGACGAGATCACGGAGCTGAAGTTCCTGCCGTTGCCGTACCCGCCCAGGGAGGTCCGGGTGACCGGCGACTGGCGCGCCGACGTCAGCTCGCTGATGGTCTTCTCCACCCGCGACGAGGCCGCGGGACTGGACTACGAGGTGGGCACCAGCGAGCCGGAGCCGACCTCCGATCTGCTGGAGACGCTGAGCGGCAACCGGGACGCGGTGGACCGGCGCTACCTGAACCTGCCCGACAACCTGCCACCCGAGATCAAGGAGCTGGCCGACAGGGAGACCGCGGGCGCCACGTCGGATTACGAGGCGGCGGTGAAGCTCCAGGAGTTCTTCACCAAGACCGGCGGCTTCACCTACACCCTGCGCACGCAGGGGCACAGCAACTCGGCGCTGCTGGACTTCCTGGTGCACTCGCGGGCGGGCTACTGCGAGCAGTTCGCCATGTCGATGGCGGTGCTGGCCAGGCTGGTCGGCATCCCGTCGCGGGTGGCGATCGGCTACACCGGCGGCACGAAGATGGGCGACCGGTGGGAGGTCACCACGAACGACTCCCACTCCTGGCCCGAACTGTACTTCGAGGGCGTGGGCTGGCTGCCGTTCGAGCCGACGCCGGCCGGGGCGCTCGGCCAGGGCAGCGCGCGGGTGCCCGCGTACACGCAGCCCGCTCCTCGCCCCACGAACTCATCCGCGGCGCCGACGCCCGGTGCCACCGGCTCGTCGGCCGCCGACGACCCGCGCGACCCGCAGGCCCGGCAGAACCCCCGCGAGCTCGACCGGGAGAGCCAGCTCATCGCCGGCACCCTGCCGCCGGAGGAGTCGACGCCGCTGATCGCCAAGCTCGGCATCGGGGCCGGCGCGCTGCTCCTCATCCTGCTGATCCCCGCGGGCGTACGACTGATCACCAGGAACCGGCGCGTGCGCACGCTGGGCTGGAAGGTGTCGCAGCCGTCGGACGAGCTGACGGCCAGGATCGTGTCGGGCGAGGGCGCCGCGGGCCGGCACCCGTCGGTCGCCGCGGCCTGGGCCGAGCTGGACGACATCCTGTACGACTACGGCATGGCCCGCCAGACCAGCGAGACCCCTCGGGCGCTGGCGCGGCGGCTGACCCAGCAGTACGAGTTCGACGCCGCGTCGGCGGAGGCCGTGTCCGCCATCGCGTCGGCGGTCGAGCGGGTGTTGTTCGCTCGCGACCCCGGCCGGATCGGGCCCATGAGAAAGGACCTGCGGACGGTGCGGCAGGCCTTGGCGGCCACGGTCTCGCGCGGGCGGCGGCTGCGGGCGGTGTTGCTACCTCCGTCCACGTTGCGCGGGCTGTGGGGTGTGGGCGAGCGTCTGCTCGACGGGTTCGACCTGCTGGAGACCATCAAGCTGCGGCGGACGGCGACCCAGAAGGGCTCCTGAGGAGCGCAGAGACGAGAGCGTGCGTCCGTTTCCCTCGGGGACGGCCGCACGCTCCGTCGTCTCCCCGGGACATCCGTGGTGAACCCTGGGGCCGGGCTCGGCGCAGGGGTGCCGGTCCTGACCGTCGGCACCGGCGGCCGTCTCGCCCCGGTCCAGGGACACGAACGCGACGCCTGGGCCCGTCCGGGGACGGCGAGTCTCGGCGTCGCGGGGCGTCGTTAGACCCAGGCACGCCGGCCTGGGTCGTCGCTGTATCCGGGCATGGTGCCCGGGCTCGTCCCGTCGGGGACCCGGCCCGCTGTCCCGTCAGTTGGGGAGTCGCGGCCGGGCCGACCGTCGGAGCGGCCCTTTCAGCGCTCGTCGTGGCGACGGCGCCAGCGCTCTTCCATACGTTCCATGAACGTACCTCGGTTGCCCCGGCGGGCCTGCTTGCCCGGCGGGACGGCCGGGCCGGAGGACGGCGCCGAGTCGCCGAACCCGTTCATGCGTTTCCAACTGGACAGGCCCCACAGACACGCGGCGAGCATGACCACGAAACCGCCGACGCCGAGCGGGATCAGCGCGCTACCACTCGTCACCACGCCGACCATCATGATGACGACGCCGAGAGCAAAGCCGATGGAGGCCCTGATCAGGCGACGCTTGTAATGGCTGCGCGGATCACTGATCCTTACGGTGTTGGCCCACTTCGGGTCCTCGGCGTAGAGGGCCTGCTCGATCTGTTCGAGCAAGCGCTGCTCGTGCTCAGAGAGCGGCACGGCGCCTCCCAAGGACGGCCCCAGGACGGGGAAGACGGCAACGGACGACACGGGGTGTCCGAACCTCGCGGTCGGTTATCCCCAGAATACGAGGCTGTAGACGTAGGCGAAAGCAAACGTCCAACGCAGACCAAACCGGAGGTGACGTCATGGCTCCATTGTGGCCCATCTCGCCCCCCTTCCCCCAAAATCGTGACACCGACGCGCCACAAAGTCCGGACATCAGCGTTATGTCTCTATTTCATCAAGCTTGCCACGTACAAGCGACGCCGGAAGCACCGCATCGGGACCGAATCTTCGGATGGCCTTGTCCATGGCCTGCTCGGCCTCGCGCCAGCCGGTCTCCCGCTCACCCAGACCGAGCTGACGGGTGGCCTCCTCGGCGGGCCGCAGATTTTCCATCCTGACCCCGACCAGGCGCAATCGCACCCGCTCCAGTCCGGCGGCCCGGTAGAGCTCGCAGGCTGTGGCGTAGATCGCCTGGGCCACGTCCGTCGGCTCGCGCAGCGTGCGCGAGCGGGTGATCGTGGTGAAATCGGCTCGGCGTAGCTTCACACTTACAGTTCTTCCCACGTGTCCGCCCTTACGCATCCGGGCGGCCACCCGCTCGGACAGGCGCAGCAGCTCCCGCCTGATCACCTCGGGGTCGTCGACGTCCGCGGCGAACGTCTCCTCGTTACCGATGCTCTTGTCGGGCACATGGGCGGTCACCGGCCGCTCGTCGCGTCCCCAGGCCAGCGCCGCCAGGTGGCCGCCCGCGGCCTGGCCCAGCTCGCGCTGGAGCGTCGCGGGAGGCACTCTGGCCAGATCCCCGACGGTACGGATGCCGAGGCGTACGAGAGACTGCTCGGTGCGCTCACCGACGCCCCACAGGGCCGACACGGGCAGCGGATGGAGGAAGTCCACGACCTGATCGGCGGGCACCACCAGCAGCCCGTCGGGCTTGCACTGCTTGGAGGCGAGCTTTGCGACGAATTTGCTGCTGGCCACGCCCACGGAGCACGTGATGCCGTAACGGTCGAGGACCTGCTCCCTGATCATGGCGGCGACGGCCGCGGGCGGGCCGAGCCGCCGCCTGGCGCCGCCGACGTCGAGGAACGCCTCGTCGGACGCGATCGGCTCGACCAGCGGGGTGATCGTGTGGAAGATCTCCATGACGCCCCTGGAGACCTCGGAGTATTTGCCGTGGCTGGGCGGGATGATCGTGGCCTGCGGGCACACCCGGCGCGCCCTGCTCATCGGCATCGCGGAGTGCACGCCGAAGGCCCTGGCCTCGTAGGTGGCGCTGAGCACGACGCCACGCCCGGCGGGCGAGCCCACGATCACCGGACGGCCGCGCAGCTCCGGGCGCTCGAGCAGCTCGACGCTGGCGAAGAAGGCGTCCATGTCGACGTGCAGGATCGGGCAGCCGCTGTCATCGACCCCGGTCCGTGGAGCGGGGCCGATGCCGGTGATCTGCTTGCGAGACACGCCGCCCATTCTATCCGAACAAGGATTCGATAACGAGGGTCCTCAGGCTCTGTGTCCGAGGACGTGCAGCTGCGTAGCGATGTCCCTGAGCACGGGGTGGGTCGCGGCGGCCTGCTCCAGCGCCACGAGAGCCTCGGCGGCGCCGGGCTCCCCGTCCACGAGCCTGCTCGGCACAAGGTCGGCGAAGACCCGCACCCCGTGAATGGCGCCGACGGCGAACCCGGTCGCGTTCAGCAGCTCGACGAGCGTCTCCGCGGTGAAGCGCCGGGGCGTGGGGTCGCGGTCGCCCCAGCTGCCGCTGGGGTCGTCCAGGACCGCCCGCGCCTCGTCGAAGTGGCCGACCAGCGCCCGGTGGATGGCGCTGGCGACCGGGTTGGCGGCCAGCACGCTGACCGCGCCACCCCTGCGCAGCACACCCGCGACGGCGGTCAGCGCGGTGATCGGGTCCTCGACGTACTCCAGCACGCTGTGGCACAGCACCAGGTCGGCGCTGTCGCGGTCGAGCAGCTCACCCAGGTCGTCGGCGTCGCCCTGCAGAGCGCTGACGCCCACGCCCTTCTCCTTGGCCCGGCGCTCCAGCGCGGCCAGCGAGTCGGGGCTGGGATCGACGACGGTGACGGTGTGACCCAGCGCGGCCAGTGGCACGGCGAACCCGCCGGTGCCACCGCCGGCGTCGACGATGTCGAGCCCCTCGCGGCCCGTGGCCGCCGTCCGCTCGGCCAGCACCGACCGCAGCGCGTCCCAGACGACGGCGGTCCGCACCGCCGGGGTCCTCGTGACGCCTTCAGCACGCAACGTCGGCTCGCCTCCCTCTCCCCCGCGACCGATCCTTCACGGACGGCTCCTTCGTGTCCTCAGCGGACGGGGCCCAGCCTACGCCGTGCGCACGATCCCCGCTCCCCACCGGTGACACCCGGACCTGGCAAGGAAGATCTGGTCTCGCCGGGTTGCCGGCGTTCCTCCGGCACCCCGGCGCACTTCGCCACCGGCCCTTTGGGGAGAAATCGGCACCGGCCCTTCGGGAGAAAGGGGCGAGAGGCGCCGCCCGAGGGAACATGGCTAGCCGTCGTAGCCGGCCGCCAGGCGTTTCGGGGCGCGCAGCCGCCAGGCGTCCGTCAGCAGCTCGCTCATCTCCTCGGCGCCCACCTCGTCGAGCCGCACCAGCACGACGGCATACCCGTCGTAGTGCGGGGTGGTGCCGAACTTGGCAGGCTCGGCCGCGAGCAGCTCGGCCTTCTCCTCCTCGCTCGCCACCGGCAACACCAGCATGTCGCCTTCTTCGCGCATCCTGGCGAACCACTTGCCGCGGACGTAGAAGGCGGGGGTGCCGTACATGGTCTTCTCGCCGGTCTCGGGCAGCGCCAGCGCGATCCGGCGGACGTCGTCTTCGGTCACCATGGATGGATGCTCGCACGAACGGAAAAGGGGCGCGTCGCGGCTGGTGACGCGCCACTTCTCCGTACGGCCGGAGCGCCCGCATCACTCGGCCAGGCTCCGCCGTGACGGCGCCGGACGCCTGACCGCGTGACGGTACACGTCCCTCGCCTGCACAAGCCGTGTGCAGGCCGGCGTGGTTGGAACGTACCCCGAACGCGCGGTCCTGGCCCGCGGAAAAGGGGTGTCTAAAGAGTGAGGCTTGGCTTGAGTTGCTTGAAGCGAGCCAGCAGACCGTTGACGAACTGCGGCGACTCGTCGGTGGAAAGCTCTCCCGCCAGGTGCACCCACTCGCTGATGACCACGCCCTCGGGCACGTCGGGCATCCACAGCAGCTCGTACGTGCCGCCGCGCAGCAGATTGCGGTCGACCGCCGGCATACGGTCGAGCGTCCAGCCCTCGGCGTACGTGGTGATCAGTTCGTCAATCCGCGCGTGGTGCCTGGCGACGCCCTCGACGATGGTGGAGGTGTACTCGTTCACCGGGGGTTCCTGCCGCTCCACGCGCTCGGCGAGGATCTTCAGCGGATCCTCGCTGCGCAACTCGGCCTCGAAGAGGATGTCGAGCGCCCGCCGGCGTGCTTTGCCGCGTGCCGACACCTCAGGCCCGGCCGAGGTATTCGCCGCTGCGGGTGTCGACCTTGACCTTCTCACCGGTGGTGATGAACAGCGGGACCTTGATCTCGGCGCCGGTCTCCAGCGTGGCGGGCTTGGTGCCGCCGGTGGAACGGTCGCCCTGCAGGCCGGGCTCGGTGTTGGAGATGGTCAGCTCGACGGCGGCCGGCAGGTCCACGTAGAGCGCGGAGCCCTCGTTGAAGGCCACCGTGGCCAGAGTGTTCTCCAGCATGTAGTTGGCGGCGGTGCCGACGGTGCCGCTGGGCACGTTGACCATGTCGTAGGTCTCGGTGTCCATGAACACGAAGTCGTCGCCGTCCTTGTACGAATACTGCATCTCGCGCTTGTCGACGTTGGCCACGTCGACCTTGACACCGGCGTTGAAGGTCTTGTCGACGACCTTGCCGGAGAGCACGTTCTTGAGCTTGGTGCGCACGAACGCGCCGCCCTTACCCGGCTTGACGTGCTGGAACTCCACAACGGCCCAGAGCTCACCGCCCTCGAGCTTCAGCACCATGCCGTTCTTGAGGTCGTTGGTCGTCGCCACTCGTTCTTCTCCCGGGTGCGGCCGCTCTTCAGGACGAGCAGCTCCTTGGTCGTCTTCGTGAAAAGTTCCGGCCCGCCATCACGTGTCACGAGGGTGTCCTCGATGCGAACCCCGCCCCCACCCGGAAGGTAGACCCCAGGCTCGACGGTGATCGGAACTCGATCCTCTAGTCTACCGGTCCTTGAAGGGCCCAGGAACGGCTCCTCATGGTTCTCCAGGCCGACGCCGTGGCCGGGACCGTGCCGGAAGCGGCTGCCGTAGCCCGCGTCCTCGGTGACGGTACGGGCGGCCGCGTCCACCTCCCTGGACTCGGCGCCGGGGGCGAGGGCCTGCCGGCCGGCCCTGTCGAGAACGGCCGCGTTCGAACCGGCGAGCCCGTGCGGTAGCGGACGTTGACCGGGGGGTGACGAGCAGCGCGGAGACCTCGTGCGCGGCCGGCTCCCCGGCGCGCCGGGGAGCCGCAGGTCATGGCGTCAATGTACGCGTAGAGGTCATCGATCCTGAATGCGCCAATCATTCATGAACTGCCGCAGCGGTCCCGACGGCTCCATGTCGCCCCTTTGCTGGGCGCGCTGCAGTTCGCGGTACACGTCCGCGATCTGGTCGAGCGTCGCGTCCGCCTTCCCCTCGTCGAACTTCCTGGCCGCCTTCTCGATCCGGTCGCGAACCTTGGCCGCGACCTCCGGGTTGATCCCGTTCAGGCGTTCCTGGGCGGTCACCGCCTCGTCGAGTTCCCGCAGCCACGTGACCCACCCGCCCGGCGGGACCTCGGTCCCCAGGGTGGCCTTGGGGGGCGCCGTCTCGCCGGGCTGACCGATCTCCGGCAGGATCGTGGCCACCACGCCGGACGGGTCCCCGGTCGGGGACTCGGTGACCGGGTCCGACGTCGGCGTGGGCCTCTCGGTGGGCGGTGCGACCGTGGTGGGCGCGGCGCTCGGCGTGCTCACCGCCACGGGGTCGTCCTCGCGCGCCCCGGCCCACATCACCATGCCCACGGTCACCGCCACGATGACCGCCACGGCCACGCCGAGCTGCACGAAGAGCTTCCGGTTGGACGGGGGCGCCGCCTCCAGCTCCCCGGCCTGATAGACGGCGGTGTCACCGGCTCGCGCCTCGCCACCGCCCGGCCCCGCGCCGAACGGGCCGCCCCCTCCGGGTCCTGCCAGCTGGTAGATCTCGGTGGCGCCCTGCACGGGGGCGCCTCCCGGACCCGCGGCGCCCGGGCCGGCACCGTGCGCGGCACCCGCCGCACCTGAACCCGCCACCCCAGGACCAGCCGTCCCAGGACCGGCCGCGCTGGGATTGGCGCGCGGCCGGGCGATGGCGGCCAGCGCTCGCCGGATCGCCTCGCCGCTGGACGGCCGCGCCGCCGGATCCTCGGCGATCATGGCCAGCACCAGCCGATCCAGCTCCGCGGGCACCTCGGCTCTGTACACACTCGGCGGCACGGGCGCGCCATCGGCCGCACCGGCACCGGCAGAGGCCGCAGCCGTCACGCCGCCATCGGCACCGGTCTCGGCGGAAACGTCGCCGGTCGCCCCCTGAGGGCCGGTCGCGTCAGCCGGGCCCCGCCCTTCGGACGGCGGCCGGCCCACCAGGAGCTCGTAACAGACGCACCCGAGCGCGTACACGTCCCCGGCGGCCTGGGCCTTCCCCCCGGCGGCCCGCTCAGGCGCCACGTACCGGCCGTCGAGAACCGACGGGTCCTGATCGCCAAGCCCGAACCCGACGACCTTGAGCACCCCGCTCCCGGCCCGCCGGAAGCTGTCGGGATCGATCTCCCCGTGCGCCACCCCGGCCCGATGCGCGGCGTCGAGCCCGGCCGCCGCCTGCCCGATGAGATCGCACACGTCGACGATCTTCATGGACCCGCCCGCGGCCCGCTCCTCCCCCAGGCTGAGCCCGGTGAGGTGCTCCATCACCAGAAAGGGCGTCCCGTCGTGCTCGCCGATGTCCAGCACCATGGCCACGTTCGGATGGATCACCTTGGCCACGGCCTGGGCGTGCTGCCTGAGCCTTTCCCGCGTGGCGTCCCCCGCCGCCCCGGCGCCGAGCATCTTCACGGCCACGACCCAGTCGGCCCGCGTGTCGTACCCCCGCCACACCTCGCCCATGGGCCCGCTGCCGATGAGCTCGTCAAGCCGGTACCGGCCGGCGACCGGCGTCGCGTCGGACATATCCCCGCCAATTACTCGAACATCAGGATTTCCGACCCACGATAGGGCCCCGCAGCCGTCCTCGCCGCACAACCGTCCTCGACATAACGACTATCGTTATTTACGATTATCGTTATGCCAACACGATGGATCATCAGACTCGACATCCTGCTGAGCATTGGGCTCGCCCTCGGCTGCCTGGGTGCCCTGGCGGGCCTTGTCATGAACGCCGGGATGGCCTTCTTCGGGACGCCCAGCGGGGTGGGCGTCCCGCTGCGCGTGTTCGACGTGCCGGTAGACGGTCTGGCGGCAGGCGGAGCCACGATCGACGCCGTGAGCGCCGAGGTGACGGTCAGGCCGGACGGCGCCGAGCCGCTCCAGGGCCTGCTCCACCTGCTGATGTGGGCGCCCGGCACGGCGACGGGGCTGCTCGCGATGTTCACGCTGGTCCGCGCGCTGCGCAGGGCTCGTTCGGGCGACCGGGCGCTGTTCTCCGCCGCGACGGCACGCGACCTGCGCAGGCTCGGCTGGATCCTGATCGCCGGCGCCCTCGTGTCGGCCGTGATCGGCATGGTCACGGAGGCCATACTCTCCTCCATGCTGCTGGCCGAGAGTCATCCGTTCTATCCGCCGCCGGGCGAGCTGCTGGGGGTCATCGTGGCGGGGTTCGCCGCACTGGGCGTGTCGGAGATCGTACGGCGGGGCGTGGCCCTGCTCGAAGAGGTCGAGGCCACCATCTGATGGATGAGCGCGCCATCAGGGTCCGGCTCGACGAGCTGCTCCAGGAACGGGGCATGACGCTCACCGAGCTGTCGCACCGCGTGGAGATCACCGTGGTCAACCTGTCGATCCTGAAGAACGGCCACGCCAAGGCGATCCGCTTCTCCACGCTGACCCGCCTGTGCGAGGCCCTGGGGTGCCAGCCGGGCGACCTGCTCACCTACGAGTAGGCCGCCCGGCGGCGGGATCAGGCCGTCGCCGGCTCGGGGACGCGCGGCGCGGGCCGGGCGTCGTCGAGCGGCTGCGGCGGCGCGTGGAAGACCGCCGTGTCCAGCCGCCCCTCAGAGCGCGCCACGAGGACGGGCACCACCATCTGCCCGGTGACGTTGGTGGCGGTGCGGATCATGTCCAGGATCGGGTCGATCGCCAGCAGCAGGCCGACGCCCTCCAGCGGCAGCCCCAGCGTGCTGAGCGTCAGGGTCAGCATGACGGTCGCGCCGGTCAGGCCGGCCGTGGCGGCCGAGCCGACGACCGAGACGAATGCGATCAGCAGGTAGTCGCCCACGCCCAGGGGCACGCCGAACACCTGGGCCACGAAGATCGCGGCCAGCGCCGGGTAGACGGAGGCGCAGCCGTCCATCTTGGTGGTGGCGCCGAACGGCACCGCGAACGAGGCGTAGTCCCGGTCCACGCCGTTGCGCTCGATCGTGACCCGCTGCGTCAGCGGCAACGTGCCGATCGACGACCTCGAGACGAACGCCAGCTCGATCGCCGGCCAGGCGTTGCGGAAGAAGCGCACGGGACTGACCTTGCCCCACACCGCCAGCACCGTCGGATAGACGGCCAGCAGCACAATGAGGCAGCCGATGTAGACACCGGCGCTGAACTTGGCCAGCGGCGCCAGCAGGTCCCACCCGTACGTGGACACGGCCTTGCCGATCAGGCCGGCGGTGCCGATGGGGGCCAGCCGGATGACCCACCACAGGGCCTTCTGGACCAGCTCCAGCACGGAGCGGGCGAGCCCCAGGAACGGCTCGGCCTTCTCGCCCACCGCCAGGGCGGCTGCCCCGATCACGCCCCCCAGGAAGACGATCTGGAGGACGTTCACCTCGGTGAAGGCGGTGACGACGTTGGTGGGCAGGATGCCGGTGACGAAGTCCAGCCAGCTGCCCGTCGTGTCGGCGGGCTTGGCCGCGCTGGTGTCGAGGGTGACACCCTGGCCGGGGTTGATGATCAGGCCGAGCCCGATGGCGAGGGCCACCGAGACGGCGGCGGTGACCAGGAACCACACCAGCGTCTTCGACGCGAGCCTGGCCGCGCCGTTGACGTTGCGCAGGTTGGCCACGCTGACCAGCACGGCGGTGAAGACCAGCGGCGGCACGGCGAGCTTGAGCAGCTGGACGAAGATCTGGCCGACCCGGGTGAGGGTCTCGGCCAGCCAGGCCACGTCCCAGATCTTGGCGACGAAGCCGAGCGCGACCCCGGCGGCGAGGCCGGCGAGCAACTGCAGGGAGAAAGAGAATCTCTTCACGGGGAGGAAGCTCCGAAAGGGTGAGAACTGACGATCGCGAAGGCGGCGTCAGCTACAGAGCGATCCGTGCAACCGGCACAGATCGACGTGCAGCCGCTCGACGAGCCACACGATCACCAGGGAGAACCTCACAAGCACCGTCAACACTCGTGAAATTCGGAGCATTCCCCCAACAGGGGTGATTCAGCCCACTACCCGGCAATCTCCTTGATCTTCTCGATCAGTCGCACCCGGTCCTCGTGCGTCCCGCCGAGCGGCGTCACGTTGAGCGTGGTCACCCCCGACTCCTTCAGCGCCTGCACCCGGTCGCGCACGAACCCCTCGGCGCCGATCAGCGACATCTTCTCCAGCAGCTCGGCGGGCACGTGCGCAGCGGCCTCGTCCTTCTTGCCCTGCAGGTAGAGGTCCTGGATCAGCTCGGCCTCCTTCTCGTAGCCGTAGCGCCTGGCCAGGTCGTTGTAGAAGTTCTTGCCCTTGGCGCCCATGCCGCCGATGTACAGGGCCGCCATCGGCCGCCCGAACTCCAGCAGCCCCGCCACGTCGTCACCGATCGCCAGCGCCGCCTGCGCGATCACGTCCAGCTCGCCCAGCTCGGGATCCCGCTTCGCGCTGCCCGCGGCCACCGACGGGCCCCACACCTCGCGGGCCTTCTCCGGCACGTAGAAGATCGGCTCCCAGCCCTCGGCCAGCTCGGCGGCCAGCTCGACGTTCTTGGGGCCGATGGCGGCGACCACGATGGGGATGCGGGAGCGTACCGGATGGTTGATGATCTTCAATGCCTTGCCGAGGCCCGTCCCCTGGTCCGGCGGGAGCGGCACCGTGTAGTTCTTGCCCGCGTGCTCCAGGCGCTCGCGCCGCCACACCTTGCGGCAGATCTCGATGACCTCCCTGGTACGCCCGAGCGGCGCGGTGTACGGCACGCCGTGAAACCCCTCGATCACCTGCGGCCCCGACGCGCCGAGGCCGAGCGTGAAGCGGCCGTCGGAGACGTAGTCCATGCCCGCGGCCGTCATGGCCAGCAGAGTCGGCGTGCGCGAGTAGACCGGCAGAATGCCCGAGGCGATCTCCAGCCGCTCGGTCTTGGCCGCGATGTAGCCCATCTGGCTGACGGCGTCGAAGCTGTAGGCCTCGGCCACGAACACGATGTCCAGTCCGGCCCTCTCGTAGTCGGCCAGCTCGGCGACCGACTCCTTGAAGCCGCCCGAGTAGTTGAGTGCCATACCGATCCGCATGCCGGGCTCCCGATGAAACCGAATGTTGTTCCGTTCAGACCGCAACAGGTTATCGCGTCGGCGTGTCGGGCGCTGAGCGACTAGCCTGGTTCGGGTGCTGAGACGGGTTGTGGTGGTGTTGTCGGTCGTCGTGGCCGCGGCCCTGGCGGGGCACCAGCTGATCCCCGCGCTCGGCGGGTTCACGCCCGTCCTGGAGAGCCTGCTGCCCTGGATCGGGCTGTCCGTGCCGGTGCTGCTCGTGGGCGCCGCACTGGCACGTTCCACGCTGGCCGCCGCGGTGGCGCTGGTGCCGGGCGTGGTGTGGGCGGCGATGTTCGGCTCCACGCTGTTCCGCACGCCGCCGGGCGGCCCCAGCGACCTCGCCGTGGGCACGGTCAACGTAGGGGTGCGCAACAACGCCTCGGGCGAGGCCGTACGCGCGATCGCCAAGGACCTCGACCTGCTGGCCGCCCAGGAGCTGACCAGCGGCGGGCCCGCGGCCAAGCAGCTCAACAAGATGTTCAAGTACCACTACCCGGTCAGCACGGTCGGCCTGTGGAGCCGCTATCCGATCAGCGAGACCAAGCCGCTGGACGTCGGCCTGGGCTGGCCGCGGGCCCTGCGCGCGGTCGTCGCCACGCCGAAGGGCAAGGTCACCGTCTACGTCATGCACCTGGCCTCGGCCCGGCCGGGCTACACCGCCTCGCGCGACACCTCGCTCGCGCACGCGCGCAAGCTCGTCGACGCCGACCCCAGCAAGCGGATCCTGCTGCTCGGCGACCTCAACACCGCCACCACCGACCGGGGCATGCGGGGGCTGACCCCGCCGCTGACCGACGCGCAGAGCGTGGCGGGCGAGGGGTTCGGGTTCACGTGGCCGTCGGAGTTCCCGATCACGCGGCCGGATCACATCCTGTTCAAGGGGATGAAGGCGACCGAGGCGGGCGTGGCCCCGGCGACCGGCAGCGACCACCGGGCGGCCATCGCCTCATTCCGCCTTTAGCAGGCCCAGATCCTGGGGCGTGTCGATGTCGGCGGGATCGCCGTGCTCGTCGCACGGCACCTCGGTGATCAGCTCGGGATGCGCCTTCATGAACGGGCGGGCGCCGACGTCGCCCACGGCCCGCTCGGCCACCTCGGCGAAGTGCTCCCTGGCGATCAGCACCGGGTTCCTGCGCTTCCCCTGATAGGTGGCGACGGCCACGCCGGCGCCCGCGCCGATCAGCGCGCGCACCGCGCCCGGCCGGATCAGCGGCTGGTCCACCAGCGCGATCACGACGGCCTCCGCCTCGTCGGGCAGCGCGGCGAGACCGACGCGCAGGGAGGAGCCCATGCCGGACGCCCAGTCCGGGTTGCGTACGGTGACCGCGCCGCGCACCTGCACGGTGGCCGCGCCCAGGACGACCACGACGGGATGGCAGCCGCCCTCGTCCAGCAGCCGCACACCGCGGTCGACCAGGCGCTCGCCCGCGTACTCGACCAGCGCCTTCGGCATGCCGAGCCGGGCGCCCTGGCCGGCGGCCAGCAGCAGCCCCGCGATCCTGCCGGACCTCATTCCGCCGGTCTCCATGGGGCCTCGTGGTGGATGCGGCCCTCGGTGGTGGACAGCGGCCGGCCTGTGCCGCCCCAGCGCAGCTGGATCAGCTCGGCGGCGATCGACACGGCCGTCTCCTCGGGCGTACGCGCACCGAGGTCGAGCCCGATCGGTGACCTCAGCCTGGCCAGCTCCTCGTCGGTCAGGCCGGACTCGCGCAATCGGTCGAGCCGGTCCTCGTGCGTGCGGCGCGAGCCCATGGCCCCGACGTAGCCGGCGTCGGTGCGCAGCGCCACCTCCAGCAGCGGCACGTCGAACTTGGGGTCGTGGGTGAGCACGCAGATCACCGTGCGCTCGTCCACCGGCACGGACGCCAGGAAGTCGTGCGGCCACTTGACCACGACCTCGTCGGCGTCGGGGAATCGTTTGGGGGTGGCGAAGACCGGCCGGGCGTCGCAGACCGTGACGTGGTAGCCGAGGAACTTGCCCACCCTGGCCACCGCGGCGGCGAAGTCGATGGCGCCGAACACCAGCATGCGCGGCGGCGGCGCGAACGAGTGCACGAACACGGCGAGGTCGTCCAGCCGCCGCTCGCCCTGCCCGCCGTAGTGCCGGATTCCGGTCAGGCCCTGGGCGAGCATGCCGCGGGCGTCGTCGTCCACGGCCTCGTCCAGGCGGTCCAGGCCGAGGGTGCCCGACGCGCGGTCCGGCCAGATGATCCGCCGGGCGCCGACCTGGCCGGGGCCCGAGACCACGGTGGCCACGGCGACGGGGACGTGCGCCTCCACGGACGCCGCGATCTCCCCCAGCTCAGGAAATGTCTCAATCGAGATGGGCTCGACCAAGATGTCGATGATGCCGCCACAGGTGAGCCCGACGGCGAACGCGTCGTCGTCGCTCACGCCGTACCGCTGCAGGATCGGCGCGTCGGCCTCGGAGGCGAGCTCGAACACCGCGCCCTCGACGCACCCGCCGGACACACTGCCGACCACTTCGTCCCCGCGCACCGCCATGGCCGCGCCCGGCGGCCGCGGCGCGCTGCTGAACGTGCTCACCACCGTCGCCAGCCCGAACCTGAGCCCCGACCTCCACCACGGCAGGATGTCCCGCAGCACGTCACGCATGGGCGAGCCTTTCGCTGAGTTCCTCGTACGCGGCCAGGCTATGCCCGGCCACCAGGTCATCGAGGTAGGGGAGGGCGGCCCGCATGCCGCCGGTGAGCGGCTGGTAGTCCTCGTACCCCTTGTGTGGGTTGGCCCAGATCACCCGGTACGCCTGCCTGGCCAGTCTGGCCATCTGCGTGCCCAGCAGTTCCGGATCACCGCGTTCCCACCCGTCCGAAGCGATCACCGCGATCGCCCCTCGCGCGCTGAAACGGGCGAGATACTCCTTGAGTTCCTCTCCCAGCCGGGTTCCGCCGCTCCAGTCCGGGATGACCTTCGACACCTCGTTCAGCGCGGTGCCGGGGTCGCGGTGCCGCAGCTCGGCCGTGATCGGGGTGAGCCTGGTGCCGACCGAGTAGACCCTGGTGGCCCGCGGCTCGCTCCTGACCAGCGCGTGGGCGAAGCGCAGCAACGTCTCGGCGTACGGGGCCATGGAGCCGCTGACGTCCACGAACAGCACCACCGTGCGGGGCCTGGTGGTGTGCCTCTTGTGGCGGAGCCTGGCCACCTCGCCCTTCCTGAGCGCGTCGCGGATGGTGCGGCGCTGGTCCAGGCGGCCCCGGTGGGCACTCTCGAAACGGCGCGAACGCCGCCGCGCCCGGCCGCTGCGCAGCATGGCCAGCATCCGGTGCACCTCGGCCCGCTCGGCCTCGGTCAGCCTGGCCACGTCGCGGTGGCGCAGGATCTCGGCCCGGCTCGCCGTCGCGGGCGCCGCCGTGCCGTCGTCCTGGCCCTCCTCCGCGTCCTCCCGCGTGGCCAGGTGCCTGGTGACGGTGGTGGTCGTGCTCGTCCGGGCCATCGCCGCCCGGTGGCCGCCGAAGTAGGCGGCGAAGCACCGGTCGTACCTGGGCACGTCGTCGGGCGTGGCGCAGAGCGTGAGCCGCCCGGCCCAGTAGACCTCGCCCTGGTCGGTGACGTCGAGGTGGTCGAGCGCCCGCAACATGTTCTGCGTACGGTCGTGATCGGCCCCGACCCCCGCCGCGCGCAGCGTCCTGGCGAACCCCGTCACAGTGGCCACGAGCTCACTCACGGGCTCACTCACTGGCTCACTCACGGGCTCACGCACTGGGCCACCCATGGGGTCACCCATGGGAGAGCAGCCCGTTGCCGAGCACGTGCGCGACGTCCTCCCGGTACTTCAGCGCCGCCCCCAGCGTGGCCGCGGCCAGGCCGGGGTCGAGCTCCTTGGCCCCGAGCGTCAGCAGCGCCTCCGTCCAGTCCAGCGTCTCGGCCACCCCGGGCGGCTTGACCAGCTCGGCCTGCCGCAGCCGCTCGGCCGCCCGCGCGACCTGCATGGCCAGCGTCTCGGTGCAGTCCGGCAGCCGCCGCAGCAGGATGGCGACCTCGCGGTCGAAATTCGGGTGCTCCAGCCAGTGGTAGAGGCAGCGCCGCTTGAGCGCGTCGTGCACCTCCCGCGTCCGGTTGGAGGTCACCACGACCACCGGCGGCGTCTTGGCCCTGACCGTGCCCAGCTCCGGGATCGAGATCGTGAAGTCGGACAGCACCTCCAGCAGGAACGCCTCGAACTCGTCGTCGGCCCGGTCGATCTCGTCCACGAGCAGCACGCTCGGCTGCGTCTCGATGGCCTTGAGCAGCGGCCGCGCGATCAGGAACCGCCGATCGTAGATCTCCCCCTCGAGCCTGCCCACATCCGTGATCCCGGCCGCCTCGGCGGCCTTGAGGTGGAGCAGCTGCCGGGCGAAGTCCCAGTCGTAGAGCGCCTGGGCGGCGTCCAGCCCCTCGTAGCACTGGAGCCTGATGAGCGGCGCGTCGAGCAGCGTCGCGAGTGTCTTGGCGAGCTCGGTCTTCCCGACGCCCGCCTCCCCTTCGAGGAAGAGCGGCCGCCCCATCTTCAACGCCAGGTAGGCGGCCGTGGCCAATCCTTCGTCGGCCAGGTAGGCGTGCCGGTCGAGAAGCTCGATGAGCTTCTCTGGCGACTTGATGTCCATTGCCTTGATTGTCCGCCGCAGCACGCCTTCAGGCTACGTCGCCGCCCGCCTCGGCGATATTCCCCCACCCCTGCGATCGCTCACAGTCACTCCTCGGCCTCCCCGCGCTCCCGGATCAAGGCCTCCAACTCGGCCGTGGCCCGGCGGGCGCGGGGTTTCTCGGAGCCTTGGATGCCCATGGCCCCGATGGTCCGCCCGTCCGAGAAGTCGATCTTCGGCCACGGGTCCCCCACCAGCAGCGTGACCTCCAGGATCTCCGGCCACGTGTACCGATGCGTACGGACGGCGTTCACGATCGTGATGCCCTCCTCGTCGGCCTCCACCCGCACGCGCCCCAGCAAATGCAGCACGAACGCCACCGCGCACCCGAACGCCACGATCGCCACCCGGTCGGCCAGCTTGAACGGCTCCGCGATGAAGACGGCCATGATCACCGCCCCGAGCACGATCAGCACGGCGGACCCGTAGGCGACGATCCTGGGCTTGCGTGGACGCCAGGTGACGGGCAGGGATGGAGGCGGGACGAGCTCTGGCACGAAGGAAACCTACCGCAGCTCAGTGCAGGGTCCGCAGGAGGAGGGCGGTCTCGAGCGCGGCCACGGCGGACTCGTACCCCTTGTCCTCCTTGCTCCCGGGCAGGCCCGACCGGTCCAGGGCCTGGTCGAGCGTGTCGCAGGTGAGCAGGCCGTTGCCGACCGGTATCTCCTCGTCGAGCGAGATCCGGGTCAAGCCCGAGGTCACCGAGTCGCAGACGTAGTCGAAGTGAGCAGTCTCGCCCCGGATGACCGCGCCCAGCGCCACCACCGCGTCGCAGCGGCGGGCCAGCGCCTGGGCGACCACGGGGATCTCCAGCGAGCCCGGCACGCGTACCACGGTGGCTCTGGCGCCGCTGTCGTCGCAGGCCTGCACGGCCCGCGCCACCAGCTGGTCGGTGATCTTGGCGTGCCAGCTGGCCGCCACCACCCCCACCGTCAGCCCTGAGGCGTCGGGCGCCGCGACGCCCGGCCGTCCTTCTCCACTCATCGGACCTCCTTGACGGAAACGTTGTATGCGGCCGCTGCCGCCGGACCTGCCGCCGGGCCGGCGGAAAGTGAAGCCTGTGGAGGCTGTGTGAGTCCGTCGGACGGTTCCCCGCCCCTCGCCATGACCGGGACGGCGACCGCCTGCGAAGCGGGAAGACCCGGCTGGCGAAGGCCGGGATCGCCCTGCTTCGGCTGCGGGGAGGGAGTCAAGAAGCCTCCGAGATGTCGTGGCCGAGGCGGTCGCGCTTGGCCATCAGGTAACGCTCGTTGTAGGGGTTCATGGCCACGGGCATGGGCTCGCGGCCGAGGACCTTGATGCCGTACCCGTCCATGCCCTTGAGCTTGGCCGGGTTGTTGGTGAGCAGCCGCACCGACTTGACCCCGAGGTCGGCGAGGATCTGCCCCGCGTTGGAGAACTCCCGCGCGTCGATCGGCAGCCCCAGCTCCACGTTCGCGTCGACGGTGTCGCTGCCGTTGTCCTGGAGGCTGTACGCCTTGAGCTTGGCCAGCAGGCCGATCCCGCGGCCCTCGTGGCCGCGCAGGTAGACGACCACGCCGCGGCCCTGCTGCGCGATGGCCGACATGGCGTTGTCGAGCTGCACGCCGCAGTCGCAGCGCAGCGAGCCGAACACGTCGCCGGTCAGGCACTCCGAGTGGGCCCTGACCAGGATGTTCTCGCCGTCGGCGACGTCGCCGTAGACGAGCGCGACGTGCTCGCCGCCGTCCAGGGCGCTGGCGTAGCCGTACGCCCGCCACATCCCGTACACGTTCGGCAGCCGCGTCTCGGCGACCCTGGTGACCATGCTCTCGGCCCGCCGCCGGTAGTCGACGAGCTGCTCGATGGAGACCAGCGCCAGCTCGTGCTTGTCGGCGAAGCGGCGCAGCTCCGGCAGCCTGGCCATGGTGCCGTCGTCGTTGACGACCTCGGCCAGCGCGCCCGCCGCCGACAGCCCCGCCAGCCTGGCCAAATCCACGGCCGCCTCGGTGTGCCCGCGCCGGGCCAGCACGCCGCCCTCGTGATAGCGCAGCGGGAAGATGTGCCCGGGGCGGACGAGCTCGTTGGGCTCGGTGGCCGAGTCGGCGAGCGTGCGGATGGTCTTGGCCCGGTCGGCGGCGGAGATGCCGGTGGTGATGCCGTCGCGGGCGTCCACGGTGATCGTGTACGCCGTGCGCATGCGCTCCCTGTTCTGGAACACCATGAGCGGCAGCCCCAGCCGGTCCAGCTCCTTGCCCTCCATGGCCACGCAGATCATCCCGCTGGAGTGCCTGATCGTGAACGTGCACAACTCCGGCGTGGCCTTGGCGGCGGCGAAGATGAGGTCGCCCTCGTTCTCCCGGTTCTCGTCGTCGACCACCACGACCGGCTTGCCGTTGCGGATGTCCTCGATCGCGCGCTCGATGGGGTCGAGCTCGATGTCGCTCATCGCGCCACCGCCTCTGCCACGGCCAGCGGGGACGACCGGTATTCCCGCAGCCATTTCACGAAGCCGACGAGGACCAGGACGAAGAACACGCCGTACACGTACCCGGAGACGACCAGCCCCGAGCTGAACGCCAGCGGCACCCCCACCAGGTCCACGGCCACCCACACGATCCAGAAGTCCACCAGCGCCCGGCCCTGCGCCCAGGTGGCGAGGGCGCTGCCGACGAAGATGTACGCGTCGGCGGCCACCAGGAAGGCGCCCTTCGGCAGCGGCTCGTGCGCGCCCCACGACAGGCCGGTGAAGAAGAACAGCACCCCGACCGCAGCCGTGCCGAGCACCATGAGGCCGATCAGCAGCAACCGCTCCCACGGCTGGGCGGGCCTGATGGGCAGCTGCTTGCCGTCCTGCGTGCCGCGCCGCCACGCCCACCAGCCGTAGATCGCCAGGCCCGCGAACATGGCCTGCTTGAGCGCGTTGCCGGTGATGTGCGCGTTGATGGAGGCGATGAACAGCAGCACCGAGCCGGTGAACTGCACCGGCCACGTCCATATGGACTTGCGCATGGCCAGCAATACCGTGGACAGCGCGGCGATGTTGCCGATCAGGTCCGTCCAGAGCACGTGTGTGCCGAATACCGTGAATCCGGCGTCCGCCCAGTTCACTGTCTGGCCACCAGCCTTTCCACATACTTCGCGATCACGTCGACCTCGATGTTCACCATGTCGCCCACCTGGCGTTCGCCCATGGTGGTGAGCTTCAGCGTGGTCGGGATGAGGCTCACGCCGAAGCTTTCGTCGTCAACCGTCGTGACCGTCAAGCTGATTCCGTCGATCGCGATCGAGCCCTTCTCCGCGACGTACCGGCTCAGCGGCTCCGGCAGGGAGAACCGCAGATCGTCCCAGCTGTCGCCGGGGGCGCGGGACAGCAGCTCCGCGGTGCCGTCCACGTGGCCCTGCACGATGTGGCCGCCGAGGCGCTGGTCGGCGCGTACGGCCCGCTCCAGGTTCACCACCGAGCCCTCGGTGAGGCCGCCCAGGGAGCTGCGGTCCAGCGACTCCCTGATCACGTCGACCGTGAAGACGTCGCCCTCCGTCTTCACGACCGTGAGGCACACACCGTTGACCGCGATCGAGTCGCCGTGCTTGGCGTCGGAGGTGACGATCGGGCCGCGCACCGACAGCAGGGCGCCGCCGCCGGCCCGGTCGATGGCCACGACCTCGCCCTTTTCCTCAATGATTCCGGTGAACATCACTGCTCCCTGCCTGGTTGTGCGATGGGCCGGGCAATTAGCCGTACATCCGGCCCGATGGGGGAAATTTCGTCAAATGTCAGGCGGTGCATCCGGCCGATCGTCTCCACCCCGGCCGCGCCCAGCGCGGCCCGACCGGAGCCGAGCAACGCGGGCGCGAGGTAGGCGATCACGCGGTCGGCCAGGCCCTGCCGGATGAACGCTCCGGCGAGCGTCGGCCCGCCCTCCAGGAACACGCTGACGACCTCGCGCGCGGCCAGCTCGCGGAGGAGGGCGTGCAGGTCCAGACCGCCGCCGTCGTGACGGGGCAGGCGCAGGAGGTCGGCCTTGAGATCGGTGGTGACGTCCTCGGCGATGGCGATGAGCGTGGGCGCGTCGTCGTCGAGCACCCGGGCGCCCGGCGGCGTCCTCGCCTCGGTGTCGATCACGACCCGCAGCGGAGCCCGAACATCCGCCGAGCCGGTGTCCGGGCCGATGTTCAGGCCGGTGTCCGGGCCGGTGTCCGGGCCGGTGTTCAGGCCGGTGTTCAGGCCGGTGTTCAGGCCGGTGTCCACAGCGGGGCGGGCGGTGAGGCGGGGGTCGTCGGACAGGACCGTGCCGATGCCCGCCACGATCGCGTCCGAGCCCGCCCGCCACCGATGCACGTCGGCCCGCGCCTCCGGTGAGGTGATCCACTGGCTGGTCCCGTCCTGGGCGGCCGACCTGCCGTCGAGCGTGGCGGCGAACTTCCAGGTCGCATGGGACCGCCCGAGCCGCGCGTAGGTGAGCCATTCCTCGTTGACCCGCTCGGCCGCACCCGTGAGAACGCCCATCGTCACGGCGACCCCGGTGGCCCGCAGCCGCGCCGCACCGCCCGCCGCCTTCGGGCTGGGGTCGGCGACCGCGACCACGACCCGCGCGATCCCCGCATCGAGCAGGGCGCGGCTGCACGGACCCGTCCGCCCGGTGTGGTCGCAGGGCTCCAGCGTCACGTACGCGGTGCCGCCCCGGGCCCGCTCCCCCGCCTGCGCCAGCGCGACGACCTCGGCGTGCGGACCGCCCGCGTACACGTGGAACCCCTCACCGGCCACCGCCCCGCCGGCGTCGAGCACGACGCAGCCCACGACGGGGTTGGGGCTGGTGGTGCCGTGTCCGCGCCCGGCCAGCTCGACGGCGCGCGCCATGTGCACGACGTCCTGCTCGGGTCTCTCCACCGGGTCTCCTACTCGCCAGTAGCTCCAAGCCACGGCGGGCCCCGGGGGACTCACATGATGCACAAATGCACCACAGAAGGCATCCGGCCGATATGCCGGACACCTCGCGCGCTGCCTCCCATCCGGACTTTAACCGTCGGTCCCGGAATTTCACCGGGTCAACCGGCCGATGGCATCGGCCGGGTCGCGGACTGTCACCGCCGGTTCGGACTTTCACCGACCCCGGAGCACGCTAGCTCTCTTTCGCTATCAGTGTGCCATGTCCGAAACAACGGACGCGACCGCCCCCATCCATTTGACCAAGCGTCCGCTTCAGGCCGCGGTCAGCTTGTGCGCGCGGCGGGCCGCCGGTGAGTAGCGGACCTGGGCAGGGACCAGGCCGAGCCCGGTGTGCAGGGTACGCAGGGTCGCGGTCGCCCACAGGTCGCCGACGGGCGTGGCGGGCAGCCCGTACAGCCTCCTGGCCCAGCGCGGCAGCGTGGCGAAGGCGAGGATCATCAGCGCGGGCACGGCGGGCTTGAGCGGGAGCAGCACGCGCGGGAGCGGCGCGTTGAGCGACAGGCGCAGCGGGTGGGCGGCCTCGGGCACGAAGCGCAGCCCCGGCCGCTGGGCGTCGATGTAGTCGCGTAGCTCGGCCACGGAGCCGGGCACGTCCTCGCCCTTGAGGCCGACGACCTCCGCGGCCCGCCGCCACTCGCGCACGAACGTGTCCGCCTCGGCGTCCGTCAGCCGCACGCCTGCCCGGCGGGCGACGGACAGGTAGGAGTCCACCTCGCCGACGTGCACCCAGCGCAGGGCGTCGGGCTCGTCCAGGTGGAACGTGGTGCCGGTGTCCGGATCGTACGCGGTCAGCCTGGCGTGGATCTTGCGTACCCGGCGGCCGGCGCGTTCGACCTCGGCGCAGGTGCCGTACGTGCGCACGCGGACGAACTCGGTGGTGCGCGCGAACCGCGACCACGCCTCCTGAGGGTCCATGAGCGCGGAGTTCTGCAACACCCCGCGCATCGCCCGGGGGTGCAGCCCCTGCATCAGGAGAGCGCGGATGCCGCCGACCAGGAGGATGGGCTCTCCCATCACACGCCAGGTCACCGAGCTGGGGCCGAAGATCCCATGGTCGCCCATAAGTGGGTAGTTACCCAGCTAGGGGATGTTTCATGTCGATGCGCGAGTGGCGGCGGCGCGGAGCCCGTCCACCGCGGCCACCGGATCGGAGGCGCCGTAGACGGCGCTGCCGGCCACGAACACATCGGCGCCCGCCTCGGCGCACCGCCCGATGGTCTCGGCGTCCACGCCCCCGTCGACCTGCACCCAGATCCGCCCGCCGTGCCGCTGGACGAGCTCTCGAGCCCGGCGGATCTTCGGCAGCACGCCGTCGAGGAACTTCTGCCCGCCGAACCCGGGCTCGACGGTCATCAGCAGCACCATGTCGATCTCGGGGAACAGGGCCTCGTACGGCTCGACCGCGGTGGCCGGGTTGAGCGCGAGGCCGGCCCGCGCGCCGAGCAGGCGGATCTCGCGCAGGGTGCGGATCGGGGCCTTGGCCGCCTCGGCGTGGATGGTCACGCTGCCGGCCCCGGCCTCGGCGTACTGAGGCGCCCACCGGTCCGGGTCGGCGATCATGAGATGGCAGTCGAGCGGCGTCGCGGTCGCCTTGCGCAGCGCCTCGACCACGGGCAGCCCGAGGGTGAGGTTGGGCACGAAGTGGTAGTCCATGACGTCGACGTGCAGCCAGTCGGCATTGGGCACGGCGGCGGCCTCGTCGGCGAGCCTGGCGAAGTCGGCGGCGAGGATGCTGGGCGAGATCTGTACGGCCATGATTTTCCTCAGTCTAGTGAACGGGTTGCGCCTGCCTCGCCCGGGACATCAACCCGAGCCTGATGAACGTCACCGGAGCCCCCAACTGCACCCAGAGCGCCAGCGCCGCGTATCCCGCGTACGTGACCACGTCGGTCTGCGGCAGCAGGTCACGCTGGACGTACCAGATGAGCGCGGCCACGGCCGTGCCGAGCAGCCAGCGGGCGGCGCGCAGGCCGAGCGGGCCACCCGCGTCGAACCAGCCGGCCCTGTGCATGATCGAGGCCCCGGCCAGCGTGCCGAACAGCACGCCCGCCATGGTGACGATCGTGGTCAAGCTCTCGGGCGCGACCTGGCCCGCCGAGCTCCAGCCGGCGGGCAGGGACCAGCCGGCGTACGGCGCGTTGGCGAGCCCTGCGGCGCCGATCAGGGCCCCGGAGAGCACGGCCGAGGCCGCCAGCTGCGCCCACAGCGTCAGCCCGCGCCACCACGCCGTCAGGGGGCGTTCCAGCTTCAGCACGAGCATCAGCACGGCCGCCCCGAGCAGCACCCCGGTCACGACGTCCGTGACGAAGTGCACTCCCAGGTAGACGCGGCTCAGGCAGACCAGCCCCGTGAGCCCGCCCGCCGTCCACCACACCCACGGCCGTGCCACGGTCACGGCCAGCCGGCCCAGGCCGGCGGTGCCGTTCTGGGCATGTCCCGACGGCAGCCCGAAGGCTCCTTCGACGGAGAGCGGGCGCACCCGGGCGTCGATCCAGTACGGCCTGGGCTGGTGCAGGGCCAGCTTGGCGATCGAGTTGACGGCCGCGGAGACCATCACCGTGAGGGCCAGCCGGAGGGCGAGCCTCGGATCGACGCACCAGTAGAGAAGGGGCAGGCACAGCAGGAAGAACGTGTCCGTGCCGAACACGGACACGAGCTCCAGCACCGGCCGCACCCAGTCCGGCCACTGCTGGAGCCAGATGATCGGCTCCAGCTCCGCTCTATGAAGGTCGTCCAGGAAGTCCACGGCATCGATCCGACCACATCTGCCCGCTGGAACGGCGAATCAACCGATTGCCGGATATCGGCGGGTCTCAGGACCGTCTGCGGAGCAGGGCCAGGAACATGGCGTCGGTGCCGTGCCGGTGCGGCCAGAACTGGGCGTACGGGCCGTCGCCCAGGCCGTCCACCTCCGGCAGGTAGTCCCGGGCGTCGAGCTGCTCGACATCGTCTCTGCGCCCGGTCACGTCCCCCACCACGACCCGGGTCTCGGCCAGGTGTGGCGAGCAGGTCACGTACGCCACCACCCCGCCGGGGCGCACCGCGTCCAGCGCCGCGCCGAGCAGCCGCCGCTGCAGCCTGCCGAGCTCGGCGATGCCGGACGGATCGCGTCGCCACCGCGCCTCGGGCCGCCGCCGCAGCGCTCCCAGCCCGGTGCACGGCGCGTCCAGCATGACCCGGTCGAACACGCCCGGCCGCCAGGCGGGCTCCGTCCCGTCCGCCGTCACCACCGACGCGTGCCGGGTGGTCTGCCAGACCAGCCGGGCGCGGTGGTACTGCACGTCGGCGGCCACCAGCCGGGCCCCGCCCGGGAATCCGGAGGGGTCACCGTGGGTGGCGACGGCGTCGAGCAGCCCTGCCTTGCCGCCAGGCCCGGCGCACATGTCGAGCCACAGCTCCTCGCCCTCCCGCTGCACGGGCACGCGCGTCAGGGCGAGCGCCACCAGCTGACTGGCCTCGTCCTGTACGGCGGCACGGGTCCCGGCCACGGCGTCGATCCGCCCGGGGTCGCCTTCGGGCAGGTAGGCGGCGTACGGCGAGTAGCGGCCCGGGATGGCGCCCGCGTCCTCGAGCTCCTTGACCGAGCTGCGCCCCGGCCGCGCGACCAGCGTCACCAGGGGCCGGGCGTTGTCGGCGTCGAGCAGGTCGGTCAGCTCGTCGTCGCCGCCCAGCGCGTCGCGGAAGGCGGAGACGATCCACCGCGGGTGACCGTAGGAGACGGCGAGGTGGCCCACCGGGTCGTCGGCCGCGTCCGGCGCGACGATCGGCAGCCAGTCCTCGAGCGCCCTGGACGCGATCTTGCGCAGGACCGCGTTGGCGAACTTGGCGGCGCCGGGGCCGACGCGCAGGCGTACGAGGTCGACGGTGGTGCCGACGGCCGCGTGCGGCGGGACCCGCATGCGCAGGAGCTGGTGTGCGCCGAGCCGGAGGGCGTCGCGCACGTCGGGGTCGGGCGTGCGGTCGCTGCACATCTCGATGATCGCGTCGTAGGTGCCGAGGCCACGCAGCGTCCCGTACGCCAGCTCGGTGGCCAGCGCGGCGTCGCGGCCCTTGATGCCGCGTTCGCGCAGGAGGCGAGGCAGGAGCAGGTTGGCGTAGGCGTCGCGCTCGTCGACGGCGCGCACGACGTCGAAGGCGGCGTTGCGCGCGGGGTCGCGCGGCGGCCTCCCCGGCCCCCGCGACCGTGCTCCGCCGCCACCGGCCCCACGGCCACCTGCTCCACGGCCT
>NZ_VCKY01000544.1 GCF_005889735.1 Nonomuraea turkmeniaca
CGGCGAGCGCGGCGAGGGCGAGGGTGAGGCAGGTGAGGAACGAGCGGACGGCCACGGTGGGGCCCCTTTCCTGGATCGGGGCGGGAGGATCGCACCCCTCCCGCCTGGACACAGAAAAAACAGTACAGGAGCGTTAATGTAGTGGGCAAATCTACTCACCGCCTGCCAAACCCGCACGTCAACCCCATCCCCGCCCACCACGAAACCCCGGCCGCGACCCGGGAGGACCAGCACCGGCTTGCTGCCGGGCGTGCCGTCCAGCGCGTGCCACCGCGGGGTCCGCCTGGGCCGCACCGGCACCGGCGCGCCCGGCGGCCGACGCCGGGCAAGGACGCCGGCCAGCTCGCCGGCGGCCCCCAGCTCGCAAATCCCGGCTGGGCGGCACCCGCCCCTCGAAGGCGGGCACCCGCCGCCGGGCCATGAGCGAAGGGGGCAACGGTCCGCGCGCGACCTCCAGGCGGAAGAAGCTCCCGAACCGATCAGGCGGGGATGACCTCGAGCCGCAGGTCCGGCCATAGGTCAGAGAGGGGTTTTGGGTCCCGAGTCAGAACAGGCCATCCGCGTTGCTGGGCAGCCAGGGCGACCGCGCCAGCGGTTCCGGCGTACGCTGCTTGGGCGTTGGCGGGTCGCAACACCTGCGCCAGGGCGGGGATGCTACCTCGCGTGGTCTCGGTGACGACGGTGATCGGCAGACCTAGCAGGACGTCGACCACGTCGTGCCGATGATCGGGCAGTTGGGCGATCGCTGCGGCGACCGCAGGGGCGGGCGTGACGATGACCAGCCCATCCTCCAAGGAATGCCACACCACGGCCTGCGTGTACTGGGTGCCGCCACGTCCACGGCTGAAGTCGAGGATGGCCGAAGTGTCGAAGATTCGACCGCCGATCACTCGGAAGTACCGCCACCTGCGAGTTCGGCGAAGCTGCGGCGCGCTGCTGCGAGCGCGTCAGCGTCGGGCACCACGCCTGTGGCGTCGGCCAGGAGCGCCTTCCAGCGGGTGACGTCACCGTCGCTCAGGGGGCGGATCTCGGCGAGTGCGGTGTCCATATGGCCATGGTACGCCCGAACACGTGTGGTGGGGAGGAGGTAGCCGAAACAGCGGCGCTGGAGGACGCCACGATTGCGCGGGGGCGGCCATGCAGCGAGCGCGCGGCAGGGGACAACGGGACGTCCCCGCGCTGGGGAGCGCGGGGGCGTCGGGGTGCCCCCGCCCTTGTGGGG
>NZ_VCKY01000545.1 GCF_005889735.1 Nonomuraea turkmeniaca
ACCTCCACACGCCCGCTCACCGCCCGACCAGCCTCCACACGCCCGCTCACCGCACCGCCAACCTCCACACGGCTGCTGCCTGCACGGGTTCCCACGTCGGCGCGGAACAGCCCGCCCTCCCCGGGTTCACCGGACTCCCGGCTTCCCCCGGCGTCGCCGGCCGCATCGCCTCGCCCGACAGTGCCGAACACCACGTCTTCCGCCGCATCGGCGCGGGACCCGCCCCGTCCCGTCGGCGCGGTGGATGCGGCCGGCGCGGTGGCGAGATGATCGGCGGCGGCGGCGATGTCCGCGGCCAGGCGGGCGGACCACGCTTTATGGTGGGCGACGCGGTCGGCCAGGCGTGAGCGGAGCTCGGGCAGGCCGGCGCCGGTACGGGCCGAGACGGCGAGCACCGGCACACCGTCCAGTCCGTCGTCGTCCAGCAGGCGGCGCAGATCGCGTACGCAGCGGTCGACGGCCTGCGGAGGCAGGCGGTCCACCTGGTTGAGCACCACCAGCGTCACGTCCCGATGCCCGGCCAGCGGGCGCAGGTAGCGCTCGTGGAGCGCGGCGTCGGCGTACTTCTGCGGATCCACCACCCACACCAGCAGATCGACCATCTCCACCAGGCGGTCCACCTCCAGGCGGTGGGAGAGCCGGATGGAGTCGTGGTCCGGGAGGTCCAGGAGGACGAGGCCGGACAGGTCAGGGTTCGCTGAGGTGGCGGCGTGACGTTGGGGGATCTCGAGCCAGTCCAGCAGCGGGCCCGAACCTTGTCCGTCCCAGAGCGCCGCCTGAGCGGTCGAGGTCGTGGGCCGGGTGACGCCGACGGCCGCCAGGGTCTCGCCGGCCAGGGCGTTGTAGATGGACGACTTCCCGCTGCCCGTCGCGCCGGCCAGCGCGGCCACGGTGTGGTCGATGGACAGGCTGCGGCGTACGCCGGCTCGTTCCGCCACTGTCCGCGCACCCGACACCGCCTGCTCGGCCAGCCGCCCCTCCGCCAGCGAGGCCGCCTCCAGCAGGGCGGCCAGCCGGGAGTCCAGGGACGGGCCTTCCTTACGGCGCAGCAGCTTCACCGGCCCTCCTCCGGCTCCGTGCCATCGCTCGACCGCCGCCGGCCTTCAGACGGGCGCCCCGCCCCCTCCCCAGCCGGACGCTCCGCAGGGGCGTCGCCCGAGGCGGAGACGGGGCTGGGGGTCGTGGC
>NZ_VCKY01000546.1 GCF_005889735.1 Nonomuraea turkmeniaca
CTCCGCCCACTCCGGCGAGCACCTCCGCGTGTCCGGGCAGCGCATGATCCTGCGCGACGGGACGGTCGGGCTCCTGGAGTCGTTCGCCGACGGCTTCCTGCTGCGTACCGTTCCCACCGCGACGCCGCCGTCGCTCGCCCTCACGTTCCTCGGGGAGCGGCCGCCCTCCGTCACTCTGGGAGACCGCGAGCAGCCCCTGTCGCTCCGGCACGCCGAGATCCTCGCCCTCCTCGCGCTGCACCAGCACGGGCTGACGGCCGAGCAGCTCTCCTTCCACATGTACGGCGACTACGGCAACCCGGTGACGATCAGGGCCGAGATCCACCGGCTGCGCGCGCAGCTGGGCAACGCCATCGCGGCGAAGCCGTACCGGCTGGTCTGCCCGATCGAGGCCGACTTCCTCGCCGTACGCCGCCATCTCGCGGCGAAGGACCCGGCCGCGCTGGCGCGCGCGTACACGGGGCCGCTGTTGCCGCGTTCGGAGTCGCCGGAGATCCGGCGGGAGCGGGACGAGCTCGAGGCCCAGGTCCGGGCCTGCCTGCTGCGGTACGGCTCTCCCGAGCATCTGTGGGCGTACGCCCAGACCGTCAACGGCCGCGACGATTACGAGATCCTGGAACGCCTCGCCGCCCTGCCCCCCACCGACGCCCGCTCCGCCGCCGCCCGCGCGCGGCTGGCGTGACTTTTCTTTCCTTCTGCCTGTTCCCCTGACGCCTGCGCCTTCATCGCGTCCGGGCGCGGGAGCTGGGGTTCCGTTCACCGCTCTACCGCACGCTCCCTGCCCCGGCCCCGCGATTCAGCCGCACGCTCCCTGCCCGGCTCCGCGATTCAGCGGCGCGCACCGTCGGCTGCTCGGTCAGGTGTGGTCGATTTCGCCGATCACTCGGGCACCGAGTTCACGCTCCAGGAGCGCCATGCCCGAGACCGCGTCCACGTCGGCGTCCGCGTCGTTCAGGGGGTCGACGTCGTCCTCGGGTCCCTTGTTGCGGCTCGGGACCGACTCCGGCCAGGCCGCGGCACCACCACGCGACGACGAGGCCCGCGGACCGGCCTGAGCCGCCGCCTTCGCCGCCGACCTCGCGGCGGCCAGGCCCGCACCCGGCGAGGATCCGCCGACGGGAACGGTCCTAGTGGGGTCCGGGGCCGGGGGGACGCCTGGGCCGGGATCGTCGGG
>NZ_VCKY01000547.1 GCF_005889735.1 Nonomuraea turkmeniaca
ACCTGCCCAGCCAGGTAGTCGCGGATCGCGCCGGAGTCGATGCCACCGTTGGCCGACACCACATAGCCGACCAGACGCTTGTCCCCCGGCACATCCTCACGCGCGACGACCACCGCCTGGGCGACCTCGGGATGGGCCAGCAGCGCGGCCTCGACCTCACCCGGCTCAACCCGGAACCCACGGATCTTCACCTGCTCATCCGCCCGCCCGGCGAACACCACCTGCCCATCGGCGGTCCACCTGGCCAGGTCCCCGGTCCGATACATGCGCTCACCCGGCACAAACGGACACGCCACGAACCGCTCACCCGTCAACCCCGGACGACCCACATACCCCCGGGCCAACGAAGCCCCAGCGGCATACAGCTCGCCCACCACCCCGGCCGGAACCGGGTTCAACGCCTCATCCAGCACATACAAGCGGGTGTTGGCGATCGGCGTGCCCACCGGCACCACACCGGACTCCAGCACCTGCGCCGACAGTTCAGTGGTGGCAATCCCGATGGTGGCCTCGGTCGGACCGTAGTGGTTGAACACCCGCCGATCCCCGGCCGCCGCCACCAGGTCAGCCACCCAGCCGGGCGCGGCGGCCTCGCCGCCCAGCACCAGCGACCGGGCGGGCAGGATGCGCTCCATCCCGGCTGCGGCGGTGAGGGCGGCCAGGTGGGAGGGGACGGCCTTGACGTGATCGATGCGGTGCTCGGCCAGATAACCGGCCACCGCTTCGGGATCGGTCACCGCTTCCGGATCCAGCACATGCAGCACACCACCGGTGGCCAGGCTGATGAACACCACCGTGTTCCCCAAGTCGGTCACCTGCGGCTGCAACAACCCATACCGCGTCCCAGTCCCAGACCAGCCCAGCCGATCCGACACCGACCCGACGTAGTTGGCCAGCGACCCATGCGTGACCGCCACACCCTTCGGCGCACCCGTCGACCCCGACGTGTAGATCACATACGCCACGCCGGCCGGATCCACCTCCACCGGCTGCGCGATATCGGCAGAGCCGACCGCCTCCTGCGCGTCATCGAACCAGACCACCGGAACACCCATCGACCCGCCAGCCGGCACCATGCCGGCATCCCGGTCCGCGACCACGACCCGCGCCTGGCTGTCGGCCAGCATGAACGCGATCCGCTCACCCGGCAACCGCCCATC
>NZ_VCKY01000548.1 GCF_005889735.1 Nonomuraea turkmeniaca
CGGGTTCGCGTACGCGAGATCGATGACGACGAGGGAAACCGACTGCTGCGCATCGTACGGCGTGGCACTGGCTCGGTGGTGACCTGGCGGCGAGCGCAGATGGTGCTGCTGTCGGCCCAGGGCATGACCACCACGCAGATCGCCAAAGTGGCCTTCACCAGCGAAGACCGGGTCCGTGATGTGATCCACAACTTCAACGCCGATGGATTCGACTCGCTCTACCCCAAGTACAAGGGCGGCCGGAAGCCGGTGTTCACGCTCCCGCAGCGCGTGGAGATCAAGAAGATCGCCAAGTCTCGTCCTGCCGAGCACGGGTTGCCGTTGTCCCGGTGGAGCCTTGCCAAGCTGGCCGATTTCCTGGTCGCAGAGGGGGTGGTCGAGGACATCAGCCATGAGGGCCTGCGCGAGCTTCTACGTGCGGAAAATGTCTCATTTCAAGCCATAAAGACCTGGAAGGGCTCCCGTGATCCGGACTATGCGACCAAGAAGGCCCGCATCGAGCACCTGTACGCGATCGCCGACGGCCAGGTCGTCCCCGAACCCGGCGAACCCACGGTGATCTTCTGCATGGACGAGTTCGGGCCGCTCAACCTGCAGCCCCGCCCCGGCAGGCAGTGGACCGACGTCGGCGGCAAGGGCAAGGATCCCGAGCGCGAACCTCGGCCCAGGATGCGCGCCACCTACACCCGCACCCAAGGGGTACGGCACCTGTTCGCTGCGTTAGACCTGGGCAAGGACAAGATGTACGGGCACATCAAGAAGCGCAAGCGGCGCGGCGAGTTCCTGGAGTTCTGCCGCTACCTGCGCAGCCTCTACCCGCCCGAGGAGCGGATCGCGATCATCTGTGACAACTTCAGCCCGCACCTGACGACTAAGAAGGACAAGCGGGTCGGCGAGTGGGCCGAGGCGAACAACGTCGAGATCGCCTACACACCCACCAACTCCTCCTACCTGAACCGCATCGAGGCGCAGTTCACCGCATTGCGCGAGTTCACCCTCAACGGCACCGACCACACCGGCCACCGCGAGCAGGGCAGCATGATCCGCCGCTACATCGCCTGGCGAAACCGCAACACCGACAATCCTCGCCTACGCAGGATTGTCAAGAGGGCAAACGTGGCCTGACGCGGCACTAG
>NZ_VCKY01000549.1 GCF_005889735.1 Nonomuraea turkmeniaca
TCGGGCCGATGTTCACGGCATGATCGCCTTGACGGCTGGACCGGCGGCTGGCGGAATAGACGTCCGCGTCTTGGAAGGAAACCCGTGCGTCTCGCTCGTCCTCTTGCTGCCGCCATGCTCGTGGTCGCAGCCTTAGCCGTCCCGCAGCCGGCCCAGGCTGCCGCGTTCAAGCATCCTGGCGTCCTGGTCAGCCGCGCACAGCTCGACTTCGTCCGAGCCAATCTCGGCAACGAGCCGTGGAAGTCCGCCTGGAACGCCCTGCAGGGCAGTTCCTACGCCTCGTTGTCCTACACGGCCAAGCCCCGCGCCGAGGTGAACTGCGGCGGGAATTCCATTCCCGACAACGGCTGCTCGGACGAACGCAAGGACGCCATGGCGGCCTACACGCACGCCCTGCGGTGGTACCTCACCAAGGACGCCCGCTACGCCGAGAAGGCGATCCAGATCATGGACGCCTGGTCGGCCGTGATCACCAAACACACCGGGAGCAACGCTCCGCTGCAGACCGGCTGGGCGGGCGCCAACTTCTCCCGTGCCGCCGAGCTCATCAAGCACACCTACACCGGCTGGACGCAGGCCGGCCGGTTCGCCGGCAAGCTGCGCACCGTGTACCTCCCGACCCTGATCGCCGGGCGGCCGAACAACAACGGCAACTGGGAACTGATCATGACCGATGCCGCCATCGGCATCGCCGTGCATCTGGACGACCGTGCCTCGTTCGACCGAGCTGTCGCGACCTGGCGCGGCAGGCTGCCCGCCTACATCTACCTCAAGACGGACGGCTCGCTGCCCAAGGCCCCGCCTAACAGCGAGTACAACACCAATGCCGAGATCATCGACTACTGGCACGGGCAGACCACGTTCGTGGACGGCCTGACCCAGGAGACCTGCCGTGACTTCTGGCACACCGGGTGGGGTCTCGCGGCCATCTCCCACGTCGCGGAGACGGCCGGCCACCAGGGCGTGGACCTGTACGCCAAGGCCAAGCACCGGCTGCGATTCGCGATGGACCTCCACGCCAAATTGCAACTGGGCGGGACGGTGCCGTCATGGTTGTGCGGTGGAAAGGTCACCAAGGACCTCGGGGAGCACTTCGAGGTCGGCTTCAACGCGCTGCACCACCGTCTCGG
>NZ_VCKY01000550.1 GCF_005889735.1 Nonomuraea turkmeniaca
GGTGTGAGGGGTGGGGGCGAAGCGGCGGGCGGGTGTGACCTGGGTCAGCCCGGTGGGATGGATGGGTCTTCCTCGTCGAGGAGGTTGACCAGTGGGAGCAACCAGCCTGCGTGGGCGGCGCCCATGGCCGTGTCGAGCTCGGCAGGAGTGGGCATGCGGCCTCGCATGATGGCCGGGGACAGCAGATTCTGGACCGCGTGCATGAGGAGGTTCGCCATCGAGTAGGTGGGGGCGATCGTCAGAGCGCGTTCGAGGGCGATGGTGGCCTGCACGCTGTTGCCCGCTCGCCAGGCCGCCATGGCGAGCAGGGATGCGGCCGGCGGGACGAAGCGGGGCTCGAGTCTGCGGGTCAGGTCCTTCCACAGCGGAGCGTGGGAGTCGTCCATGAGCGTCCATGCCTCGTCGCGGACTCTGGTGATCGCGAGGTCGAGGCCCAGTCTCGCCGCTTCCGCGTCGCGAAGGCGACCGCCTTCGGTGTGGGCGGTCAGTGCTGATCGCACACGTGCCAGGGCTTCCGCCACGTAGTGGTGGGCGAAGGCGTCCAGGTCCGAGGTGGCCTCGAGTCTGGCCCTCAACTCGGCGACCACGTCGGCCGTGGCGCGCCGCATGGCCAGCCGTACGGGGCCCGTGACGGGGGCTACCGTGCGCTCCAGGGCCTCGCGGTCGGGGAGGGCGACCAGGCCGCGTACGGTTGCCTCGGCGGCGACCTGGCTCGTCGAAGGGTCGTACGGGGTGCCCTCGGCAGGGCAGCACATGGGGACGTCGCAGACGTATGACCAGTAGCGGCCCTCGTGGGCGCGCAAGGCCTCCCCGACGTGGACCTCGGCCTTGGCCGCCACGAGCCTGACCTCGTCCACCGCCGGCGTGACCACGTCTCCCGAGCCGTAGCCGATGATGACGACCTGTGTGACGGCCTCCCGATCGAACAGCGGGGTCAGCGGGGCGAGGGCGCCCGGTGGGAGCGGTAGGCCCCATCTGACCACCATCTTCGCCTGGCCGCGGTCGAGCCCGATGATGATCAGGCTGTTGCGCGGGTGGAAGCCGACGAGGTAGGGGACGGCGGCCAGGATGTCGGCGGGGCTGGTGAGAGTGAGGCAGGACTCGGAGAGGGGC
>NZ_VCKY01000551.1 GCF_005889735.1 Nonomuraea turkmeniaca
GGCGGGAGCAGGGGTTCGAGCGCGGCCACGTCGGCTTCGGTCGTGATGAGCCGGAACAGCGGCAGGGCGTGCCCGTCCAGGCCGAGCGCCAGCAGGTCGCCGTCGCAGATGGGGTCGAACAGCCGCGACTTGGCCGACCTGCGTAATGCGGGCCCCACCCGCTCCAGGGCCTCGGCGTCCCACTCCTCGACGACGCCGACCACGGGGTTGACGCCGTACCTGTGGCGTTTCGCGTACGACCAGGCCTCGGGGTCGGGCAGGACCGTACGCAGCCAATAGACGTCCCGCTGGCGTACCGCCACCCCGCGATGCCCCTCGGCCAGCCGCAGCGTGGCCACTCGCGGATCCCTGGCGCTCCGCACCCGCTCGGGATGCGGGGCGCCGGAGACGTTCAGCAGGAACCGGCGCAGCGCGACCACGGCGTCCCTGCGCACCGGCTGGGCCAGTGCGCTGAGTTCCCTGGGAAACTCAGGGGCGATCGCGAGCCGCGGCACCGGCTCAGTCCAAGAGAGCTAGCAGATCGCGGTCCCCGCGTTCGCGGAGCCTGACCAGCAGGTCCGGCAGGCTCACCGGACCCGTCATGCCGATCCTGGTGGCGATCACCCTGGCCGCCTGATCTCGGGTGCCGCCCGGAGCCGTGTACCCGACCAGGCGCAGCGCCTTGGTGATCTTCTCGGCGCCCTGCGCGGCGACCGGCAGGTGCCTGGCCCGGAGCACACCCTCGTCCGACAACGTCAGGAACAGGTGCCCGCCCTCGCGCGCGCCGACGTCCGCGAGGAGGCGCTCAATGGATTCGAGCACCGGCCGGCCGTGCCAGGTCAAGGTCAGCTCGCCCGCGGCGCTCCTGACCGTCCTGCTCTCACCCGGCGACAGGCCCAGGTAGGAGGCGAAGCCCGTCGGCAGCGCGCACTCGCTGCCCGCCAGCTGCTCGGCGGTCACGTCGATGCGCAACCACCAGCGGCCGTCCGGCTGCCTGAAGCAGCGCCTGGTCTGGGAGACGTCCTTCAGCGGCTGGTACGGCTTCTGCTCGCCCGGCGTGCCGTTGGACTCGCCCGGCGGGGGCGCGCCAGGGGCGAACGCCTGGAACTGCGGTGGACCCGGGGGCGGGGGC
>NZ_VCKY01000552.1 GCF_005889735.1 Nonomuraea turkmeniaca
GCAGCCGACCCGGCCCATCGACTGGACCACGCCCAGGCGCCCGCATAGCTCCTGGTAGCGGCCGGCGGTGTATTCCGAGCCGCGGTCCGAATGGAAGATCACCCCATCCACATTCCCACCACGCGTGGCCACCGCCATCTGCAACGAGGCGCAGGTCAGCGCGGCATCATGGTGTTCGGACAGGGCATAGCCGAGCAGCCGGCGCGAGAACAGGTCCTCCACCGTGGCCAGATACAGCTTGCCCTCATCGGTGTCGATCTGCGTCACATCACCGCACCACAACACATCCGGCGCGACCGCGGTGAATTTGCGCCGCACCAGATCCGGCGCGGCCGGCCGCTTGCCCTGCCGGGTCAACGATCGCGGCTTGCGCCGTCGCCGTGCGACCAGGCCGAGCTCGGCCATCCGCGCCGCGACCGTGTTCTCCGACACCCGCCAGCCCGCCTCATGAAGGTCACGCGTGATCCGCGGCGAGCCGTAGGTGCCGCCCGAGGCCTCGAACAGGCGGCTGATCTCCGCATCCAGGTCGGCCCGCCGACGCTGGCGAGCGGTCGGCGCGTCGTCGCCGATGCGGTTCTTCCACTTGTAGTACCAGGACTGCGAGACGCCCAGCGCCCGGCACGAGGTGATGTGGTCGATGTTGTGCTCGGTCTTCTGGGAGCTGATGAAGGCCACCACGTCTATCGGCCCATCGCCTCTTTGACCCACAAGACCACGGAACGCTTGAGCAGATCACGCTCGTCTTCCAACTCGGCGCGTTCCTTCTCCCACGCCGCCTTCTCGCGGGCGTGCTGCTTGGCCAGCTCGGCCTTCTCCCGCCGCAGCCGGGCCAGTTCCTCCTGCTCGGACTCCTTCAGCGTTCCGCTCCCGTTGCCTCCGCCGTCGTACTGCTCGGCGAGCCGATCCATCTGCACCCAATTGTGCAGCGTGTACGGGCTGATCCCCAGATCCCGCGCCACCTGGGCTACAGGCTTGCCGGTCTCCTTGACGATACGCAGCGCCCCAGCCCGGAACTCCGGATCAAAGCGCCGCCGCGTGACTGCTGCCACGACCAAACCCTTCCCGGTTCGGTCTCCACGCTACGAGGGGATGCACA
>NZ_VCKY01000055.1 GCF_005889735.1 Nonomuraea turkmeniaca
CCCGGTCCCCGCGTACGCGATCACCCCGCCCCACGCGAAGACATCGGCAGCGGGCGTCAGCACCTCACCACGCACCTGCTCGGGCGCCATGAACGCAGGCGTCCCGAGAATCGCCTGGCTGGCCAGGCTGTCGTTGTCCACAAGCTGAGCGATACCGAAGTCGATCACACGCGGCCCGAGCGGCGACAGCAGCACGTTGGACGGCTTCAGGTCACGATGGATCACCCCGGCCCCGTGGATGGCGCTCAGCGCGGTGGCGATCCCGACCGCCAGCGCCTCCAGGTTCCCACCCGACAAAGGCCCTTGATCCCGTACGACCTCCGCCAGATCCGGCCCTTTCACATATTCGGTGACCAGGTACGCGACATCCCCGTCGATCCCAGCGTCGAGCACAGGTGCGGTGCAGAACCTGGCCACCCGCCGCGCCGCCGCCACCTCCCGTTCGAACCGCCGCCGGAACGCCGGATCCCGGGCTAACGCCGGATTGATGACCTTGACCGCGGCCAGGCCCCCGGTAGGCGTGGCCGCGAGATGCACCTCGCCCATGCCACCCCGGCCGAGCACACGCCGCAGCGTGTACCCGCCTATGACCCGATCACCATCCATCGCAGACACATTAGCCAGGTGTCACTTGGCGGCGGACGACTGCGTCAGGCGGTACCGCGACGGCGGGATGCCGTACCGGTCCATGAACGCCTGCCGCAACGTCTCCGCCGTCCCGAACCCGCACCGCGCGGCGATCGCGGACATCGGCAACGACGTGGACACCAGCAGGTGGGCGGCGGCCTCGGTGCGGGCCTGACGGACGTACCGCCCGGGCGTCAGCCTCATGTGCTTGAGGAACAGCCGGGTCAGGTGCCGCTCGCTGACCCCGGCCACCTCCGCCAGCGCGGCCGTGCCGAGGTCCTCGGCGAGATGGGCGCCGATGTGGTCGACGGCCCGCTTGACCAGCCCGTCGGCGGGCGGCGGCGCGCTGACGAACATGCTCATCTGGGCCTGGTTGCCGGGCCGCTGCAGGTACGTGACGAGGTGCCGGGCCACCGTCCTGGCCAGCTCGGTACCGTTGTCCTCCTCGATGAAGGCCAGGGTGAGGTCGAGGGCGGCGGTGACGCCGGCCGAGGTGGCGACGTCGCCGTCGCGGATGAAGATCGGGTCCGGGTCCACGGCGACGCCGGGGTACCGGGCGGCCATGTCCTGGGCCTGCTCCCAGTGCGTGGTGGCACGCCGCCCGTCGAGCAGGCCGGCGGCGGCGAGGACGTACGCTCCGGTGCAGACGGACGCGACGCGCCGGCTCTCCCGGGCCAGCCGGCGGACGTGGGCGACGAGCAGCGGGTTGGCGGCGGCGTCCGCATGGCCGATGCCACCGGAGACGATGAGCGTGTCGAGCGGCCCGCTGACCCGCTCCAGGACGTCCTGGGCCTGGATGACCTGCGCGGTGCCGGTGGTGACGGCGTGGCCGCCGGGGGTGACCAGGCGCACCTGATAGGGCGGCGCCGCGCCGCGCCAGTTGGCCTCCTCCAGCGTCGAGATGACGCAGGCGAGGTCGAGCAGCGCGACCGCGTCGTACGCCACCACGACGACCCGTCGTACCTCCATGCCCCGACTGTAGGTCCGAAGGACGAAGAACCCAAGTTTCCGGACACGTCCGGTCGCCCGCCTTGGCGGGCGACCATGGTGTCCAGGACAGTCGGGCACATGACGACAGCAGCATCGAAGCCGCGCCGCCGCTGGGGCAGGTTCGCGCTCCACTACCTCGAGATGATCATCGCGATGTTCGTCGGGATGTTCGCGCTCGGCGCGCTCCTCGACCTCCTCGGCCTCGGCTTCTCCCACAGCGAGTACCCGGAGCTGGGCTACCTGGTGATGGCGGTCAACATGTCCGTGGGCATGGCCGTGTGGATGCGCATCCGCGGGCACGGCTGGGCCTCGACCCTGGAGATGTGCGCGGCCATGTTCGTCCCGATCGTGCCGCTCTTCCCGCTGTTGTGGCTCGGCGTGATCGATGGCCACGTGCTCATGACGGTGGCGCACGTGGCGATGTTCCCGCTCATGCTGGCGGCGATGTTCCGCCGACTCGACGAGTACGCCGGTTGCGCCCATTGAGGACGTTGCGGTGGCCGCTCCGGTTACGCCGCCGCGGCCCTGGCGGCGTCATGCGCACGCAGGAACCGCTCGAGCCCCGCCAGGTCGTCGGTGTTGATGTGGTCCACGTCCGCCGCGATCAACTCCCGCCAGATCGTGTCCCTGGCCGGACCGGCCGCGTCCGGCGTGGCCCAGAACCTGACCCGCTGCCCGTCGCGATGCGCGGTGGCCACGATCTGCCGCAGCTTGTCCCGCTCGGCGGCCGGCATCTCGCCCTCGCCGCGCCAGGTGAAGTGGTTCGTCCAGTTGTCGCTGATCAGCGGAATCAGGGCCGGGTCGCCCTGCCCGAGGTCGGACATGCGTCCGTCGTAGAAGGCGTGGCGCCGCTCCTGGGCGGCCATCAGCTCGCGCGGCCGGTCCCCGCTGATCACCACGGTCACCGCGCCGGGCTTCACCTTGCCCTTGTGGAAGCTCGTGAGCATCTTCCTGTACGACGCCAGCACCTTGTCGAGCTCGGTGTACGTGGCCGCGCCGTTGTTCTTGATGTCCACCAGGAGCTGGAGCTGCTGGCGGCTGCGCGGGAAGACATGCCCGTGGCCCTGGCGTACGCGCTGGGCCAGCGGGTCCAGGTAGAGGGACTGGAGCGTGCGCCCCGGCCGCAGGTCCTCGGGGTCGTGCCCGACGCGCAGCTCGCCCTCCACCAGGTAGATGTCCGCCTCGACGCTGGTGAACCCGTGGTCGAGGGCGTCCAGGAGCGGCCGTTCGTGCTCGTAGTCGTTGTGGGCGTGCGCCCGCGGCAGCGGCTCGGCGGCGGCCGTGGCAGGACCGGCCGTCAGCAGGACGGCTCCGGCAACGGCCAGCACGCCCAGGACTCGACGCAACATCGCATCTCCTTACGAGGTCAGGGATGCCGGTAAGGCTATTTGCGTCAGATGTGACAGAAGTGAAGTTCAGCCGAATTCGTGGTCACCGGCGCGAGCCGGCCCGCCGTGACCGAGCTACCGGTCGGGCAACGCCCGCGCCCTGATCTCGCCGAGCGTGGTGCGGCTGGCCCTGATGTCGGAGATCAACACGTACGAGACCAGCAGCAACCCCAGGCAAAGGGCGTCGGCCGCCCACCAGGGGATCTCGGCGAGCAGCAGGTTGCCGTCGCGGTCGCTCAGTGACCTGATCACCATCGTGACCCCGGCCACCACTAAGGTGACCAGCAGCCAGCTCCGCAGGCGCGGCAGATTCCCCTTGTTCCACAGCCGGATACGCCAGCTCATGAACACGGCGAGCACCCCGAGCAGGGCACAGAACCCGATCAGCCACCACGGCAGGGCGAAGGCCGTCTGATCGGCGATCTGCCGCTGCGTGACACGCAGCTCGGCCTCGGCCTTCCGCTGGGCCTCGACGGCGGCGTCGAGCTGCTTCCGCAGCTGCGCCACGCTCTTCTCCTGACGCGTCAGCGGCGAGGACACCTCCGTCGGCAACATCCGCGCCACCACGGTCAGCATGATCGCCACGAACGACAACGCCAGCACGATGGCCATGAAGAGGTCGATGAAGCGCAGGTCCAGCGGCGGCGCGAACGACCTGACGGGCCGCTTCCTCACGGCTCCCTCACCAGGGTGTACTTCTGCGGCCGGCTCTCCACGGCGCTCAGCCGCTCCACCGCGGTACGCAGCGCGTCCAGCCCCTTGACGAGCTCCTCGGTCCTACCCCTGGACTGCGCCAGCTCCTGGGTGAGCCCGTGCATGGCCGGAGCCGACTCCTTCGCGGGCAGGCGCGCGATATAGATGAGGAACACCTCGTCGGCGGCCGCGACGCCGGCTCGCTCCGCCCGCTCGACCAGCGCCATCGCACCGAACGCCAGCACGCTCAGGAACAACGCGATCAGGGTGACGCCGAACGCGGACGCCAGCTCCGGCAGCACGTGCTGCTTGAGCGCGGCGATCAGCACCCCAGGGTCCGCCTGGTTGTCCAGGGCGTTCGAGAACGAGTTGACCATCGCGCCCATCGTCAGCGCCGTGCCGATGAACCCGAAGACCGGCAGCGCCCAGATGAGCGCGTGGTCGAGGTGATGCTTGTTGGCCATCTCGGTCTCGTCAAGCGCGGACCGGGCGCTCAACACCGCCTCGCAGTCGTTCCCCGCCTCGGCCGCCTCCTTGAACAGCCTCAGCCGCCGCCCCACCAGCGTGTCCTCGGTCGGCTTCACCGTCTGAACGTTCGCCACGGCTCGCGCCGTCGCGGCGTTCTCCCGCCGGATGTCCGGCGCGGCCCTGGCGATCCTGAGAACGGCGGTCAGGAACACCACGATGATGAGCGTGACCACCAGCTCAGCGGCCGCCGGCGCCGTGGTCGCACCCACGGACACCAGCAAGGCTTCCACCACACCGGCCACCAAGAGCACCGCTGAGACGATCAGTCCCACCACGGGTGCGAACAGCGAATGCCGCCAATCGTACCTTGACACGCTTCAACCCCATCAGCCACACCAGTTGTCAAAGGACAACCTAAGCACACGTAGAGCAATCATTGGTGACAGTGAGGACTCAATGTACGGCGAATCGCACCACAGTGGGCAGTGATGAGCAGAGTTCGGCGGAGGTGACCACGAGCAAGGACTACCGCAACTCCAGCGGCTACGTGCTCTCGAGCCCCGAGTACCTGACCGCGTTCCAAGGCGCCGCCGGCAGCCGACCCGCCGCCGCGAGATCGTCGACCACGCCTACGACCAGGCCAAGGGGCGCGGGCGTCGGCACCATCGCCAAGTGGGACGGCACCGCCGTCAAGGAGATCCTCCGCGCGGAGGGCACCTACTCCAACAACTCCACCAAAGGGACGCCGACCCTCCAGACCGACCTGTACGGAGACTGGCGCAAGGAGATCATCTGGCGGCCCGGGACAGCACCCAGCTGCGCCGGCTTGGTTTCAGGCTCGTTTCATCCGGCCGGCCTGGCCTCACCAGGTTGTCCCTGGTAAGGGCCCACGTCGGTGTACGGCGCCAAATCGGATCTTGCGCTGCCCGGGCAAGCGCTCGTTACATAGGCGTGATGCCGCGGCCGGCCGTTGTGAAGGAGTACTGTGCGACCCGTACGTGTGACCGCAGCAATAACCGCGTTGGTGGGCACGATGCTGCTGCCCGGCGCCGCCGACGCCGCTGTGGCGCCGGCATCCGGCGTCATGGCCAAAGCGCACACCGCCGGACGCGTCAAGGTCGCCGAGGCCTCGGTTCAGTACAGCTGGCCCGGCGTCTCTTTCGAAGGCCGCTTCCGCGGCACCGGCGTAGGGATCGTCCTCAACGACTCCGACAACGACTACGACGTCGAAGTGGACGGTACGACCGTCGCCACCCTCGTAACCCCTGGCCGGACCACGTACTGGGTCAACGGCCTCACCCCCGGCGTCCACCGCGTGCGGCTCGTCAAACGTACGGAGAGCCCGTGGGCCACGAGCGCCTTCGGCGGCTTCGTCGCCGCCCCGGGCGGCGCCATCCTGCACAAGCCCCCCGCGCGGCACCGGCAGATCGAGTTCATCGGCGACTCCTTCACCGTCGGCTACGGCAACCGCTCCGGTAGCCGCGACTGCACCAACGACCAGCTCCACCGGACCACCGACGCCAACCTGAGCTTCGGCGCTCTCACCGCGCGCCGCCTGAACGCCGACTACCAGATCAACGCCTTCTCCGGCCTCGGCATGGTGCGCAACTACAACGGCAGCAACCCCCAGGTCGACTACCGCACCTACTACGACCGAGCGCTGCTGGCCGTCGACGGCGACGTCTGGCAGAACCCGGGCACCTGGCGACCGCAACTTGTCGTGGTCGGCTTGGGCATCAACGACTTCTCCACCGCCATCAACCCAGGCGAGCAGTGGACCCCGGACACCCTGGTAGCCGCCTACCGCACCGCCTACCACGCCTTCCTCGACAAACTCCGCGCCCAGTACGGCCCCCGCACGACCATCGTGGTCAGCGCCACCTACCTGTCCAACACCACCGTGTACGCCGAACTCGCCGAGCAGATCGTCCAGGAGCGCAACGACAACGGCGACAACCGGATCCGCTACTGGTACTACAGCAATGCCGGCCTGGACTACATGGGCTGCCACTGGCACCCCTCCGCCCACGACCACCAGATCATCGCCGACCGGCTCGGCGACTTCATCGCCACTCTTCCCTTGCGCTGGTAGCTCGCGACCGAGCCCTACGCCCCGCTGCGGCCCGAAGATCCCGAGTCGGTCCACCTGAACGCAGAACGGCGGTGTCCACAAGGACACCGCCGCTGATGACGTGAGATCAGGCAGTGCCTCGTCGCGCATTCGGCTGCCTTCGCAACGGCATGTGCCTAGACATAAGAAAACCCGGCCCACAAGGAAGCCGGGTGGTACGTGTTTCAGCCCATCAGCCGCTCCCAGAACACGCGGCCGATCGGGGTCTCCGGCCTGGAGGCCGGGTGTAAGCGCCGACGGTCACGGGCACCTGACTCGAACATGACGACAAGCCTGCCAGGGTGGACCGCTCGGCAACCGACACAACAACACGAAACGGCCGATGTCACGACATCGGCCGTTTCGTTATAGGTGGAGGTGGCGGGAATCGAACCCGCGTCCTTCAACCCCAAGTCAGGGCTTCTCCGGGCGCAGCCTGCTGTGCTTTTCTCAGCCCCGGCGATCACGCAGGCGAGTCGCCGACGGGCTCAGCCACTGTTTGGTTTCCCGCTCTCCCCCGTGGCCGGGTCGAGCGGTTGAGCCTTCTAACGATGCCAGACACCGGGCCGAAGGCACTCCCGGGCTGACAGTGGTTTCGCTACTTAGGCAGCGAGGCCCAGGGAATCCTGGGCTACCACAGTGCGCTTGGAATTGGCACTTGTTGTTTGCGGTCACAGGATTAACGAGGTTATGTCCGCAGTCCTCGGCCCGCTTCACCTGGCTTGCAAGATCGAAGTCGAAGCCAGTCACCCCCTGTGCAGTTGTCAACACGCCCTCCGCCGGAAGGCGAGCAACATGAATGTACAGGGGACAACGCCCTCAACGCCAACTTAATTCCCCATGGCGAAACCCCCGGGAGCGTGGCACAGTCGCACGCGCTCCCGGGGGCCGACCGGCAGGGTCGAGCCGGTCCGGACGGCAGGACTTCCCCCGAGATGAAGTCCTGATCTCATCACGGCGACTGGATCCGCAACCCCCCGAGCGGGCCCAGTCATTCAGTAAGACGCCACCACGCGCCCTGATGGTTGCTCAGGGTTGCGACTATTTCACGATGGGTTCTGGAGGGCCGCGAAGAAGCCTCCGGCGATCGCCGGAGCGTTGTAGTTCTTCGACAGCACCGCGATCGCCACGTCCCCCTGCCAGCCGACGAACCACGTCAGCTGGTCCCCGGCCGTCGCCGTCACCCCGTACACCTTGCCCTTGCCTGCCTGGGCGGGCGTGCCGAAGGCGCCGGCCCGCATCATCGGCCTGAGCGCCGCGAGCACCCGTGGATCGACGGGCACGGGGTCGGGCTGGACGATCGGCACGGTCTCGGCCGCCGGGTCGGGCGACTTCGGGTTGGTGACGAGTACGGGCGGGCGCCAGGTGCCCGAGGACACCGCGGCGGCCACCAGCGCCATGCCCAGCGGGCTCACCTCGACGTTCTGGCCCGCGATGGCCTTGGCCTTGTCGGCGTCGCTGGACAGCTCGGGGAACGAGCCGTTGAACGACTTCAGCGGCAGCCGCCACGGCTGCCCGACGCCGAACGCCTGGGCGCTCTTCTCCAGGGCGTCGGCGTTGACGCGGCGGGCGAGCGAAGCCAGGGCGGTGACGCAGCCCTTGGCGAAGTGTTCCTGGAACGTGGCAGACGACGTGCTGCCCGCGGACTGGCCTGCGGCCACGAACTTGGCACCGCCGACCGTGCGCTCCTGCGGGCAGTCCAGCCGCTGTTTGGGGCTCATCCTGGCCTTGACCAGCGCGTCCGCGGCAACGATCGAGAACGCCGTGCCCGCCGGATATTTGCCGGCCAGCGCGTCCTTCTCCTGATGCATGCCGCCCTTGGTGGCGACGGCGCGGATCTCGCCGGTCTCGCGGTCCACGGCCACCAGCGCGCTCTCCTCGCTGTCGTCCACCGCCAGCTCGGCCGCCGTCTGGATGCCACGGTCGATGGTGGTCTGCACCGACACGTTCTGCCGGCCCGGCCACTCCTCCAGCTGGGCGACCTCCTTGCCGGTCTTGAGATCGAGCGTGATCACCCTGGTCTGCGTGGAGCCGGTCAGGTAGCTCTGGTAGGCCTGCTGCAGCCCGCTCTTGCCCACCGAGTCACCGGCTCGCTGGGGGCCACCGAGCTTCTGCTCGTACTCCGGCGTGAGCGCGCTGACGGAGCCGACGATCTGCCGGGGCGCGTCGGGGTTGACGGGCTGGTCCTGTGGCTTGGTCTCGATCCCGGAGATGGCGTCGAGCTTGGGCCTCATCTTCTGGTAAAGGGAGCGGCCGAACGTCACCAGCGGGACGAACTTGTCAGGCGGCGAGGAGCGGATGCGGCTCAGCAGCCGGTCCTGGGCGTATCCCGTGATCTCCGACAACCTCGCGACGACCTCTTCCGCCTGATCGCCCAGCTGGGCCGGATAGACGCCGGCGCTGTAGACGACGGTGTCGGTCTGCAGCGGGTCGCCGGTCCGGTCGACCACCGGCTGGCGCGGCTTGGGCTCGATGTCGACCGCGAACCGCTGCCCCTCCTTCAGATCCGGGTGCAGCACCGAGGGCGACCAGCGCACCCTCCACGTGCCGTCCACCAGGTGCAGCGGCAACATCCCGTCGTACTGCCAGAGCGGGTTGTTCTCGCCCAGGTCGACCTCGGCGTGGAAGGCGGCCGCGGACTCGTCGCCGTTCACGTTCAAGCTCTTGATCTTGAAGCGGAACGAGGCCGCGTCCAGCTCCAGCTTGGCGTCGGACAGGGCCTTGCGTACGGTCGCCTGGTCGCCGTCGGTGCGTCCCGCGGCCAGGTCGTAGTCCTCCGTCTGCCAGCCCACGAGGAAGTCGCGCACCGCGTCATGCGGCGACGGCTCCTCGAAGCAGCCGGTCAGCGTGGTGCACGCGACCACCAAGGTGACGGTCGCGGCGAGCGTGCGGCGCAGGCGTGTCATGCCGATCTCATCGGTTGCGGTGGCGTAGAGCCCGGGCCATCTCCCGCTTGGCCTGCTGCTCCGCCAGCGACTGCCGTTTGTCCCAGTCCTTCTTGCCGCGGGCGAGGCCGATCTCGACCTTGGCGCGGCCGTCCTTGAAGTAGAGCGCCAGCGGCACGATCGTGAGCCCACCCTCCTTGGTCTTGGCGGCGAGCTTGTCGATCTCCTTGCGGTGCAGCAGCAGCTTGCGCTTGCGGCGGGCGGCGTGGTTGGTCCACGTGCCCTGCGAGTATTCGGGAATGTGCACGTTGAGCAGCCACGCTTCGTTGCCGTCGATGCTGGCGTAGCCGTCGACGAGCGAGGCGCGGCCCTCGCGGAGCGACTTCACCTCGGTGCCCTGCAACACGAGACCCGCCTCGAAGGTGTCTTCGACGTGGTAGTCGTGCCGAGCACGTTTGTTCTGGGCGATGACCTTCCGCCCGGTCTCACGTGGCATGCTTCGACTTTACCGGCGATCCTCCGTACGGGGATCCTGCTACACCCTGAGGTAGCGGCGAAGCGTCACGAACGAGGCCAGAACACAGATGACCACACCAATGATCATGGTGTACGTGATCGTCTGCGCCACGGCGTCCCAGCCCAGCTGAGCGGTCGGCCCGGCGAAGAACCTGCCGAGCTCCTCGAACAGCAGGACCTTCGTCACGATCAGGATGACCGCCGCGAACACGCCGCCGATCAGGCCCGCGATCACGCCTTCCATGACGAACGGCAGCTGGATGTAGAGGTTGGACGCGCCGACCAGCCGCATGATGCCCGTCTCCCTGCGCCGGTTGAACGCCGAGAGCCGGACCGTGTTGCCGATCAGCAGCGCCGCGGCCAGCACCAGGATGATCGCGACGGCCAGCGCGTAGTAGGCCAGCTTGTCGAGCATCTGGAAGAAGGGCCCGATCAGCTGCTTGTGGTCGGTCACCTGGGAGACGCCCGGCTGGCCCTGAACAGCCTGGATGACGGACTGATAGTTGTCCGGGTCTGACACCTTGATGCGGAACGACTGCGGCATGTCCTCAACCTGGGTGGCCTTCACGAGCGCCTGGTTGGACGCGTACGCCTCCTGGAAGTTCTGGTAGGCGGTCGCCTGGTCCTCGAAGAACCACTCCCTGACACCCTTGCCGCGCAGCCCCTCGAGATGGGTCTCGAGGGCCTTCGTCTGCGTCTGTGTGATCGCCTTGCCGTTACACGCCGGCATGGCGGTCCCCTTGTTGCACAGGAAGACCGAGATCTCGACCTTGTCGCCCCAGTAGCCCTTCAGCAAGCCGACCTGGGCGTTGATCATCAAGCCGACGCCCAGCATCGCCATGCCGACCGCCACGGTGATGATGACCGCGACCGTCATGGTCAGGTTGCGACGGAGGCCGATCCAGACCTCGGAGAAGATGAAATTCGCCCGCATGTTCTGTCTGCAGCTCCCTGTCAGTACGCCTGGCCGTAGACGCCACGCGACTGGTCACGGACGATCTTGCCGTCCTCCAGCTCCACCACACGCTTGCGCATGGAGTCGACGATGGCCGCGTCGTGCGTGGCCATGACGACCGTGGTGCCAGTCCTGTTGATGCGGTCGAGCACCTTCATGATGCCGATGCTCGTCGCGGGGTCGATGTTGCCCGTGGGCTCGTCGGCCAGCAGGATCATCGGCCGGTTGACGAACGCGCGGGCCATGGCGACGCGTTGCTGCTCGCCGCCGGACAGCTCGTCGGGCATGCGGTGTGCCTTGCCTTCCAGGCCGACCAGCTCGATGACCTCGGGCACCACCTTGCGGATGAACCGCCGGGGCTTTCCGATGACCTCGAGGGCGAACGCCACGTTCTCGTAGACGTTCTTGTTCGGGAGCAGCCTGAAGTCCTGGAACACGCAGCCGATGCGGCGGCGCAGGTGCGGCACCTTGAAGTTGGAGAGGCGGGAGAGGTCCTTGCCGGCGACATGGATCGCACCGGAGTTGGGCCGCTCCTCCTTCAGGATCAGACGCAGGAACGTGGACTTGCCTGACCCCGAAGGGCCGACGAGGAACACGAACTCGCCCTTGTCCACGTCAACAGATACGTGGTCGAGAGCGGGCCGGTTCTGGTTCGCGTAGACCTTGGTGACATTATCGAAATGGATCACGAGAGCATCACGGCATGCCAGTCTAGGGGTCAGGACGGAAGCGAGGGTGGCACATGCCCACTTCCCGCCGCTGGCCGATCGGGGGCGTCGTCTTTACTGATGATCGACGTTCCGATTGGCCAGAGGACAGTCTAGGGGGAAGACTGGCATGGAACGTCCATAACGGAAACAAAACGATTGTGCGGCTAGACTTGGGGCTGTCATGAGTTGTGAACACCTCGTATGCGCGCAGTGCGCCCACCCCGTGATCGAGGGACGCTGCGCCCTCTGCCGCGCCAACAGGGAGCGGATGCACAACCACGGCTTCGCCGGGCTGTCACCCGCTCTCATCGCCCTGCTGCTGATCGTCCTGCTCTTCGCGAGCCTGGCGCTCAAGCACCTCAGCGGACTTTAGGACTCCGCCCCCGACTCCTGCCGCCGCATCCAGCGGATCTCGGACTCGATGAACTCGTCGAGGTCGCCGTCGAGCACCGCCGACGGGTTGCCGGCCTCGGTGCCCGTGCGCAGGTCCTTGACGATTTGGTAGGGGTGCAGCACATAGTTGCGGATCTGCGTGCCCCACGACGTCGTGGACGCGCCCCGCAGCTCCGACATCTTCTCCGCCTCCTCCTGCCGCTTGCGCTCGAGCAGCTTGGCCTGGAGCACCGCCATGGCGGTGGCTCGGTTCTGCAGCTGCGAGCGCTCGTTCTGGCAGGAGACGACGATGCCGGTCGGCAGGTGGGTGATCCGCACGGCCGAGTCGGTCGTGTTGACGCCCTGGCCGCCGGGACCGCTCGAACGGTAGACGTCGATGCGGAGCTCGTCCTCGTTGATGTCGATGTGGTCGGTCTGCTCGACGACCGGCACGATGTCCACCCCGGCGAACGACGTCTGCCTGCGCCCCTGGTTGTCGAACGGGCTGATGCGGACCAGCCGGTGGGTGCCGTGCTCGCCGCGCAGCGTGCCGTACGCGTAGGGCGCCTTGATCGTGAACGTGGCCGACTTGATGCCGGCCTCCTCCGCGTAGGAGGTGTCGTAGACCTCCGTGTTGTAGCCCTTGCGCTCGGCCCACCGCAGATACATCCGCAGCAACATCTCGGCCCAGTCGGCGGCGTCCACGCCGCCGGCCTGAGAGTTGATCGTGACCAGCGCCTCGCGGGCGTCGTATTCGCCCGAGAGCAGCGTGCGCACCTCGAGCGCCCCGATATCGGACTTGAGCGACTCGAGCTCCTTGTCGGCCTCGGCGCGCGTGTCCTCGTCGCTCTCCTCCGTCGCCAGCTCGTAGAGGACCGTCAGGTCGTCGAGGCGCCGCGCGACGCCCTCGACGCGGTTGAGCTCGCCCTGGAGGTGGGAGAGCTTGCTCGTGACCTTCTGGGCCTGCTCGGGGTCGTCCCAGAGGTCGGGCGCGGCAACCTGCTGCTCCAGCTCCGCGATCTGCTTGCGCATCGCGTCGAGGTCGAGCACGTCCTGGATGCTGCGGAGCGTGCCCGCGAGCTCGTTGATCTCTTCTGCCGGATCGATGCCTGCCACGTCTCCCTAGGGTACGCGCCTCGCGGGAGAACTCCGTCCTCCAACCCGGCCCCACCTTCACTGGGGCTCCATCCTCTGGCCACCGTGCTCCATCCTCTGGCTCAATCCGACCTTCTCCGTCGGACCCGAACCGGACTTCACCCTCTGGCCCGGAGCCACCCAAGGGCCTCGCCGCGCCGTCCACCCGAATACGATGGCGACGTGCGTGCATACGGGCGGCGGAAGGTGCTGGCGCTCGCCGCCGGCGTGCTGGCCGCGGCGACCGCCTGCACGGGCAATGTGCCCGCGACGCCGACGAAGCAGGCCGCGGCGATCTCCGCGACCCCCACGCCCTCCGCGGACGCGGTCGAGGTCACCAGGGCAGAGGCGGCCAAGGAGTTCGCCGACATCACCGTCACCGACGACGCGCTGCGGGTGGCGAACGACCTCCAGGGCCGCCTGGACCTGGAGGTCAAGGACCTGACGACCGGCGGGCAGACGCCGCTGACCGTGGCCGCGTTCCTGGCCTCCGACTACGCGCCGCCGCGGTATGAGTGGGGCTCGCCGACGCTCTACGTGCCCAAGTTCGCCCCGGGCGAGAAGGCGCCCTGGTTCACCGCGCTGGCGACCCGCGACGGGCGGCCGACGCTGCTGACGTTCGCCAGGACGGACCGCTGGCGGCTCAGCTCCGTGGCGCGGCTCCTGCCGGGTCAGAAGATGCCGGAGATCGAGGTGGACGCCGACGGGTACGCGACGGCGCTGGCGCCCGACGACAAGACCGTCACGATCAGCCCGCAGTTCGTCCAGCCCGTGCACGCCAGCGTGGCCGAGACCGGGTCGGCCGGGGTCACGGCCGGGCTGCTGGCCCCGGGCCCGTACACGACGGAGATCGCCGAGCAGATCGCCTCGCTCAGGGAGAAGGCGAAGAGCAACGGGTTCAGCTACGACTCGATCTTCAGCGCCGACAACTTCCCCGTGTACGCGCTGCGCACCAAGGACGGCGGGGCGTTGATCCAGTACTCGCTGTCGCGCACGACGACCACGACCACCAAGACGGCCGAGGACGACTACATCCCGGTGCCGGAGTCGGCCCGCTGGGCGATCACCACCCCGGTGCTGCGCCGCACCCTGCGCCTGATCGAAACCCACCAGTACGCCACCGCGGTTCCGCCGCTCTCCCGCCCGTCCGCCGCCGCTGTGATCGCCCACGACGGGGGTCTCACCAAGGCCTCCGGCCAATAAGACCCGCGCCGTAGCCTCCGTCATGGCCGAAGGCATAAGACCCATCATCATTTACGGCAAGCCACCTTGCCCGCACGCGCCGTAACCCCTTCTGTCCGTCATGGCCGGCCGCGAAGGCATAAGGTCCATCATCATTTACGGCAAGCCACCTTGCCCGCACGCGCCGTAGCCCCTTCTGTCCGTCATGGCCGGTCGTGAAGGCTCACGGGTTGCTCGCCGTGACGAGCGTCGTCTTTACCTGCTTCTTCGCTGACATCTTGGCCCGTTAAGCAACTGGAGTTGACTAGCCGCCAATTAGTCAACTACGGTTGCTTACATGCCGGCAGAAGAGACTCCCGTACCCAAGGACCCCGCGGACGCGCTCGCGGCCGTGGTGGCGTTGCGGCGCCTGGCCGACCAGTTGGAGGACGCCGCCGTCGAGCAGGCCATGCGCGCGGGCTGGAGCTGGCCCGACGTCGCCGAGGCGCTCGGCGTCACGCGTCAGGCGGTCCACAAGAAGCATTCCAAGCGGCTCATCTCAGCCGGTGTGACCTTGAGGAGACGACAATGAGCGCCATCGACCACTACATCAACGCGATCATCGTGGGAGGTGGGGCGGAGGCGCTGGAGGACGGCTCCGCGGCGATCGAGGCCCATCATCTCCTGCTGGCGATCGCCGCCCACGAGGGCACCGCCGCGCACCGCGTTCTGCTCGCGGCCGGGCTCGGGCGGCAGGCGATCAGGGAGGCGCTGGACCGGGAGTTCGAGCACAGCCTGAGCGCCGTCGGAGTGTCCGTCGCCTCGTTCGACCTCCCGGAGCCGAGCCGGGACCCGAAGCGGGCGCCGAAGATCGGGGCGTCGGCCCGGCTCGCGTTCGAGCGCGGCTTCGCCGCGTCCACCGGCAAGAAGGACCTGCGTCCCGCGCATCTGCTGCTCGGCCTTCTCGACACCCATATCGGCACCGTGCCCCGCGCCCTGGCCCTGGCGGGCGTCGACCGGGCCGATCTCATGGCGCGGGCCCGCGAGACACTCGCGCACGAGAGCTGGTAATCCGGCTCGATCCCCTGTTCCCGACGGCCCCGAGGCGGCCGCCCGCGCGATGACGCGGGCCCCCGGTCCGGGCCGCGATGCGTCATGCCCTCACGCCGGGACCCGCCGGCATGAGTCCCCGCGCGAGGGCGGACGTCCGATCAAGCTTCGACCAATTCGACCAAGAGGGGTCATTCATGACGACGAGCGAGAAGGTCGTGCTCGACGTCGGCGGGCTGCGTATGCGTTACGGCTCGGTCGACGTCCTGCACGATGTCACGTTCCAGGTCCGCCACGGCGAGGTGCTGGCCCTGTTGGGGCCGAACGGGGCGGGCAAGACCACCACGATCGAGATCCTGGAGGGCTTCCGCATCCGCTCGGCGGGCCGGGTCGAGGTGCTCGGCACCGATCCGGCGCACGGCGACGAGCGGTGGCGGGCTCGGCTCGGGGTGGTGCTGCAGTCGTGGCGCGACCACGGCAACTGGCGGGTCCGCGAGTTCCTGGAGCACCTCGGCGGCTATTACGCCGGCTACGCCACACCCCGGATCCGGCGGCCGTGGGACACCGGCGAGCTGCTCGAGGCCGTCGGCCTGGCCGGGCAGGCCGGCAAGAAGATCAAGACGTTGTCCGGCGGTCAGCGGCGCAGGCTGGACGTGGCGGTCGGCATCGTGGGCCGGCCCGAGCTGCTCTTCCTCGACGAGCCGACCGCGTCGTTCGACCCGCGGGCCAGGAGCGAGTTCCACGACCTCGTACGCGGCCTGGTCGACGCCCACGAGACCACCGTGTTGCTCACCACCCATGACCTGGACGAGGCCGAGAAGCTGGCCGACCGCATCGTCGTGCTGAACGGCGGCCGGATCATCGCCGACGGCACGGCCGGCGAGCTGGCGCGGCGGATCGCCGGCGAGGACGAGGTGCGCTGGCTCCTCGACGGGCAGCGATTCGTTCAGAAGACAGCGGACTCGACCCGGTTCGCCCAGGACCTGTTCGCCCGATACGGCGACGGCGTCCAGGAGCTCGAGATCCACCGGGCCTCGCTGGAGCAGACATACCTCGCCCTGGTCCGTCAGGCCGAATCGGCCGCGGGATCAACCAAGGAATCGACCACGGAATCGACCACGCGATCAACCACGGGATCAACCACGGAGGCGGCCCGATGAACCTCGCCACGACGGCACTGCGCGCGGGCTGGTCCCGCGGCCTGATCGAGCTGCGCCAGTCGTTCACCAACGGGCCTGAGCTGTTCTCGCACTTCCTCTGGCCCTGCCTGATGGTGGCCACCATGTTCTTCATCCGGGACATGTCATTCGGGTCCAGCGGGCTCCCGCTGAGCACCCTGGCCTTGCCGAGCATCCTCGGCATGAACGCCGCGGTCGGCGTGATCAGCATGAGCCAGCAGCTCACCGCCGATCGCGAGGACGGCACCCTGCTGCGGGCCAAGGCGACCCCGCACGGGATGCCCGCCTACCTCATCGGCAAGGTCATCTCGGTCTCCGGCGGGCTGCTCGCCGACCTGGTGATCTTCCTCGTGCCGGGCGTGCTCATCGTCGAGGGCCTGGCGATCGGCCCGGGCTCCTGGCCGACCCTGGCCTGGGTGCTGGCGCTCGGTCTGGTGGCGACCCTGCCCATCGGCGCGGTACTGGGCTCCGTGTTCGGCAGCGCCCGCGCCCAAGGGCTGCTCCAGTTGCCGTTCCTGGCCGTGATCGGGATCTCCGGCATCTTCTACCCGATCACCGCCCTGCCCGAGTGGCTGCAGGGGATCGCCCAGGTTTTCCCGATCTACTGGATGGGGCTCGGCATGCGCTCGGCCCTGCTGCCCGACTCGGCGGCGGCCATCGAGATCGGCGAGTCCTGGCGGCACCTGGAGACCGCGGGCGTGCTGGGCGCCTGGGCGGTGCTCGGGCTGCTCGTGGCGCCGATGGTGTTGCGGAGGATGGCCCGCGGGGAGTCGGGGTCGAGCGTGGCCGCCCGCCGCGAGCGCGCCCTGCAAAGGATCGGCTGACCGCCGCGAAGACGTCCGGCGCAGCGTCAGCTGACCGCCTTCTGACGCGCCTGCTGAACGCTGTGACCGGCCCGCGCCGCGGGCCGGTCACCGCCGCTACGCCTCCGTGTGCGGGAGGTTGCTGGCGGCCACCAGCGTGCGGATGGCACGCAGCGCGACCGAGAGCGTCGCCAGGTCGAAGTTGTCGCTCTCCCAGATCTCCGACAGCGTCTGCCTGGCCCGGGAGACCGCCGCCGAGTTGGCCTCGGACCACCCGGCCAGCCGCTCCTCGGGCGGCAGTCCCGGCTTGCTGTGGGCCAGCACGTCCTTGGTCAGGGAGGCGTGCGCGGCGTACAGGTCGTCGCGCAGGGCCGAGCGGGCCATGGAGTTCCACCGGTTGTCCCTGGGCAGGGCGATGATCCGCTCCCTGAGGCGGGCCAACTGGAGGCGATCGGCCAGGTCGAAGTAGACCTCGCCCACCTCGTTCACCGGCCGTCCGGTCAGCGAGGAGACCTCGACCAGGTCCAGCGTGGAGTACGCGGGCACCATGCCGGCCACCCGCTCGGCCAGCTCCAGCGGCACGCCCCTGGCCACGAACGAGTCCCGGCGCTCCTCGTACGCGGCCAGGTCGGGCCCGGTGAGCAACTTCGGGATGTGCGCGACGAGCCCGTTGACGTTCTTCATGAAGAAGCTGACGGACCCGGCCAGGTCCAGCGGCGGCCGCCGGTTGACCAGCAACCAGCGGGTGCCGCGCTCGACGAGCTTGCGGACCTCCAGCAGCATGGCGATCTGGACATCCGTGCTCACCTTGTTGTCCAGCGCCTCCACGGCCCGGTAGAACGACGGCAGGTCGAAGACTTCCCGCGCCACCAGCCAGGCCCGCGCGATGTCAGGCGTCGAGGCGCCGGTCTCCTCGCCGAAGCGGTGCATGAACGTGGTGCCCATGGAGTTGACCAGATCGTTCACCACACAGGTGGTGATGATCTCCCGCCGCAGCGGGTGCGCGTCCATGTAGGTACGGAAACGTTCCCGCAGGTCCGACGGGAAGTACGACACCAGCCACGACTCCAGGTACGGCTCGTCGGGCAGGTCGGAGGCGAGCAGCTCGGCGTCGGCCACCAGCTTGGTGTAGGCCAGCAGGACGGAGAACTCGGGCGCGGTCAGCCCGAGCCTGGCCTGCCGGCGCTCGGCCAGCGCCTTGTCCGACGGCAGGAACTCCAGCTCCCGGTTGACCAGCCCTTCGCGCTCCAGCCGCCGCAGGTAGCGGGCGTGGATGTGGAGCATCTCGACGGCCTGTGCCCGGGCGGCGGCCAGGACCACGTTCTGCGCGTAGTTGTCCCGCAGCACCAGCGCGGCGACCTCGTCGGTCATCGAGGTGAAGACCTGGTTGCGCTGCTTGTCGGTCAGCTCGCCGTCACGGACCACCTGGTCGAGCAGGATCTTGATGTTCACCTCGTGGTCGGAGGTGTCCACCCCGGCCGAGTTGTCGATGAAGTCGGTGTTGACCAGCCCGCCGTTCAGCGTGAACTCGATCCTGGCCAGCTGGGTGAAGCCCAGGTTGCCGCCCTCGCCGACGACCTTGCAGCGCAGGTCGGCGGCGTTGACCCGCAGCCCGTCGTTGGCCTTGTCGCCGACGTCGACGTGGGACTCGGAGGTGGCCTTCACGTACGTGCCGATGCCGCCGTTCCACAGCAGGTCCACCGGGGCCCGCAGGATGGCGCTGATCAGGTCGTTCGGCGCCAGCGAGCTCACCCTGGCGGGGAGGCCGAGCGCCTCGCGCATCTGCGGCGTGATCTGGATGGACTTGGCGGTACGCGGGAAGACGCCGCCGCCCGTCGAGATCATCTTGGCGTCGTAATCCTCCCACGAGCTGCGGGGCATCGCGAACAGGCGCTGCCGCTCGGCGTACGAGCGGGCGGCGTCGGGCGAGGGGTCCACGAAGATGTGCCGGTGGTCGAACGCGGCCACCAGCCGGATGTGCTCGGACAGCAACATGCCGTTGCCGAACACGTCGCCCGACATGTCGCCGATGCCGACCACGGTGAAGTCGGTGGTCTGCGTGTTCACGCCCATGGTGCGGAAGTGGTACTTGACCGACTCCCACGCGCCGCGCGCGGTGATGCCCATGGCCTTGTGGTCGTAGCCGATGGACCCGCCGGAGGCGAACGCGTCGCCCAGCCAGAACCCGTACTCCTTGGCCACGCCGTTGGCGATGTCGGAGAAGGTGGCGGTGCCCTTGTCGGCCGCCACGACCAGGTAGGGGTCGTCGCCGTCGTGCCTGACCACGTCGGGCGGCGGCACGACCTTGCCGTCCACGAGGTTGTCGGTGAGGTCCAGCAGGCCAGAGATGAAGGTCCGGTAGCAGGCCACGCCCTCGGCGAGCAGGTCCTCGCGCGTGCCCCCCACAGGTGGATTTTTCACGACAAATCCACCTTTGGACCCAGTCGGGACGATGACGGTGTTTTTCACCATCTGCGCCTTAACCAGGCCCAATATCTCCGTGCGGAAGTCCTCCATCCGGTCGGACCACCGGAGCCCGCCGCGCGCCACCTTCCCGAATCGCAGATGCACGCCCTCGACGCGCGGCGAGTAAACGAATATCTCGAACTTCGGCCGCGGCAACGGAAGCACGCTGATGGCCTGCGGATCGAATTTGAGCGAAATGTACGGTTTGCGCGCTCCGTTATGCGTTTGGAAGTAGTTCGTCCTCAATGTCGCTTGAATCATCTCCAGGTACGCCCGCAGGATGCGGTCCTCGTCCAGCGAGGCCACCTCGTCCAGCGCCCCCAGGGCCTCCTCCTGCAGCGCGTCCAGGAGCTCGTCCCGCACGTCGTCCCCGCGCCGCGGATCCAGCTTGGCCTCGAACAGGCTCACCAGCAGCCGAGCCAGCCGCACGTTCCCGTTCAGCACCCGCTCGATGTAGGTCTGCGAGAACGCGCTCCCGGCCTGGCGCAGGTATTTGGCGTACACCCGCAGGATCTCCACCTGCTCCCAGGTCAGCCCGGCCCGCAGGATGAGCGCGTTGAAGTTGTCGCCCTGCACCCGCCCCTTCCACAGCGCGGTGAGCCCGTCCTGGAACAGCCGCTTGAAGTCGTCCCTGTCCACCTCGTCGGAGGGCGTGTAGCGCAGCCCGAAGTCGTAGATCCAGGCGTTCTTGGTGTTGGGGTCGTTGTCCCGGTCGATCTCGTAGGGCCGCTCGTCCACGACCTCCACGCCGAGCCGCTGGATCAGGGGCAGCGCGTAGGACAGCGAGATGGGCGAGCCGACCTTGTAGATCTTGAGCCGCCGCTCCCCCTCGGTCGCGTCGTACGGCTCGTACAGGTTGATCCCGACCTCCTCGTCGTCGCCGCCGGCGACGAGCTCCTCAAGGCGGCGCAGGTCCACGACGGCCACCTTGGGCGGGAAGTCCGCCTTATACCCTTCGGGGAACGCGGACGCGTACCGTCTGGTGAGCGGGGGCGCCTCCTCCTCGGAGGTCATCTCCGTCAGCGCGGTGGCCAGGTCGTCCTCCCAGGAGCGGGTGAGCGCGGCCAGCCTGGCCTCCAGCTCCTCCACGTCCACGCTGGGCGGCGGCAGTTGCTTGCCCCGCTCCCCCCGCACCACCACGTGCAGCCGGGCCAGGACCGACTCGCCGATCATCGCGCTGTAGTCGAGCGACTTGCCGCCCAGGGCCTTGAGCAGCACCTCCTGCATCTTCAGCCGGACCTTGGTGGTGTACCGGTCGCGCGGCAGATAGATCAGGCAGGAGATGTAGCGTCCATAGTCGTCGCGCCGGAGGAACAGCTTGACCTGCTTGCGCTCGCGCAGCCGCAGCACGCCCATGGCGATCGGCAGCAGCTGCTCGACGGAGGTCTGGAACAGCTCATCGCGCGGGAACGTCTCGAGGATCTCGATCAGGTCCTTGCCGTCATGGCTGTCGGGCTGCAGCCCGCCCGCGTCGAGGACGTCGGCCAGCTTGCGCCGGAGCACCGGGATCCTGGAGATCGACTCGTTGTAGGCCACGTGCGTGAACAGGCCGAGGAAGCGCCGCTCCCCGACCACCTCGCCCTCGGGCGAGAACGTCTTGACCCCGATGTAGTCGAGGTAGGTCGCCCGGTGCACGGTGGCACGCGAGTTCGCCTTGGTGATGATCATCAGGTGCTTCTCGCGGGCCTTGGCCCGCACCTCGGGCGGCAGCACGGAGAAGCTCGCGGAGCCGGGCCGGTCGTCACGCAGGATGCCCAGCGCCGCCCCCGGCAACGAGCGCAGCGCCTCGCCCTGGTCGGTGTCCTCGAGCCGGTACTCCCGGTAGCCGAGGAAGGTGAAGTGCCCGTCGGCGAGCCAGCGCAGCAGGTCGATGCTGTCCTCGACCTCCGCGGGCTCCAGCGGCGGCGGGTTCATGCTCAGATCTTCGGCGGTCTGCACGGCCAGGGCCCGCATCTTCCTGAAGTCCTCGACCGCGTGGCGCACGTCTTCGAGCACCCGCTGGAGGTCGGCCTCGAGCCCCTTGAGCACGCCGGGATCGGACTGCCGGTCGATCTCGATGTGCATCCACGACTCGACCAGCATCTGGCCGGTGACGTCCTCCTGGCCGCGGCCCAGCATGCGGCCGGTCATGTCGCGGCGCACCCGCATCTGCGGGTGGACCACCAGGTGCGTGCCCAGGTCGTGCCGGTCGAGCTCCATCGTCACCGAGTCGACCAGGAACGACATGTCGTCGGTGACCACCTCGACCACCGAGTGTCCCGGGTCCCAGCCGTTCTCCTCCAACGTGGGCGTGTAGGCCCGGACCACCGCCCGGCCCTGCGGGCGGACCTCGGCCAGTTGCCGCTGCGACATCGCGGGGCCGTACACGTCGACCGGGTTGCGCGCGAGCAGGTCCTCGGGCGCCACGTGGCGGTAGTAGAACCGGAGGAAGCCCAGCGCCTCCTCGGTGGTCACGTGTTCGCTACTCGCCGCGCAACTCTCCGCGGCTCGCACGAGCAGCTCATCCTTGGCCTCATCGAGGGGCATCGTACGTCTCACTCCTTTGTGAGGGTTCGCCATGGCGTTTCACAGCCAGGCCCTTAGTTCCCACAGCAGCGGGAAGTAGTGCAGGCGCGCTCTACCGCGCAGATAGGGGGCGCCCGTGGAGCCGCCGGTGCCGGACTTGGTGCCGATCTGGCGCTCGACCATCTGGACGTGACGCATCCGCCACAGCGCGGTGGTCTCGTCGTGGGTCAGAAGGTCCTCGGCCAGTTGCCACAAGTCGTCGTGGGACCGGCGGTCTCTGGCCACGGTCAGCAGCGAAGCCATGATCTCGTCGTCCGAGACAGGCAGGCCACGCTGGGCGAGGGCAGCCAGATAAGCATCCCACAGGGTGGGCTCGTCCAGCCTGCGGCGCAGCCTGGAGAGCTCGGCGTCGGAGGCATGCCGGAAGCTGCCGAGGTACCTCTCGTCCTTCAGGCCCGAGAGGAACTCCAGCTCGCGGAACTGCACCGACTGGAAACCGCTCGCCGGCGCCAGTTTCGCGCGGAACTCCAGGAAGTCCTGAGGCGTCATCGTCTCCAGGACATCGACCTGCTCGATCAGCACCCGTTCGACCGCGTGCACCCGCTGGAACAGGTGCCTGGCCTGCCACAGCTCGCCGCCGAACATGGCGGTGCGAGCGGCCTCCAGCTCATGGAGCAGCAGCTTGAACCACAGCTCGTAGACCTGGTGAATGGTGATGAAGAGCAGCTCGTCCGGCGCCTCCGACTGCGGCTGCTGCTGAGTGAGCAGCGCGGGCAGGCAAAGGTAGCCGCCGTACGACAGCCGACCGCCTTCCTCGCCGAACTGCCGATCCGGGGGACCGGGCGCATCACCGTCGATGCCCACCGAACACCTCCCCCTGAACCGCCCGGCGTTTCCGGTTGCCGGGCGTCATGCCTCGCCGTACCGATACCACCCGAAAAGGGGACAGACGTCAACGTGACATGGACATCGGGGGGTCGTCGTCGGAGGCCGAAGGGGTGTTCTTGAGCTCGTCGAGCTGATCGGGCAGCTCGGCGAGCTCGATGAGCTCCGCCTGGCACTGCTCACACGTGTCGAGGTGGCGTTCGAACGCCTCGTGCTCCTCTTCATCGAGGACACCAAGGACGTAGGCGGCCACCTCGTCGTGCATCAGCCGGCTACCCCCTTGTCCCGCAGCAGCTCACGGAGAGCCCGGATGCCGTAGTAGAGCCGGGACTTCACCGTGCCCGGCGGGATCCCCAGGATCTCCGCCGCTTCACTTATCGTACGGTCTCGAAGGTAGGTCTGCTCAATGACTTCCCGGTGTTCTTCGGACAGACTGCGGAGCGCGTCGGCGACAACGATCGCCGACAGAGCTCGCTCCGAGCCGTCAGGCACCGCCATCATGTCGACTTCAGGCGGTTCGACCTCGTGAGGCCGCACGCTCTTCCGCCGACGCCCATCGATAACGATGCGGCGGGCCACTGTCAGTAGCCATGCCCATATGAGGCTTGGTTCCCATTGCAGTCTTGCCGAGTTACGCCAGGCTCGGACGAGCGTCTCCTGCACGACGTCTTCAGCCCATTGAAGGTCGTTACCTGTAGATTTGCGTACGTGGCGCAGCAGAGGGCCGCCGAACTCCTGGTAAAGCACCGCAATGCGATGCTCCGCCTCGGCATCCGCACTCTCGAACCTGCCGTCGAGGTGACCTAGCACGGGGCACATCTTTACACCTTTGTTATTGGTTCGGTAGCCACTCCGATAACTCCAGTCATTTCTAACTATCTCCGGCCATAGGTGAACCTGGCCCGGGAAGCCCGCGTACCTCCGACCATGCACAGGCTTTTGCGTGGCGAGCTCTTCATGCTCGGCGGCTTCGTCCTAGCCGCTGCCGTGACGATCGTGCTGGTCATGCCGCCGTCGATCGACCCAGCGGCCGCCCAGTTCTCCGACACGCCTTCGGGTCCTCTCACCGCCGCCGACCGCGACCTCCTGGTCAAGGTGCGGCAGGCGGGCCTATGGGAGATGCCCGCCGGCGACTACGCCAGGACTCGCGCCGAGTCCCAGCGCGTGAAGGAAGTCGGCAGGCTGATCATGGAGGAGCACGCGAAGCTGGATCAGCTGACCCGCCAGGCAGCGAAGAAGCTCGGCGTGGCCCTGCCCGACGAGCCCAACGCCGACCAGCAACGGTGGCTCGCGCAGCTGGCAGCGGAGAGCGGTCCTGCCTTCGACAAGGACTACGTGCACCTGTTGCGTGCCGCGCACGGCAAGGTCTTCACCGTCGTGGCAGGCGTACGGGCTGGGACCCGCAACTCCGAGATACGGAAGTTCGCCCAGGAAGGCATCAACTTCGTCATGCGGCACATGACGTACCTGGAGTCCACCGGCCTGGTCGACCACACCCAGTTGCCCGAGTCCCCGACGCCCCCACCTGCACCACCCGTCGCTCTGGCGGTCGAAACAAGGAGACACATATGAGTAGATCCAGACGCATGGCCGCGGCTGTGTCCGTCCTGGCCATCACGGCCACCGGGCTGGTGTCCGCGGCCGTGATCGGCGTCGGTCCGGCGATCGCCGACCACTGCGTCCCGGGAGAGGCCACCGCGAGCCCGAGCCCCACGGCGCAGCAGCGGAACCGGAACCAGCAGGAGCAGGATCCCGGCCAGCAAGAGGATCAGGGTCAGCAGCAGGACCCCAACCAGCAGCAGGATCCCAACCAGGAGCAGGACCCGAACCAGCAGGACCCGAACCAGCAGGACCCGAACCAGAGCGCCGATCAGCAGGCGCCCCAAGGCGGCGGCGCCGCGATCCTGGACCCGGCCGCGTCTCCCACTCCCGAGGACGACGGCCAGACCCAGGCGCCCGAGGGCGACGAGCAGACCCAGGCCCCCGCGGAGGAGGAGTCCGCCTCGACGTTCTCCCGCCGCGGCCGGCCGACCAGGACCGCCACGCCGACCCCGACCCAGTCCGAGGACCCCGACGAGCAGCCGACCGGAACCGCGTCGCCCTCGCCCACCTCGTCCGGCAACGGCGAGGAGGAGGCGTGCGCCGACCTCGGCCCGTTCCCCGAGGACTTCATCGACATCCGCCAGGTGCAGCCGCGCCAGCTCGACGCGCGGATCGGCAGGGGCGGCTCGCGCGGCACGTTCGTCTCCCAGTGCGGGCGTAACGAGAACCGCCACAACAACCCGGACAACTTCATCGTCGCCCCCGGCGTGAGCAACGGGGCGCACCACCTGCACGACTACGTGGGCAACCTGTCGACGGACGCGTTCTCCACCGACGAGAGCCTGGCGGCGGCGGGCACCACCTGCCGGCTGGGTGACAAGTCCACGTACTTCTGGCCCGTCCTCAGAGACCGCAACTCGGACCAGAACGCCAACGACCCCGACGGCAACGTCGGCCAGGTGCTGACGGCACGCACGGTGCAGCTGCAGTTCCGCGGCAACGCGACCTCCAGGGTCGTCGCCATGCCGAGGTTCCTCAGGCTGATCACCGGTGACGCCAAGGCCGCCACCAACGGCACGGCCAACGCCCGGGCCGCCTGGAGCTGCACGGGATTCCAAAACCGTATAGCGACCGACAAATACCCGCTTTGCCCGCGCGGCAGCCTCGTTCTCCGTATTCTGGACTTCCCCAGTTGCTGGGACGGTCAGAACACCGACAGCGCCAACCACCGCACCCACGTGGTCTTCCCCGGCCAGAACGGTGCCTGTCCTCAGGGCACCCGGGCGATTCCGCAGCTTCGCATGACCCTCGCGTACTCCGTACCGCAGGGCCAGTCGTTCGCGCTGGACGCCTTCCCTGAGCAGAAGCACAACCCGGTCACCGACCACGCCGACTTCGCCAACGTCATGCCCGATCGGCTGATGCGCTTCGTCGTCGACTGCATCAACCGGGGCCGCCGTTGCTGATCCGAAACGCGCCCTGAAGGGCAATTCCGCCTTCCGAGTCGCACCCTCACTCGACCTTGGAGGGAAATAGATGCTCCACAGACGACACCCCCGGCACGCTCCCACCAAGCTGGACACCCGAAGCATCCGGCTGGGAGCCAGTGCGTCCGTCATGGCCCTCCTGCTGTCCGCCTTCGCGCTGACCAGGACGGAACGCGGCATCGCGCTGCTCGGCCGTGGGGTGAGCTTCCTCGAGTACTACGCGGGCGTGTTCGCCCTGGTTCTGCTGACCGCCACGGTCGCGCTCGGCATCATCACCACCGAACGCGTCTTCCTCTCGCCGGCCAACCGGGTCAGGGCACAGCTCGCGCACCGGGCCACCGCTCTCATCGGGCTGGCCTATCTGGTCACGCACATCTCGCTCATGATCAGTCTGGGGCATGTGCCACTGGGGGCCGCGGTCGTGCCGGTGGCCGGGATCTACGTGGCACTCGGGACGCTGGCCTTCGATCTGATGATCGTGGCCGTGGTCACGGGAATGCTCAGGGGGCGCTTCGCCGTACGGGCCAAGCCGTGGATGTGGCGGGTGCTGCACTCGTCCGCGTACGTGGCCTGGCCCATCGGGATCATGCACGGACTGACGGCCGGCCGCCCGCCGGCCGGATGGGTGGCCTGGTCGTACGTGGCCAGCCTGGCGGCGGTCGGCGGAGCGCTGATCGTGCGCGTGCTGGCCTCGCTGCGCCGGCCTCCGGTCGTGGCCGAATGGGTCGAAGGACCCGCGGTGACCTCCCCCGCCGCCGTGGGCGTGCCCGCCGAGCGGCCCGAGAAGGTCGCGACGCGGAACGCGGCGGCAGCCGCGGCAGCCTCTGCGACCGCCAGAACGAACGCACCGGTGAGCCTCGCCGAGGCGCGACGCAGATACCGGGAGGCCGGATGAACCCCACCGCAACCGCCAAGGAGCGACCGTGATTCCGGCTCGAGTACCACGGGTGTTACGCATGGGTCCGGCCCGGCTGACCGCCGGGCTCGACCACTGCCGGCGCCTCGACCTGCCCGCCCACCGCACGCTCCACGGCGTCGTGGAGCCCCGCTCACTCGACGAGCTCATCTCGCTGGCCAACGAGGTGGACATGCGGGGGCGGGGCGGCGCCGCGTTCCCGTTCGCCCGCAAGCTGCGGGCCGTCGCCGACGCGGTGGGCTCGGGCGGCGAGTGCGTCGTCCTCATCAACGGAGCAGAGGGCGAGCCGGCCAGCTCAAAGGACGCCATGCTGCTCACCCGCAACCCCCACCTGGTCCTCGACGGAGCGGTGCTGGCCGCCGAGGCGCTGGGCGCCCGCGAGGTCGTCCTCGCCACGGCCGGTGGCGAGGTCGCCGAGGCGTCCGTCAACGCCGCCGTGGCCGAGCGCCGGGCCGCGAACGTGTCCGGCGGCGCCGAGAGCCGGGTGCCGATCCGCGTGGTCGGCATCAAGGAGCGGTTCATCTCCGGGGAGGGCGGCGCGCTCGTCAATGCCGTGAACGGCGAGAACGGCATTCCACCCGGCCGCAAGAGGCGGGCCGCGCAGTCCGGCGTGGACGGGCTGCCGACGCTGCTGTCCAACACGGAGACGTACGCGCAGCTCGCGCTGCTCGCCGAGTACGGGCCGCAGAAGTACGCCGAGATCGGCACCAGCAAGGAGCCCGGCACGATCCTGCTCACCGTCAGCGGCGGCGCCGCCGAGGGGGCGGTCATCGAGACCCCCACCGGCACCATGCTGGCCGACGTGCTCGACCTGTGCGAGGCGGAGATCGGCGACGGCGTGCTCATCGGCGGCTACCACGGCGCGTGGTTGTCAGCCGACGCCGTCGAGACGGCCGTGATCTCGCGCGAGGGCATGAAGGCGGCCGGGGCCACCCTGGGGGCCGGGATCATCGTCCCGCTCGGCGAGTCCACGTGCTCGCTGGGCGAGGCCGCCAGGGTCGCCTCCTACCTGGCCGCCGAGTCGGCGGGCCAGTGCGGCCCGTGCCGCCTCGGCCTGCCGGACGTGGCCAGGCTCATGTGCGACCTCGTCGAGGGCAGCGGCTCGGTCGACGCGATCCGGCGGGCCGTGCGCATGGTGGAGCGGCGCGGTGCGTGCTTCCACCCCGACGGCACGGCCAAGTTCGTGTTGTCGGCGCTGGACTCGTTCGAGGCCGAGATCGCGCTCCACCTGGAGCAGGGCTCGTGCGGGCGGCCGGTACGCGGCGTCATGCCGATGCCCGAGCGCGAGCCCGAGCCCGAGTACCGCCTGGAGGTCGACTGGTCCCGCTGCGTCGGGCACGGGCTCTGCGCCCATCTACTGCCCGAGTTCGTGAAGCTGGACGACTACGGGTTCCCGTCGTTCAGGAAGATCCCCCAGTTCATGCTCAGGGAGGCGCGGCGAGCGGTCGACATGTGCCCGGCGCTGGCGCTGCGGCTGGGCTCGAACAGCGGGGACGGGCACGGCGGGCCGGCTCCGAAGCCGAACGGGTCGCCGTTGCGGCTGGTCAAGGACGGCATGATGAAGACAGGGGCGAGTGCGCCGCGGCTGACGCGGGTAGGCGCCGCTCCGAGAGCCCGGGGGACGGCCGGATGAGCTCTGGGTGACATGAGGGTTTTGCCAAACCCGGTGGACCATCCGGGCGTCTCATCAGTCGATTGACGTCGATGACGAGGGAGGCGCCGATGGACCGCCGGGATTCGCCGCGCCAGGACACATCCGTGGAGTGGCGCGACGCGCCGCCCATGGATCGGCGCGATGTCCTGCGTGCCGCCGCGCTGACCCCGCTGGCGCCGCTGGTGACGCCGGCCGCGCCGCCGCCCGACTGGGCGCGGTTGCGCCGGCGGCTGGCGGGGACGCTCGTGTTGCCCGGCGACGCCGGGTACGCCGCCGCCCGCCGCCTGTACAACCCGGCTTACGACCGGGTCAGGCCGGGCGGGGTCGCGTACTGCGAGAACGCGGCCGACGTGTCGGCGTGCCTGGCGTTCGCGCGGGCCGGCCGTGTCCCGGTCACCGCCCGCTCGGGCGGCCATTCGTACGCGGGCTGGTCCACCGGCACCGGGCTGGTGATCGACCTGTCCAGGATGCGCTCGGTCGCCTACGCCGACGGCCGGGCCACGATCGGCGGGGGCGCCAAGCTGATCGACGTCTACGACCGGCTCTCCCGGCACGGCGTGAGCGTGCCCGCGGGCACCTGCCCCACGGTGGGGATCAGCGGGCTCACGCTCGGCGGCGGGCTCGGGGTCGTGGGCCGCAAGCATGGCCTGACCTGCGACGCCCTGGAGTCCGTACGGGTTGTCACGGCCGACGGCCGCGTGCTGACCTGCGACGCCACCCGCCATCCCGGGCTGTTCTGGGCCTGCAGAGGCGGTGGCGGCGGCAACTTCGGCGTGGCCGTGTCCTTCACGTTCCGGACCTTCGAGACCGGCGACGCGACCGTGTTCTTCCTGCATTGGCCGTGGGCGAAGGCGCGGGCGGTGGTGCGGGCGTGGCAGTCGTGGGCCCCGTCGGCGCCCGACGAGCTGTGGTCGTCGTTGCACCTGGCGCGGTCGGCGGGCGGCCTGGACGTGGAGCTCGTCGGCACGTATCTCGGCCGGAAGTCCTCGCTCGACCGGCTGCTGGCGCCGCTCGTGGGGCGGGCCGGGCGGCCCTCGTCCCGCTCGGTGCGGACGGTCTCCCATCTGGAGGCCATGAAGATCATGGGCGGCTGCTCGTCGATGCCGGTGGCCGAGTGCCGGCGGATCCCGCGGACGACGTTCTCCGCCAAGTCGCACATGGCGTACCAGAGGCTGCCTGAGGACGGGATCCGGGCACTCGTGAAAGGGGTGGCGCGGGGCGGGCGGCACATGGTGCTGATGGACGCCATGGGAGGCGCGATCGGCCGGGTGAATCCGACGGCCACGGCGTTCCCGCATCGGGCGGCGCTTTTCAGCGTGCAGTATTACCAGGACGGAATGGACCGGAGCTGGCTTCGCGCGCTACACACTGACATGTCCCGATATTTCGGGAATAATGCCTATGTGAACTACATCGATCCTGATGTGGGAAATTGGCGGACCGCATATTACGGGCCGAACGCGGCGCGGCTGGCCGAGGTGAAGGCCACCTACGACCCCGCCCGGCTCTTCCGGCTGCCCCAGGGCTTGTAGAACGCGCCGCGCACGTACACGGGGTCGCCGATGTCGACGATCTCGTACAGGCGCTTGGAGACGGTCATCGGCAGGCGTACGCAGCCGTGCGAGGCCGGCCGCAGCGGCACCTGCGTCGAGCCGTGCATCGCGATGCCGCCCACGAAGTAGAGCGAGTTGAACATCGAGCCGAGGCGCCCGGTCGTCCAGCCGGGTGCACGCCGGGTGACGCGGAAGTCCCCCGTCGGCGTGACCGCGTTCCCGCAGTGCCCGTTCTCGCAGTAACTCACCTCGGCGCCCGTGGAGATGTGCGAGGTCAGAACGGAGCGGCGGTTGCGGTAGACGGTGAGCAGCTGACGGGTCAGGTCGATCTCGACCCTGTTCGCGCCCCCGTTGGGGACCATGGGGCGGTCGCGGCGCTCCCGCTCCAGCGCCTTCCAGATCTCGGGGCCGACCGCTCCCCTCGGCGCCAGCTTGCGGTTCTTCTGGAGGGCCCAGACGGCGAACTTCGTCTGCTCGTCGTACACGCCGTTGATCCTGCCGAAGTAGTAGCCGCTGTGGTGCAGCCGCTGCTGCAGCAGCCGGACGCTCGCGCCACGATCGCCAGGCCTCAGGACGACCGTGTCCGTGTCCGTGTCCGTCCCCGTCTCCGCTCCGGCAGGCGCGCCCACCAGGAACGGCAAGCCGCACCCGAGGACCAGAGCGGCAATTCCCCGTACCTTTGTGCTCATATATCGACGGGTACCCGGATCGCCGAGAATTCACCTCCAATAGAGGTTTTGCCAAGCAAAAGCTCGTCGATCTCATGAATCCTGTTAAATACGTCATTTCGGAAAATGAGTCGCGAGCCGGCCAAGCGGGCTGGGACCATATGGCGTTATGCGTCACTGGCCGCTCTTCCAGCTCTCCCTCACGACGCCCCGCCTGGTGCTGCGTCTCCCCACCCTCGACGACCTCGACGAGCTGGGCGAGCGCGCCGCCGAAGGCATCCACGAGGACGGGTTCATGCCTTTCCTGGTCCCCTGGTCGGAGGCCGAGCCGGCCGAGCGGGCCAGGAGCACGGTGCAGTACCAGTTCCGCACGTGGGGGGCCTTCACGGCGGCCGACTGGGCGCTCGAGCTCGTCGTCGTGTACGAGGGCCGGATCGTCGGCACCCAGGGGATCTCGGGCAAGAACTTCCCCGTCACCCGCGGCGTCAGCTCAGGCTCCTGGTTGGGCAGGCGCTTCCAGGGCAAGGGCATCGGCACGGAGATGCGTACGGCCGTCCTGCACCTCGCCTTCGCCGGCCTCGGCGCGACGCACGCGGTCACGGAGGCGTTCGACGACAACCCCGCCTCGCTGGCGGTGACGCGGAAGCTCGGCTACCGGGAGGACGGGATCACGATCTACGACCGCAGGGGCGAGCCTGCCGTCAGCCGCCGTTTCCGCCTGTTCGCCGAGGACTGGACGGAGCCGCCCGGTTTCGAGATCCACGGCCTGTCCGCGTGCCTGCCGCTCTTCGGCCTCGACCAGCCGACCGCCTCGTAGCACAGCCTCGTGAGGCATGTCGCCGGGCCGGCCGGTTCCATGGAGGTCTTACCCTAGAACGAGATTCGAGCCAGGAGGTGTCCGTGGTCACGGGTGTGCTGATCGACTGGGGCGGGGTGCTCACCACCGGTCTCACCGACGCCATCGCCAAGTGGATCGAGGGGGACCGGATCGACGGCGAGCACTACCGCCACGTGATGCGCGAGATGGTCGACCACGCCTACAACGGCGACGGGGAGAGCACCATCCACGCGCTCGAACGGGGCGAGCTCGACGGGCCCGCCTTCGAACGCGATCTCGCCGTCCGGCTGCTGACCCTGGACGGGGTGCCGCCCGTGGCCGAAGGCCTGCTCGAACGCATGTTCGCGGGGTTCGAGCGGGTGGAGGCCATGTACGACATGCTGCGCGACGTACGCGAGCACGGCGTCAAGACGTGCCTGGTGTCCAATTCCTGGTCCAACGAATACCCGCGTGACGACTGGCACGAGTTCTTCGACGCGGTGGTGATCTCCGGCGAGATCGGCATGCGCAAGCCCGAGCCGCGCATCTTTCACTACGCCCTCGGGCAGGTCGGGCTGACGGGCGAGGAGTGCGTGTTCATCGATGACATCGAGGCCAACATCCTGGCCGCCCGCGCACTCGGCATGACCGGCATCCACCACCGCGACGCGGACACAACCATCACAGAACTCGAGTCTCTCCTACGCCTCACGTTGCGGCGGGCATCATAGTGACCTCAACGGCTGAGATGGATCCGCAGCCACGCGAGGACATCCGTCTCAGCGCGCCGAGCAGAGCTCGGCCGGAAGGCACGAAAGGTTCGTGATGCGCGTCTATCTGCCGTGCACTCTCCCAGCACTGGCCACGGCCGTCGAAGCGGGAGAGCTGGGCCCGGCCCCGCTGACCGGCTACGCGGTGACCCCCGCGCTGACCGAGTGGTACGCCTCGGGAGACACCGAGGAGCTCGAATACGTCGCATTGACCGAGGCGGCCCGCGCCTCGTTGCGGATGCTGACCGCCGACCGCGCCGACGGCGTCGCCGCCGCGCCCCGCAGGGTGGTGGTCGCGGCCGAGGTGCCGGACCACTCGGTCTCCGCGGGCGTCGATCTCGAGGAACGCGCACGCGTACGCCTCTCCGAGCCGGTCCCCATGGCCAAGGTGGCGTCGGTGCACATCGACGACCTCGGCGCGACGCCCGACATCGAGGCCGCGATCGACGCGTTGCCCGCCTCCGACCAGGGCGATGACGACGCCCGGTTCAAGGTGGACGGGGCGGAGGCCCACGAGCTCATGTGGTACGCGACCCAGGAGATCCCTGACCTGCTGAGACCATGACATGGATCACTTCGACGGGACCTTGCGGAGCCGCCCCTCGCAAGGTCCCGACCCAGCACGTTCTGTTCATGGGAATGTCACAGCCGCCCACTAGGCTGAACGTCAAATGACGAAGCACATCATCTGGGATTGGAACGGCACGCTCTTCCACGACATCGACGCCGTGGTCGGGGCCACCAACGAGGTCTTCAGACCGTACGCGCTGCCCGCGCTGACCGCCGACGGCTTCCGCGCCGTCTACACGCGGCCCATCTGGGTCGCCTATGAGCGCCTGCTGGGCCGTCCGCTCACCGAGGGTGAGTGGGAGCTGCTGGACGACGGGTTCCACGAGCATTATTTCCGGCTGAGCGACGCCTGCGGGCTGGCCGCCGACGCCGAGCTCGTGCTCGCCAGCTGGACCGGCACCCAGTCGCTCTGCTCGATGGCGCCGCACGCGCACCTCGTGCCCAAGGTCGACTCGTTCGGCATCAGCGGACACTTCACCAGGATCGACGGACTGCTCGGCACCACGGGCGGCGAGAAGGCCGCGCACATGGTGGCGCACATCCAGGCCATGGGCGTGGACCCCGGCGAGATCCTGGTGATCGGCGACAGCGTGGACGACGGGCTCGCGGCCAAGCACGTGGGGGCCAAGGCCGTGCTCTACACCGGCGGGATGACGACGCGGGCCGAGCTGGAGAGCACGGGGTTCCCGGTGACCGACACGCTGGCCGACGCCCTGGACTACGCATAATCCGCGACCGAAATCGTCCGGGTGGAGAACTTTGGCGGGGCAGCACCCGTACCCTTGCAGTTGTCCCCCTCAGGAGGCTGCCATTAATCGCCTTGTGCTGTGGAACGTCGACCTGACGCTGGTCGACGTCGCCATCGTGTCCAGAGACGCCTACGCCGAGGCGTTCCGCGCCGTGACCGGCCGGCCACTGGTCAAGCTCGTCCCGCCGATGGGCCGTCCGGACTCCGAGATCGTCTTCGAGACGCTCGCCGTCAACGGGATCCAGGCCGAGGACGATCATCTGCCCCGGTTCCTGTCGGCCCTCGCCGCGGCCTTCGCCGACCGGCGCGGGCGGCTGGCCAAGGAGGGGCGGATGATGCCGGGGGCGAGGGACGCGTTGAAGTCGGTGTCCCGGCTGGACGGCGTGGTGCAGACGGTGCTGACGGGGACGGTCAAGAGCAACGCCGTGCACAAGCTCAAGGCGTTCGGGCTCGACAAGTACATCGACTTCGAGCTCGGGGGGTACGGCGAGGAGCCCTATCCCAAGGCGACGCTGCTGCAGGTCGCCCAGGGGCGGGCCAAGCAGCGCCTGGGGACACCCTTCACGGCGGCCAACACCGTGATGATCGGGGACTCGACGCGGGACGTGCAGGCTGCCAAGATCGGCGGGGCCGCGGTGATCGGCGTCGCCTCGGGGCGTTCCATGACCTCCGAGCTCCGCGAGGCCGGTGCCGACCTGGTCCTGCCCGACCTGTCCAACGCCTCGGAGGTGGTGGCCGCCGTGGCCGGCCTCACCTCCCCAGCCGGCCGCAAAGCCGGCTGATCCCATCGTCACCGCCGGCCGGCCGGGCGCTCTGGGTGACGCGCCTGCCACCGCACCGCACCGCACGGCAGGCGGCGGGCGGTCAGGGCAGGGCGGTCAGGGCAGGGCGGTGAGGAAGCGGGCCGCGACGGGGGCGGCGACGGTGGAGCCGGCGCCGGCGCCTTCGACGATGATCGCGAAGGCCACGTCGCCCTTGTAGCCGATGAACCACGAATGGGCCGGCGGTTCCGCGCCGGAGCCGTACTCGGCCGTGCCGGTCTTGCCGGCCGTGCCGGCCGGGAAGCGTACGGCGTGGGCGGTGCCGTCCGTGACGACGGCGGGCATGAGCTTGCGCAGGGCGGACACCACCGCGGGATCGAGCGGCCGGGGCCCGGAGTCCTGGCCGGTCAGCTCCTCGGTGACGAGGCGGGGCGGGATCCAGGCGCCGGAGGCGACGGCGGCGGCCACCGACGCCATGTTCAGCGGACTGGCCAGGACCCGGCCCTGCCCGATCGAGGCGGAGGCCAGATCGGTGTCGTCCTTGGGGGCGGGGAACTCGGCGCGCACGGCGGGCACCCCCGGCATGATCGCCGTCCCGAAGCCGAAACTCCTGGCCACCTCCTCCAGCCGCCCGTCGTTCAGTGACGCCACGCTCATCTCGCCGAACGTCGTGTTGCACGAGTGCGCGAACGCCTCCTGGAACGTCAACGTGCCGTAATTCTTGAATCCGGCGTTGTGGAACGGGAAACCGCCGATGTTCTTCTCGGCCGGGCACGTGACCCGCTCACCTGGCGACACCCCGCCCGCGACCAGCGCGGACGCCGTCACGACCTTGAACGTCGACCCCGGCGGATACTTGCCGAGCAACGCCCGGTTGAACCCGCCCGGCTTGTTGACCACCGCCATGATCTCCCCCGTCGAGGCCCGCAGCGCCACCAGCGAGGCCGGCTTGCGCACACCCTCGAGGGACGCGGCCCCGGCACGGTGGACGGCCAGGTCGAGTGTGGTCTTGAGCGGCCGGTTACCGCCGGCTTCGACGACGGTCCTGATGCGCTCGTCCCCCTGGTAGAGGTCGATTCTGGAGCGGTCGGGAGCCTTGAAGCGGTCGGGGTAGGTCTGCCTGAGCCCCTCGACGAGCTGCTGCACCGAGCCGGGCGCGTCCGGGGTGTTGACCGGCGTGCCGTCGGCCGCCAAGACCTGCAGCGGGTCGCCCTTCTCCGCCACCACCCGCAGCGAGCGGCCGGGCGCGAGCAGGGGGTGGAGGGTGGCGGGTGTCCAGGCGACCTTCCAGGTGCGGTCGCGTTCGACCAGTTTGAGCCGGCCGCTGTAGTCCCAGTCGTGCCCGCCGGCGAGCTTGGCCTGGAAGGACACGGTGTCCCCGCCGGAGCTCGCGAAGACGCCCGTGGGGCGCGGCCGGTGGAAGGCGGCCTGCGTGACCTTGAGATCGGTGCGGAAACGCTTGTGCCGGGCCTCGAAGTCGGCGGGCGGGTCGGCGACGAGCGCCCGCATCGCCCCGTAATTCTGCGCGGTCCACGCCGCCAGGTAGCGATCGGCGGTCTCCTCCGGCGAGCCCTGCGTGCGCAGCGCCCAGATCACGCCTCCCGCCGCGACGGCCGGAACCAGCAGGCCCGCCGTGATCCACGGCCACCTTCGTGACCGCCGCCGTCGTATTGTCCCCGTTTGTGGTGCCATGGGCAGAGAACACCAGAAGTCCGGCAAGTGTGTCCAATACTGATATGACCTCCTCATAGATACGAATCTGGATATAGTGGCTGGTCATGGACCTGGTCCGCCATCTTCGCTACTTCATCGCAGTGGCGGAGGAACTGCACTTCGGCAACGCCGCGATCCGCCTCGGCATGGCCCAGCCCCCGCTCAGCCAGCGCATCAAACGCCTGGAGGAGGAGCTCGGCACCCGCCTGTTCGACCGCTCCGCACGCCAGGTACGCCTCACCGAGGCAGGCAGGCTGCTCCTCGGCGAGGCCCGCGAGATCGTGACCAGAGTGGACCGCCTGCACGAGCTGGCCAGGCACGGCGAGGGCACGATGCTCAAGGTCGGAGTCCCACCCGACCTGGGCGCCGCCGTGATCGCCGCCCTGGTCGCGGGCTTCCGCGAGACCCATCCCGAGGTACGCCTCACGCCCGCCGAGATCTGGACCGCCGACCAGGTGACCGCGCTGGCGGAGGGCGTGATCGACGTCGGGCTCGTCCGGCATCCCGTGACCGCGCCGGGACTGCGCTTCGGCGAGCCGCTCGTCCAGATCCAGGGTGTGCTGCTGGCCGCGGGCGATCCGCTGGCCGGCGTGGGCGAGGTGCACCTGGCCGACCTGGCGGGGCGGGAGCTGCTGATGCCGCCCAAGGACGGCGAGCCCGGCATGCACGCCGAGACGCTGTCGGAGTGCCGACGCCACGGTTACGTCCCTACGCAGGTGCACGAGGGCGCCGGGCTCGGGCTGGTGCTGGCGGGCGCGGCGGTGGCGTTCGGGCCGAAGGTCGAGATTCCGGGGCTGGCATGGCGGCCGCTGCTAGGCTCGCCGATCGCGTGCCGGATCTCCACGGCCTGGCGGGCGACCACGATGCCCATGAACAAGCGCGTGGACGACTTCTCAGCCGTGGCCGTACGGACGTTGAAGGAGAGCGCCGGGATGACGGGCGAAGGCGCCGTGCCCGCGCGGCGGATCAGCCGCAGGCCGGGGATGATGGCATGAGTGGGCCGGACTTCGAGACGTTGTTCCGGATGGCGGGCGTCACCGGCTGGCTGTACGCGGCCGACCTCGACTCCGGGCGGGAGGTCGGTCACGGGGCGGACGAGCAGCTGCCCACGGCGTCGATGTTCAAGGTGCCGCTCCTGGTCGAGTTCTGCCGGCAGGCCGACGCCGGGCTGCTCGACCCGACCAGCCGGGTGACGGTGACGGCCGGCGACCGGGTGCCGGGGCCGACGGGGATCTCGGCCATGCTCGACGACGTGACGATCTCGCTGCGCGACCTGGCGTACCTGATGATCGCGGTGAGCGACAACAGCGCGGCGGACGTGCTGCTGGCGCGGGTCGGGATGGACGCGGTCAACGCCATGCTGGCACGCTACGGGCTCGGCTCGACCCGGGTGTCGCAGAGCTGCCGGGAGCTCAACGAGAGCATGCGCAGGGACACCGGCCACGGCTGGCCGTACGTGGACGCCGACGAGGTGGCCAGGCTGACCTCGCTCGACCCGGCACGGGCGAACCGCAGCACGCCGCGCGAGATGGCCCGGCTGTTCGGGCTGATCTGGCGGGACGAGGCGGCTTCGGTCGCGTCCTGTGCCTGGATGCGTACCGTGCTCAACATGCAGGTGTGGCCGCATCGGCTGGCCTCCGGCTTCCCGTACGACGACGTCGCGGTCAGCGGCAAGACCGGCACGCTGCCCACCTTGCGTACCGAGTCCGGTGTCGTCGAATATCCCGACGGCCGGCGCTACGCGGTGGCGGTCTTCACCCGTTCCTTCAGCACCGCGCTCAACCAGCCGCGTGCCGACGCCGTCATCGGCACGGCCGCGCGTATGGCGGTGGACCACCTACGGAGATAGTCAGTTGTGTGAGGGGTACAGGTATGTCCTCCCACTGATCGGGCGACAGGATGGGGCACATGGTTGCTGAGGGCGAGCTTCTCTGGGAGCCGAGCGAAGAGGTGGTCGGAAGGGCCCGGTTGACCCGCTATATGGGATGGCTGGGACGGCGGGACGAGTCCTACGAGGACTTGTGGCGGTGGTCGGTCGATCGCCCGGCGGAGTTCTGGGCGTCGATCTGGGACTACTTCGACGTGATCGGGGAGCGCGGCGACGGGCCGGTGGTGTCCGGCACCATGCCCGGGGCGCAGTGGTTCGCCGGGAGCTCGCTCAACTACGCCGAGAACGCGCTGCGCCGCACTGACGGCACCGCCCTGGTGTTCGTCTCCGAGGACGGCGCCCGCCAGGAGCTGACCCGCGCCGAGCTGCGCGAGGAGGTCGCCCGCGTGCGTGCCGGGCTGGTCCGGCTGGGCGTGACGCGGGGCGACCGGGTGGCCGGCTACCTGCCGAACATCCCGCAGGCCCTGATCGCCTTCCTGGCCACCGCCTCGCTGGGCGCGATCTGGTCGGCCGGCTCGCCCGACTTCGGGGTGCCGAGCATCGTCGACCGGTTCAAGCAGATCGAGCCGAAGGTGCTGATCGCGGTCGACGGCTACCACTACAACGGCAAGAGCTACGACCGCTCGGCCGCGGTCAACGAGATCGCCGCCGAGCTGCCCTCGCTCCGTGCGACCGTGTGGATCCCGTACCTGACGGCGGCCGAGGAGGGCCGCGCGCCGCAGCAGGCCGAGCCCGCCCCGGCGCACACCCAGGAGATGCCGCACGGCGAGGTGATCGGCTGGGAGGGGCTGCGGGCCGAGGAGTGGCCGCTGGAGTTCGAGCGGGTGCCGTTCGACCATCCCCTGTGGATCCTCTACTCCAGCGGCACGACCGGGTTGCCGAAGCCGATCGTGCACGGCCACGGCGGGGTCGTGCTGGAGCACCTCAAGTCGCTCTCGTTCCACCAGGACCTGGGCGAGGGCGATGTGTTCTTCTGGTACACCACCACGGGCTGGATGATGTGGAACTACCTCATCGGCGCCCTGCTGGTGGGGGCCACGCCGGTGATGTACGACGGCTCGGCCACGCATCCGTCGCCCGGCGCGTTGTGGCGGATCGCCGATTCGGAGGGCGTGACGTACTTCGGGGTCGGGGCGCCGTACATCATGGCCTCGCTGAAGGCAGGTGTGCGGCCGTCCGGGCTGGAGCGGCTGCGGGGCGTCGGCTCGACCGGGTCGCCGCTGCCGCCCGAAGGGTTCGCCTGGGTGGCGGCCGAGCTGCCCGGGGTGCCGATCGGGTCGTTCTCCGGCGGCACCGACGTGTGCACGGGGTTCGTCGGAGCCACCGTGCTCCACCCGATCAGGGCGGGGATCATCCCGTGCCGGTCGCTGGGGGCGAAGGTGGAGGCGTTCGACCCCATGGGCAAGCCGGTCGTCGGCGAGGTGGGCGAGCTGGTGCTGACGCAACCGATGCCGTCGATGCCGGTGATGTTCTGGAACGACCCGGGCGGCGAGCGGTACACCGAGAGCTACTTCGACGTCTATCCGGGCGCGTGGCGGCACGGCGACTGGATCAAGATCAACCAGGACGGCAGCTGCGTGATCTACGGCCGCTCCGACTCGACGCTCAACCGCGGTGGCGTCCGGATGGGCACCAGCGAGTTCTACCGTGTGGTCGAGCGGTTCGAGGAGATCGCCGACAGTCTCGTGATCGACACGGGGAAGCTCGGTCAGGAGGGGCGGCTGCTCCTGTACGTGGCCCTGGCCGAGGGAGCCGAGTTCACCGAGTCGCTGGAACGCGCCCTCTGCGCGGCCCTGCGCGAGGAGCTGTCTCCCCGGCACGTGCCCAACGAGATCCGCGTCGTGCCCGGCATCCCCCGCACCCTGTCGGGCAAGAAGCTGGAGGTTCCGGTACGCAAGATCCTGCTCGGCACGCCGGTGGAGGAGGCGGCCAATCCCGACGCCATGGCGAATCCCGAGGTGCTCCAGCACTTCAGGCCGGGGTCCTGAGCGGCATCCTTAGGGATAGAGCGTGATCTTTCCGTGTACGTCGCCCGCTTCCGCCCTGCGGTGGATCTCGGGAAGCTCCGACAGAGGGTGAGATTCCGTGGCCTCGGCCACGAGCCGCCCCTCGTCGATCATGGCCGCCATGGCGGCCAGGTGCTCTGGGTCGTAGCGCATCACGAAGTGCGTGCCGCCCTCGATCGGAGCGGCGATCGTGACGGTCAGCCGGCCCAGCCCGGCCAAGGCCTTGGCCGCGTCCTCGGTGACCGCGGCCAGGTTCAGCAGCACGTCCATGCCGCCGGGCAGCGCGGCCACGGTGTAGTCCACGACCGCGTCGGCGCCGTGCCGTTTCACCGCGGCGGCGCTGCGCGGGCCGGCCGTGGCCGTCACGTGCGCGCCTGCCGCCTTGGCCAGCTGCACGGCGAACCGGCCCACGCCGCCGCCGGCGCCGTTGATCAGCACGCGCTGTCCCGGCGTGACGCGGGCATGCTCGAAGACCGCCTGCCAGGCGGTGAGCCCGGCCACGGGAACGGTGGCCGCGTCGGCGAGCGGGATGCTCTCCGGGGCCTTGGCCAGGACGTCAGCGGGGGCGACGACGTACTCGGCCGCGGCGCCGCTCACCATGCCGAAGACCCGGTCGCCCGGCGCCAGGGTGGTGACGTCTGTGCCCACCTCGACGACCGTGCCGGAGACGTCCCAGCCGAGCGTGTGCGGCAGGGTCGCCTGGAACACCTCGGGCAGCAGCCCCGACCGCAGGCCGACCTCCGACGGGTTGAACGACGTGGCCGCCACCTCGACGAGCACCTCCCCGGGGCCCGGCCGGGGCGTGGGGACCTCGTCCTGGCGGATCACCGACGCGTCCCCGAACCGGTGGATGCGTGCCGCGCGCATCGTGGGCGCCGCTTCGGGAAGCGTCCGGAAGTCCTGCTCCGCCACCCATTCCCGGAACGTGCGCGCGGGACTCTTCGTGACCTCCTCCACCGTGGAGGTGACCGATGCCGCCATGGTCGCCTGGGCCCGCAGGACACCGTCCACCGCCTCGGGCGGCCAGCCCCTGGCCAGCAGGCCGGCGCGCGCCCGGTCCGGCGGGATCTCCTCCCATCGGGCCGGGATCCCGGTGACCTCGGAGATGATCCGCACCTGCTCGGCCTGCGTGATCAGCTCCGGCCCCGTCAGCTCGTACGCCGCACCATGGTGCCCGTCGTCCAGCAACGCCCGCACGGCCACGGCCGCGATGTCCCGCTCGTGCACCACCGGCATGGCGGCCTGGCCGTACGCGCCGCGGACCGCCCCCGCCCGCACCTGCCGAGCCCACCGCAGGGCGTTGGCCGCGAACGCGTGCGGGCGCAGGAACGTCCACTCCAGCCCCGACTCCTCGATCAGCCGCTCCACCTCGCGCTCATGGTCGCGCAGCGCGGCGGAGGAGAGGTAGACGATTTTCCCCGGCCAACCGGCCCCGACCGACCCCCCGGAGCGCCGGGTCCGCCCGGAGAGTGCCTCGATCACCTCCCGCGCGCCCTTCGCCGTGCCGAACGGCCACACCAGGAAGACTGACTCCGCCCCGTCGAGCGGCAGCGAGCCAGGATCCGTCAGATCACCCGTGCTCCTGCTCAAAGCCGTGACCTCGGCCCCAGCCGCTCGCGTCAACGCCACCACGTGCCGGCCGACCGTTCCGGTCGCGCCGGCCACCAAGACTCGCCTCACAACGCACTCCTTCTGTCGCGATCAACCGTAGAAGCCCGATGCGAGACAACCAATGCGCTGATGTCTTCTGTTTATACGTCGTCGTCTCACGGTATAGAGTGCCGCTATGGACGTGCTCAGCGATGTGATCTCCATCATGCGCACCGGGCGGCCCCGCTCGGCCCGCATCGAGTGGCACGCCCCCTGGGGACAACGTTTCCCCTCCGTGCCCGGCTCGGCCGGCTTCCAGGTGGTCCTGCAGGGGTCGAGCTGGCTGCTCCCGCCGGACGGCCCGCCGATCGCGCTCTCCGTGGGCGACGTGGTGTTCTTCCCGCACGGTGACGGCTTCGCCATGGCCGACAGCCCGTCCACGCCGGTGGCCGAGCCGGAGTGCGATCCGCTGAGCGAGGAGGGCAACCTGTTCGCCTCCGCGTCGATCGACGGCCCCGGCGCCGCCACGGTCCTGCTCTGCGGCGGCTACGAGCTCGACCCGACCCGGGCCCACCCGATCCTGCGCGACCTGCCCGCGATGATCCACCTCCCGGCCAGGCTGGGCCGCCACCCCGAGTTGCGTGCCGCCGTGGAGCTCCTGGGAGCCGAGATCCAGCGCCCGCGGCTGGGCGCGGACACGGTCGTCGCGTCCCTGCTCGACATGCTGCTGCTGTTCATCCTGCGCGCCTGGCACGAGGGTGAGCCTGAGCACTGCACGGTCGCGGGCTGGTCGCAGGCGCTGGCCGATCCCGGCATCAGCATCGCGCTGGACGCCATGCACCGCGATCCGGCCCGCCCGTGGACGGTCGCGGAGCTGGGCTCGCGGGCCGGGTTGTCACGGGCGGCGTTCGCCCGCCGGTTCGCCACGCTGGTCGGGCAGCCGCCGCTGACGTACCTCACGTGGTGGCGCCTGGCCAGCGCCGGTCGGCTGCTGCGGGAGTCGGACGCCGCGCTGAGCGAGATCGCCTCCCGGGTCGGGTACGGCTCGGAGTTCGCCTTCGCCAACGCCTTCAAGCGGGCGTACGGCATGCCACCCGGCAAATATCGCCGTACCGAATGTCCCAACTTTCCCACGAGAGACGCTGTTAAAACGTAACAATTTGCGCACGCGCCCGCGACTCCAGACGTTCGGGAAATATCCGTTCAACCGACCATTGACGCACCGCCATTCGCTGATCTAACGTCCTCCCACCGCTTAAAACGATTTTGCCGGGAGTTCGGCAATGGAAGACACTCCCGTTCTGTCCCTCTCACAGGTCAGCAAGGCGTTCGGCGCGGTGCGCGCCGTACGCGAGGTCTCTCTGGATTTGTACGCCGGCGAGGCGCACGCCCTCGCCGGCGAGAACGGCGCGGGCAAGTCGACCCTCGTGAAGATCCTCTCAGGCGTGCACCAGCCGGACGCCGGGCGGATCCTGCTGGACGGCGAGCCGGTGGAGTTCGGCGGGCCCGCGAACGCGCAGCAGGCCGGGGTCGCGGTGATCTACCAGGAGCCGACCCTGTTCCCTGACCTGTCGGTCATGGAGAACATCTTCATGGGCCGCCAGCCGCGGTCCCGTTTCGGCATCGACCGGCGAGCCATGCGTACGGCCGCCGCCGAGTTGTTCGCCCGGCTGGGCGTGCAGCTCGAACCCGACCGGCCCGCCCGCGGGCTGTCCATCGCCGACCAGCAGCTCGTGGAGATCGCCAAGGCGCTGTCGCGGCAGGCGCGGGTGCTGATCATGGACGAGCCGACCGCCGCGCTGTCGGGCAAGGAGGTCGCCCGGCTGTTCGGCGTGGCGGAGGCGCTGCGTGGGCAGGGCTGCGCGCTGTTGTTCATCTCGCACCGGCTGGAGGAGATCTTCAAGCTCTGCCAGCGGGTGACCGTGCTGCGGGACGGCGGCTTCGTGGCGAGCCACCCGATCGCCGACATCACCCCCGACGACCTGGTACGCCGCATGGTCGGCAGGGAGCTGGAATCCCTGTTCCCCAAGCAGGAGACGGACACCGGGGAGGTGGCGCTGAGCGTACGCCGGCTCACCCGCGAGGGGATCTTCACCGACGTGTCGTTCGAGGTGCGGCGGGGCGAGATCGTCGCGCTGGCCGGGCTGGTGGGGGCCGGGCGCAGCGAGGTCGCCAGGGCCGTGTTCGGCATCGACCGGTGGGACGCCGGGAGCGTGGAGGTGGACGGCAGACGGCTGCGGCCGGCCAGCCCGACGGCGGCGATGGCGGCGGGGCTGGCGCTGGTCCCCGAGGACCGGCGGCAGCAGGGCCTGGTCATGGACCTGTCGATCGAGCGCAACATCGGGCTGGCCGGGCTGGCGGCCCTCCACAAGGGGCCGCTGATCTCGCGGCCGGCCGAGCGGGAGCGGGCCAGGGACTGGGCGGTGCGGTTGCGGCTGAAGTTCGCCCGGCTGACGGATCCCGTGAACGTGTTGTCCGGCGGCAACCAGCAGAAGGTCGTGCTGGCCAAGTGGCTGGCGCGAAGGCCGTCGGTGCTGATCGTGGACGAGCCCACCCGGGGGATCGACGTGGCCACCAAGGCCGAGGTGCACCGGCTGCTGTCGGAGCTGGCGGGCAGCGGGGTGGCGGTGCTGATGATCTCATCGGAGCTGCCGGAGGTGCTGGGCATGGCGGACCGGGTGCTGGTCATGCACGAAGGGCGGCTGGTGGCCGAGCTCGACCGCGCGGCGGCGACCGAGGAGAGCGTGATGGCCGCCGCCACCGGAAGGAGCGTCACGTGACCGCCACCGCCACCAAGACCGAGACCGTGCGGCGCAACGGGGGCAGGCGGCTCGTGGACCGGGTCGCGCGGGTGCGGGAGCTGGGCATCGTGGTCGCGCTCGCCGCCCTGTTCGGCGTCACCGGCGCGGTGAACCCGAGCTTCCTGACCTACGGCAGCCTGCGCGACATCCTGCTCAACTCCTCCATCGTGGCCCTGCTCGCCGTCGGCCAGACACTCGTCGTGATCACCCGCAACGTGGACCTGTCGGTCAGCTCGGTCGTGGGACTGTCGGCGTTCGGCGGCGCGCTGATCCTCGCCGACCACCCCGGCGTGCCGATCCCGGTGGTGATCGCCGGGTGCGTGCTGCTCGGCGCGGCCTGCGGCGCCGTCAACGGGCTGCTCGTCGGCGCGGCCAAGGTGCCCGCGCTGGTGGCCACACTCGGCACCCTGTACGCCTTCCGCGGCATCGACTACGCCTGGGCCGGCGGCCGGCAGGTGAACGCGGCCGACATGCCCGAGGGCTTCCTGTCCCTGGGCACCCGCTCGGTGCTCGGCGTCCCCCTGCCCGCGCTGGTCGCCCTGGCCGTGCTGCTGGTCGTCGGCTGGATGTTGCGTAACTTCCGCTCCGGGCGCGAGCTGTACGCCATCGGCTCCCACCCCGAGGCCGCGGTGCTGGCCGGGATCAGGGTACGGCGGAGGATCATCGCGGCGTTCGTGGCCAACGGTGCCCTGGCCGGGCTGGCCGGGGTCATGTGGGCGGCCCGCTTCGGCACCGTGGACGCCACCGTGGCGACCGGCAAGGAGCTCGACGTGATCGCCGCCGTGGTGGTGGGCGGGGTGGCCATCTTCGGCGGCAGCGGCACCGTGTACGGGGCCGCGCTGGGCGCGTTGCTGCTGGCGAGCATCACCAGCGCGCTGGCCGTGCTGCGGGTCGACGCCCTGGCCCAGACGGCGATCAACGGCGCGTTGCTGATCGCCGCCATCGTCCTCGACAGGCTGCTCGCGCTGCGGGTGGCCGCCGCCCTGCGCCGCCGGAGGTTCCACGATGACCACTGACCTGAGCCGTCCCGCCGAACGGGACCTCACCAGGTTGGCCCGCCGCTGGGAGGGCCTGATCCTGGTCCTGCTCGTCGGGGTCGCCGGCTGGGCGGCGCTCGGGGTCGACGGCTTCGCCAACACCTCCAACGTCTCGTTCCTGCTGCTCGACACCACCGAGATCGCCCTCATGGCGTTGACCATGACCCTGGTCATCGTGGCAGCCGAGATCGACCTGTCGGTGGCCTCCACACTCGGCCTGTCCTGCGCGGTGCTCGGCTGGCTCTGGAACGCCGGGCTCCCGATCGAGGCGATCATGCCGATCTGCCTGCTGGTCGGCGCGGTGTGCGGCGCGTTCAACGGGCTGCTGGTCACCCGGCTCGGGCTGCCCTCGCTGGCGGTGACGATCGGGACGTTCGCCCTGTTCCGCGGGCTGGCGTACGTGATGCTCGGCGACCAGGCGGTGGCCGACCTGCCGCCTGCCTACACCAGCCTGGCGACGTCCTCGATCGGCCCCGTACCGCTGATGACGGTGCTGGTCGCGGTGCTGGCGGCGGTGGCGGCCGTGGTGTTGCACGCGACCGGCCTGGGCCGGTCGATCTTCGCACTCGGCTCGAACGAGGAAGCGGCGTATTTCTCCGGCATCCGGGTCAAACGCATCAAGTTCTGGCTGTTCGTGGCCTCCGGCGTGATGGCCTCGCTGGCGTCCCTGGTCTACACGTTCCGGTACGCCAGCGCCCGCGCCGACAACGGCGTCGGCCTGGAACTGGCCGTGGTGGCCGCCGTACTGCTGGGCGGGGTCTCCATCTTCGGCGGGCGGGGCACGCTGCCGGGGGTGCTGATGGCGGTGCTGCTGCTCGGCGTCGTCCGCAACGCGCTGATCCTGGCGGACGTGGCCAACGAGGTGCTCAACTTCGTGACGGGCCTGCTGCTCGTCGCATCCGTGCTGGCGCCGAACTTGGGGGCGATCCGGCGACGGCGCACATCACCACCACTGGAAGGGAAGTCCGTTTCATGACCACGCGCACCCCCTGGCGCCCGACGGCGCTTCTAGCCGGACTTGTGCTGCTGACGGCCGCGTGCGGCGGCGGCACCACCAGGACCGACGTACAGCAGCAGCAGTCCTCCGCTCCGGCCGCCACCGCCGCGTCGTCGGCCGCGGCCAACCCGAACGCCCCGCTCAAGCAGGGGCTGAAGATCGCTTTCCTGCCCAAGCAAGTCAACAACCCGTACTTCACGATCGCCGACGACGGCGGGATCGAGGCGGCCAAGGAGTTCGGCGGCGAAGGCAAGGAGGTCGGCCCGTCCGACGCCAGCGCGTCCTCGCAGGTGTCCTACATCAACACGCTCACGCAGCAGAAGCAGGACGCCATCGTCATCTCCGCCAACGACCCGAACGCCGTGGTGCCCGCGCTCAAGCAGGCCATGGCCGCCGGGATCAAGGTCGTCAGCTACGACTCCGACACCGCCGCGGATGGCCGGCACGTGTTCGTCAACCAGGCCAGTGCCGAGGACCTCGGCCGTACGGAGGTGCAACTCCTGGCCGAGCAGATCGGCCACAAGGGCAAGATCGCGGTGCTGTCCGCCACGCCGAACGCGACGAACCAGAACACCTGGATCGAGTTCATGAAGGACGAGCTGAAGAAGCCCGAGTACAAGGACATGGAGCTGGTCAAGGTCGCCTACGGCAACGACGACGACCAGAAGTCGTTCACCGAGACCCAGGGCCTGCTGCGCTCGTACCCGGACCTGGCCGGCATCATCTCGCCCACCACCGTGGGCATCGCGGCGGCGGCCCGCTACCTGTCGGACTCGCCGTACAAGGGCAAGGTCAAGCTGACCGGGCTCGGCACCCCCAACCAGCTGCGGAAGTTCGTCAAGGACGGGACCATCGAGGCGTTCGAGTTGTGGAACCCGGCCGACCTGGGCTACCTGGCCTCGTACGCGGCCGCGGCCCTGGCCTCCGGGCAGATCACCGGCGCCGAGGGCGAGAAGTTCAAGGCGGGCAAGCTGGGCGACTACACGATCGGGGCCAAGGGCGAGGTGCTGCTCGGCAAGCCGACCGTGTTCAACAAGGACAACATCGACGACTTCGACTTCTAGCTCATGACCGGCTGCGCGGCACGACCAGGCCCGTCTCGTACGCGGCGACGACGGCCTGCGTCCTGTCGCGCAGCCCGAGCTTGTTCAGCACCCTGCTCACGTGGGTCTTGACCGTCTCCTCCGTGACCATCAGCCGGGCCGCGATCTCCGGATTGGACAGCCCTTCGGCGACCAGCCGGAGCACCTGCGTCTCGCGTGGCGTCAGCGCCGACAGCGCGGGCGCCTCGGATCTCGGCCCGAAGCGGGCGAATTCGCTGATCAGCCGCCTGGTGACCGCTGGAGCCAGCAGCGCCTCGCCGGCGGCGATCACGCGTACCGCGTCGAAGAGCCGCTCCGCGGTGACGTCCTTCAGCAGGAAGCCGCTGGCCCCGGCGCGCAGCGCGTCGTAGACGTACTCGTCCAGGTCGAACGTCGTCAGGATGAGCACGCGAGGCCCATCCGCGCCGGCGAGCCGCCTGGTGGCCTCGATGCCGCCCATGCCCGGCATGCGCACGTCCATGAGCACGACGTCGGGGGCCACCTCCCGGCAGACCCGCACCGCCTCGGCCCCGTCGGCGGCGGTCCCGGCGACCTCGAAGTCCGGCTGGGTGTCGAGCAACTCGGCGAACCCGGTCCGGACGACCAGATGATCGTCGGCGATGACCACGCGGATCATGGGTCGCTGGCGTCCTTTCCTGTCACGGAGACACTGCCTGTCGTGGACGCGTCGTCGGCGTCCTTCCCCGGCAGTCGAGCCTCGACGAGGAAGCCGCCACCGGGTGCGGGACCGGTGCGCAGCTCGCCGCCGACGGCCGCGGCGCGCTCGCGCATGCCCGCCAGGCCGTGCCCGGCCTGTTGCGCGCCGGACGGTCCGGGCCCGTTGTCACGGACGGCCAGCCGCAGGGCGTCGTCAGTGTAGTGCAGCTCCACGTCCACGGCGGCCCCCCGCGCATGCCGCCGCGCGTTCGTGAGCGCCTCCTGGATGATCCGGTACGCCGCCAGCTCCACCCCCGGATCGAGCTCGACCGGCGTGCCGCGGAGTATCAGCCGCGTCCCGGCGCCCGACGCCTCACGTGACTCGTCGAGCAGTTCGTTGAGCTCGTGCAGGCGCAGGCCTGGCTGCGGCCGCCAGGTCGCCTCCGCCTGCGCGTCCTCACGCAGCACGCCGAGCAGCCGCCGCATCTCGGTCAGCGCCGCTCTGGCGGTGTCGCCGATCGCCAGCAGCCGATCCGCTCCGGCGGCGGGCATCCCGGGGACCGCCAGCCGGGCGGTCTCCGCCTGTACGGCCACCATGGAGATGTGGTGCGCGACGACATCGTGCAACTCACGGGCGATGCGCGCCCGCTCCCCTCGGGCGGTGTGCTCCAGCAGGCTGTCCGCGACAACCTGTCGCGCGACGGTGTCGGCCAGGGCCTTGCCGTGAGCCCGGCGCGCGATCCCGCCCAGCGCCGCGGCCGGAGCCAGGCAGGCGGCCACCAGCGTGAGCACCCGGACCTGGTCACCACCCGTCGCACCGGTCAGCTCCAGCACCACGGCCAGCACCGGGAACGGCACGGTGACGAGCACGGCCGGGGCGGGCGCGCCATGGCGGCCGCACCGGTAAGCGGCGATCAGCTGCGCAATCAGGCCGGCCACCGTCAGCGCGTGGAAACCCACGATCGACAACACGCTCGCCGCGCAGATCAGGACGGCCGCGACCCGCGGCTGCCTCCACAGCAGGAGCAGCGGAAGCGTGGTGGCCAGGGCGAGCAACGGGAAGATCATGATGTTGAGCGGCGCACCGGCGCCGCCGCCGCGCGGCCCTGCCCCGGTCGGTTGCGTCTCCGCGGCGCTTGTGGGCACCGCCTCGGGGGTGTACGCCGGAGGCGGGCCGCCGATGCGCGCGGCCGGATCGCCCGCCGGCACGCTCACCGTGTATCCCATGGCCGGCTGCGTCTCACTGCCCGCGTTGATCGACTCGGCCAGCGCGAGCAGCACGAGCAGCGCAAGCAGCGCGCCGACGGCGACGGCCAGACGTGGGGCCGCCGTGGGACCGACCGGCAACGCGCCCGCGATCCGCCGCCCCC